>JAAXID010000124.1 GCA_012270545.1 Anaerolineae bacterium | reverse complement strand
GTCTAACTGGCTTCGGCTTTTAACGATTCCGCGCTTTCGATGTCCGTTGCCCGGCCGATATCCGCCCAACCCAAGCCTTGTTTCAGCAGCAGCGCAAAACCCGCTATCGTGATCGGCAGCCAGATCGCAATGTGGACGACGACGGCGTAGGCGGCGGCGAGCGGCGCGGCGATGCCCAAGGCCGTCAGTATGCTGATGACGACGAACTCGTTCACGCCAACCTGACCGGGCGAGGCGGGTATCAGCCCCGCCAGATTGACAGCACCTACAATTAGCAGGGCAACCGCGTAATTCAATTCCAGGTCGAAGGCGCGCATGACGAACAAGTAGGTGGCCGCTTCAATTGCCCAAGTAATAAATGAACTCATGACAGCGCCAAAGAGATGGACGGGGCTGCGCAATCCTTCAAGCCCAGCGATGATTTCTTCGGCGTATCCGCTGATCAGCGCCCCGATTCGATGTGGCAGTATCTTTAAGGCAAGATATGTGGCGCGGCGCAGGAGGTTTGGTTTGGCGGCCAGCGCGAGCGCGACTAACATGGCGCCGGCGAAAACTGGCGCCGAAATGCTGACGATCGTTTCAACTTCGCTCGCTTCGACTTCGATGAGCAGCAGGCTGAACAGCACGAAGCTCAGCATGACACAGCCGTCGAACATTCGCTCAATCGCGACGATGGTGGTGGAGCGCAAAAGGGGCACGCTGTAGTTGCGGCGCAGGAGAACGATTCGCAGCGCGTCGCCCGCGCGCAGCGGATAGACGTTGTTGCCCATGTAGCCGATGAACACGAGCTTTGTGAGCGCAGGCAGCGGGACGAACTTCAGGGCGCGAAGCAAGAATTGCCAGCGCAAGGCAATGACGACCACCGCCGCGAAATAGATCAGCATGGCAGCCAGCAGCCAGGGCAGGCTGACCACAGCGAGGCTGCTCCAGAATTTATCCGGCTGCAAACCGCGAAAGGCCAGTACGAGAAAGATAGCGCTGACTATCGTGCCTGCTGCCAAGGCGAGACGTTTCCGCGAATGTTTCATAGCTGCCCGTTCGCCAAGTCGAATATGTGGTCCAAGGCCTCTAATGTAACAGAGTTCGGGCTGCGGATGTAGACAGATCCGCGCCGGAATATCGGTTGAGGCTCACTGACTGTGCACGGGAATCAGAGCGGCAGCAAAGCGTCGGTGGTCAAGTAATTCAGCGCGAGCTCAGCCTCCACGTATTCGAGCCCGAAGGTCTCGGCGACAGCGGGATGGGTACAGCGCCCGGCCGCGGTATTGAGTCCCTTGAGCAGGGCGCTATCACTCCGCAAGGCATCGGCCGCGCCCCTGGTGGCGAGTTGATAGGCGTAGGGCAGGGTCGCGTTTGCCAGCGCCAGACTCGATGTTCGCGGCACGGCGCCCGGCATGTTGCTTACGCCATAATGCAAGACGCCATCAATGACAAAAGTGGGATCGCTATGGGTTGTCGGGCGCGTTGTTTCTACGCAGCCGCCTTGATCGACGGCGACGTCGACGATGACGCTGCCCCTCGGCATCGACGGGAGCATATCACGCGTGACCAGCATGGGCGCGCGCGCGCCAGTAATCAGCACGGAGCCAATCAGCGCGTCGGCCGTCTGGATGGATCTGGCGATATTGATGTGATTCGAATACAAGGTAGTCAGGTTGCCGTCCAGGATATCGTCCAAGTAGCGCAAGCGATCCAGATCGATGTCGAGCAGCGTGACGCGCGCGCCCATGCCCAGCGCGATTTTGGCCGCGTTCGTGCCCACTGTGCCCGCGCCCAGGATGACAACGTGCGCGGCCGCGACGCCGGGCACGCCGCCCATCAATACACCGCGCCCGCCCTGATGTTTTTCGAGATAGTGCGACACGACCTGCGCCGCCATACGCCCGGCAACTTCGCTCATCGGCTCCAATAGGGGAAGCCCTCCCTGATCATCCTCGACGGTTTCATAGGCGATGCCAGTAACCCCGCTTTCGAGCATAGCCAGGGTGAGTTTCTCGTCAGCCGCCAGGTGGAGGTAGGTGAAGAGAATCAGATTAGGACGCAGGTAGCGGTATTCGCTCGCCTGCGGCTCCTTGACCTTGATGATCATGTCCGCTGTCTTCCAAAGGGCTTCGGCCGAATCCATGATGGTGGCGCCGGCGCCGATATATTCTTCATCCGTGAAGCCGCTGCTCAAGCCCGCATCGCTTTCGACGAAGACGGCATGACCGCGTTTGACAAATTCGCGCACACCCGACGGCGGACTCGCTACGCGATGCTCTTCGACCTTGATTTCTTGGGGGATGCCGATGTTCATGTATTCGCTCCTGCGTCATTCCTTCACCTACATTGTACACCATGCGGGAAAATTGTCTAGTTAATTCGTACATACTGTCTAAATAATACATATTCAATATGATTCACCACTCAGATGAACCGGATTCAGTCCGTTGATTTGGCATTAGGGGATGGTTAGCGGGTTTAGGTTTTCGCTATCGGCATAGACGGTGCGAAGAAGCGGTCTGGGTGGCGAACTTGCAGGGGATCAAATCACGAAATGCTCGTATTCGTTGTCGGCGGGAATACCCCAAACCGACCAGAAGTCCCCCGTTGATGGACACATGATGGCGGCGCCGCAGCTTTCGACGTGCGTCGGCGGTTGCGGTCGCGTGCAGATCGCCACTTCGTCTCGCGTCAAGGCCATCAGATCGTCAATGGTGATGCCGTCCTTCGCCAAGAGTTCCTGCGCGCGGCGCAGGCGATTCTCCGAGCTGTTTTGCGAGGACGGGGGCCGTTCGCGCGCCACATCGAGATTCTTCTGAATCAGGCAGTGATTGGTGTGGCTGATCGTCTCATCAGCGAGTTCGTGAATGTGGTGCGTCGTGGACATCGCCTCGACTTCATAACCGCGGCCAAGCCCGTCCATCAGCATGTAATTGTGCGCGCCCGCGAGCTTGGCGCCGGTCAGGCATTCCAGCGCGGCGTCGAGATCGCGCTGCTGCAGTATCTTGCGCACGACGAAGGGCCAGGTGACACCGATTTGGCCATCGGTCGCCATCAGATTGTTGACGCCTACGCTGATGCCGGCGCTGTTCAGGCCGATCATGCCAAGGCAGCCGGTCACGGTGAAGGTCAGGAAGCTCGGCGCGTCATCCGGCTGTCCATGGATCAAAATGACATAGGGCGTGGCGGAAGCGTGCATATCCCAGGTTTGACCGAAGAAGGCTGCTCCCGTGGCGCTTTGGCTGGCAGGCACCATGAAGGCGGTGCAATTGTCGGAAACCAGCGGCGGTGTGACTGCGGGAACGGTGATGTCGCCCAAGCTGTAGATTGTGTCGATAAAATCGGTGAAGCCATTGTTGATGACCAGCTCAGCCAGGGTCAGATTGGTCGCGTCGGCGATGCCCTTAACTTCTTCCATGAGCTCGGGCGCGTAGGCTTGATGTTCGGCCACACAGGCTTCCGCCAGCGCAATGACGGCATCACGCGACAGTTGGCGGCCCGTCCATTCAATCTCCTGGCAGAGGCGAACGCGCTCTTCTGTGAACAGGTGGATTTCGTCGTGGAAGCGCGCGCCGTGGGCAAAGCCCATTTGGTAGGGCGTGCCGGAGAGCTTAAGAATCTGTATTCGGCTCATAATCCTACTCTCAATTAATACGAATATATTTTACTGGCTTTTGAGCGCGCTTGCGACAGACACTCTCGAAATTTCAAGTACAGAATCATAGTGCAAAACACCTATATTTTGTAAGAAGGGATTGTGCATATATATGAATTTAATAGGCATGCCAAGTTTTTTCACTTATGATGAAGATAGAGACACAGATAATTTGAAAGGAGGATGCGAGTGCTTAGACATAACTTTGCATGTTTCTGAACCTAACATCTTCCCAAGACGCTTAAGGAGGACGTAATGCCTGACCGTACACGACTGAACTATCGATCCTGGCGACCATTGCGACCTTCGTTGCGGTACTCTGGCTGATAATCCGGCAGCTATCATCGCGCAAATCTCAGACAAGAGCTTCGCAGTCAGGACGCAAAGACGCATAACGCAGTTCAGCGAATAACAACACATCACCACTTAAATGGCGCGAGAAGGAAATCTCGTGCCGTTTCCTTATTTCTACATTTTATCCATTTCCGCCCGCACCGTGTCTAAGAGGCTGTCAGCGCGGATCTGCGCCAGCGTGTAGCAGGGACCGCCAAGCTGATCGGCGAGTCGCTGCGCTAGGCCTTGATCAAAGGCGACGTGCTCCATGTTAATGGTCACCGTGCGAATATCGGCTTCGTGTATTTTGCGCGCGATGGAATGCGCTTCGTCCTGCGGCGAGACCGAGTCGCTGATGGACACGTTGCCAGCGCCATCGGTCAGCAGGATCATCATGGGCATGACATCGGGATTCAGATTCTTCTCGCGCATGACCGCTTCGTAGGTCAGTAGGAGCCCGGCCGAGAGCGGCGTCTTGCCGCCAACCGGGATATCAGCCATCGCTTCTTTGGCCAGCACCACCGAATTCGTCGGTGGCAGGACCAGCGAGGCGCGATCCTTTTGAAAGACGACTAAGCCGACTCGATCACGCCGTTGGTAGGCATCGGTCAGCAGGGACATGATGGCGCCTTTGGTCGCCTGCATGCGCTCGGAGACGGCCATGCTCCAGGAGGCGTCGACGGTGAACATGATCAGGTTGGCGGCTTTACGGACGCGGACTTTTTCTTGCAGGTCGGTCTTGCGCAGGGCATAAGCCATGCCCGTTTCTTGCTTCTGCTCGTCGCGCTCAATTTGGAAAGGGGCGGCGGCGCGCAGGGTAGCGTCAAAGGCGATATCGCGCGGCTTTTCGCCCGCTTGCCTGGCGCGAACGTAGCGCCCGCGTTTTCGATCGGTGCGCGTGGTTGAGCGCCGTCCCGATTGGCGACGCGTCATGCGGTCGAGCTGGGTATTGAGTTTGCGCGTTTCGAATTCGGCTTTGGATTGGACCTGCTGCCCGCCTTCCCACCAGCGCGCGTCCGAAGTGGGGAAGACATCTTGGGGGGCGGCTTCTGTCTGCCCGAGTTCTTGATCTTGCGGCTCGCCTTCGCCGCTTACAGACTCACTTTTTTTTTAGTCTGCGCCGCCTGCTCGTCGCTGTTTTCCGTGAATTCCCCCGCTTCTTCGCCTTCGCCGATTTCTTGCCGCTTCTCATCGACGGCTGATTCGACCGCGTTGAGATCGGCTTGCGCATCGTTGAAAGGACCGCGCTTCAGGCGATGCGGGATGGTCAGGCGGATCGCGATCGTGATGTCACGGTCGTTAATGGCGGCGCGTCCCTCGTAAGCCGCGTGCGCCCGGGCCGCCTTTAGAATAACGAGATCGGCGCGATGCCCGTCAATGCGCAGATCGCTGGTGATGCTGGCGATGACGCGCAGATCCTTCGTGGTATGGCTGACGTCATCGATGATCTCGCGAGCGGCGGCAATTCGGTCGGAGAGCGCTGCGTCAACCGGGTCCCATTCCGCCTTAAAGACAAGCGGGTCATTTTCATAGGCGATATGTCGTTCGAGAATCTCGATGCGGTCGGCGGCGTCTTTGATGCCGGTCACATCGACAGAGAGGGCGAAGCGGTCCAGCAGCTGCGGGCGCAGGTCGCCTTCTTCCGGGTTCATCGTGCCGACCAGGATGAAACGCGCGGGATGGCTGAAGCTGATGCCTTCGCGCTCGACTATGTTGACGCCCATGGCAGCGCTATCGAGCAGCAGATCGACGATATGGTCATCGAGCAGATTGATTTCGTCGACGTATAGAATGCCTCGGTTGGCATTGGCCAGGACGCCGGTGTCGAAGTGCCGCTCGCCGAACTGGATCGCTTTTTCGATATCGAGCGTGCCGACCACGCGATCTTCAGTGGCGCTGACCGGCAGATCGATGAAGCTGATGCGCCGGCGCGTCGTTGGAATTTCTTCGCAGTCTTCGTATTTAGCCCGCGCGAAATCGGACCAGGATTCGTGGCGAAAGGGATCATCGTTGAAGGGCGAGTCGGATATGACATCGATCTCGGGCAGCAGGGCGGCCAAGGCGCGGGCCGCGGTGGACTTGCCGGTGCCGCGTTCGCCGCGAATCAAAACGCCGCCGATACGCATGTCGATGGCGTTAAGAATGAGGGCGAGCTTCATCATGTCTTGGCCGACAATGGCGGTGAAAGGATAGACAGGCGGTCGTTTGCTCATTGATCTGAAGGCTTCCTTGGTACTCGCTCCGACTGAATGCGCCATTATACGCCAGCGAATTCGGCGTGACAATTGCGAGCTTGATTGGACTGTTCTATGATTTAGAGATGCGTTTAGGCGGAAGCGGTGTCCATCATTAGCGCTCGTGCCGCCTTGGTGTGAGCGCTGACGGAAGAGGACGAGAGAGCCAATTGCCGCCCAGCGCCGGCGATGCTCGCTTGGTCGATCACGGCGCTGAAACGCGCGGTTGGTGAAGTTTCATGACCGGCTTTCGGAATCTTTGCCAACGCCGTGCGGGATATCAGCGCTAGCTGAACTGAGTTCTTTGCTTATCATCGTGCCAGCAGCAGGTGAACGGAGAATCAAGAATATGCAACTGGAATACAAATCGCAAGTATCCGCATTTCCGGCAGCTGCTGATAGCCGGGCGATCCAATTCTTCGCTGACAAATTGCGCTGTGAAACTGATCCAGCGGATGTCTATGTCGATATGGAGAATGGCGTGAACCGCTTCGTCGTGCTGGATGTCCGCAGTTCTGAGGATTACGAGCGGAAGCATGTGATCGGCGCGATAAGTCTGCCGCACAGCCGAATCACTCAGAAGCGGATGAGCGAATTTCCCGATGACACCCTATTTGTGGTCTACTGCTGGGGACCGGGCTGCAACGGCTCGACAAAGGCTGCGCTCAAACTGTCGCAACTTGGTTACGCTGTGAAAGAGATGATTGGCGGCATTGAATATTGGGAAAGCGAGGGCTACCCGATCGCAAGTTGCGCGCAGCGGCATACACCGGAGACGAGCGAGCCGCAGACCTAAACAGGTGCCGGCGCGCTAAGGCTCTTCGGCTGTCAATGTCGGCGCGACGCTGGCTGTCTTCGTTGGCGTCAGGGTGGCGGTCGCTGTATTGGTCGGCGTGAAGAGGGCGTGGCAGCGGAAGTTGCTCTGGAAGCCCCAACCACGTTCGCCACAGGCTAACTCCACTTGCAGCCAATCTTCATCCTCGTTGACGCCGTTCGCCAATACGGGCACATGCTGCACGGTGTAGGTGGCGCCCCTTCAATGATGATCTCCCCTTCGTCTCCCGCAAGCGACTCGCGCGTGGTCTCAAAGCCGAGTGGCAGGGCGATGTCCAGCCAGACTGCGCCTTCCACCCACCAGCTGATGGTCAGGTCGCTTCGAATATCGCGCAGTAGACTGGACTTGTTGGTCTCGAATCGACTGACGATCACAGGCTTGTACACATCGAGGCGCCGGCCGCGGCGTCAGCGTCGGGAAAGCGTCGTCTTGATGAGTCAAGCCGCCTGGTGTAAGTTTCGATTAGCGCAGTTGTGACAGGACGCCAGCATGAAAGCTGAGACAATCATTTGTGTCACGCCCAACGCCGCCTTGGATCGTACAATGGTCGTGCCGGATTTCGCTATCGGCCATATTTCGCGGATTAGCAAAGGCATTGCCGTGCCGGGCGGCAAAGGATTGAATGTCGCGCGCGCGGTTAAGATTCTTGGCGGGAGGCCGCTGGTGATGGGCTTGCTCGGCGGGCACGCAGGACGTATGGTTGCCGCGATGGTGGCTGAAGACGGGTATGAGGCCGAGTGGACTCGCTTTGATGGCGAGACGCGAACTTGCACCATTATCGCAAACCAAGATGGCCTGTCGACCGTGATCAACGAATCCGGACTCATCGCGCCAGCGGACTGGACGGCGCTGGCCGCTGACATCTGTCGCGTCGCGGGGCGCGACGATGTGAACACGGTCTGTCTGTGCGGCAGTGTCCCTTTGGGCGCGCCGGCTGACGCCCCGGCCAAATTGATATCGAGGTTGAATGCTATCGGCGCCAGGGTATGGGTCGATAGCAGCAAAGCCGCCCTGGAAAATGCCATTCGGGCGAGACCCTACGCCATCAAGGTCAATCGGGAGGAGATTGCCGCGGCGCTGGGAATAAGGCTTCGCAGGACTGGCGATATCATTTCGGCTGCGGGTAGCTTGATTGCCGAGGGCATCAAAATTGTTGTCGTGTCGCTGGGCGCGGATGGCGCGCTGCTAGTGACGGACCGCTTGATAGTCAAGGGAAGGCCGCCGGCGATTCAGCCGGTCGATCCGATCGCCAGTGGCGATTGCCTGCACGCGGGAATCGTCACAGCGGTAGCGGACGGGAAAGATTTGGCGGAGGCGCTGCGCTGCGGCGTGGCCGCCGGGACGGTCAACGCCTTGTACGCGGGTGGCGCGCAGTTTCCCTACGATCATTACTTACGGGTTCTGCGGGAAACGCGGGTCGAAATCCTTTCCGCTTGAATCAGCGGGATTTTACAATTCGTTAAAAAATTTCGTATAGATTTTTCTCGCCCAATTTCTATCATGGCGGTCAAATCTGGCGACGCGGTAAGGGGAGCTTTTTCACTTCGCCGAGAAGAAAGGAGTTGGCCGATGATCCACGTGCAAAACATCGCCAAGAGCTATGGCAGCATTCGCGCGCTGCATGGCGTCAGCTTCGATATACAGCCGGGCGAGATCGTTGGTCTGTTGGGCCCCAATGGCGCCGGCAAGTCGACCGCGATCAAGATCATCACGGGCTTCCTGCATCCGGATGAGGGACTGGTTGAGATTGACGGGAAGGACGTCCTTTCCGATCTGCATGCGGTGCAAGCGAAGATCGGCTATTTGTCGGAGAATACGCCGCTCTATCCTGAGCTCTCGGTTCAGGCTTATCTCGCGATGGTCGCGGAGCTGCGCGATATACAGCCCTCTGATTTCATTCCGCTGCTCTCGGACGCGGTCTACGGCGCCGGGCTGCAAGACTATATGACGCGACCGATCGCGTCGTTGAGCAAGGGGCTGCGGCAGCGGGTGGGTCTGGCGCAGGCGATCCTGCACAAGCCGCCGTTTCTAATACTGGATGAACCGACGGTTGGCTTGGATCCGACGCAGATCGTCGAGATTCGCGCCTTGATCAAGTCGCTGGCGCGGGAGAGCACCATCCTGTTTTCGTCGCATATCCTGTCCGAGGTCGAAGCGATTTGCGACCGCGTGATCATCATCATCAACGGCGAGGTGAGAGCCGATCAAAGCCTGCGCGATTTGAGTATGAGCAATGACGCCACGCTGGTCCTCGAGAAAGATGATGAAGAAGTTGCGCCGGCGCTCGCATCGCTGGCGGGCATCTCGCAAGTTCAGCTGACTCGTTCAGCCGATGATTATCCGGCTTATCGCATCACCAGCTCGGCCGATATTACGCCTGGCATCTACGCCATTGCGCGCGAAAAAAGCTGGCTCTTGCGTGAACTGCGCCGTGATACGGTCACACTTGAAACCTTCTTCAATCAGTTGGCGACCACGGCCTAGGGGGTGGTGATGAAGAAGATTCTTTCGATTGCGGGCAAGGAGCTGAAACTCTATTTCGGATCGCCGATGGCGCTGATCTTCGTCGGCGTATTCCTGGTGCTGACGCTTTTTGTCTTTTTCTGGGTGGATTCATTTTTCGCGCGCGGCGTCGCTGATGTGCGAGCGCTATTCGAATGGATGCCGCTGCTGATGATTCTGCTGGTAGCGGCGCTGACGATGCACCAGTGGAGCCGCGAGGAAGAAAGCGGCAATCTGCAAGTGCTGCTGACAATGCCGGTGCGCCTGAGCGAATTGGTGGCCGGCAAGTTTCTGTCGGCATTGACCCTGGTGGCTTTGGCGCTGGGGCTGACGCTCTTCCTGCCGCTGACGGTGCAGTCGCTGGGCAATCTCGATTGGGGACCAGTCATCGGCGGTTATCTGGCGGCGCTGCTGCTCGCCTCGAGTTATATCGCTGTCGGTCTCTTCGTTTCCTCACGGACAGACAATCAGCTGGTGGCGCTGATTGGCACGGCATTCATCTGCGGGCTGCTGCAGGCCATCGGCTCGCCGGTCGTCACCGACTTGTTCGGCGCGGGGGCCGGCGATCTGTTGCGTCAGTTTGGCACTGGCAGCCGCTTCGAGAGCATCGAGCGCGGCGTCATCGACCTGCGCGACCTGGTCTATTATGTCTCGCTGGCCATCTTTTTTCTGGCGCTCAATATCCTGTCGCTGGATAGCAAGCGCTGGAGCCGCGGCGCTCATCTGCGCGCGCATCGGGTCAATGGCGGTGTGGGTCTCGCGTTGATTGGGCTGAATCTGCTCGTTTTTAACATGCTGATCGCGCCGGCGAAGGCCGCCCGGCTCGACCTGACGCAGCACAGTGAATACAGCTTGTCCGATGTGACCAGGAATCTGCTGGCCGGTTTGCAGGAGCCGCTGCTCATACGCGGCTATTTCAGCGAGCTGAGCCATCCGCTGCTGTCGCCCTTGGTGCCGCGCATCAAAGACACGCTGCGCGAATATGAGTTGGCTTCAAACGGCAGGCTGCAATTGGAGTTCGTCGATCCACTGACGGATCCGGAGATGGAGCGCGAGGCGAATCAGATCCATGGCATTCGCCCGACGCCATTGCAAGTGAATGATCGTGGCGGCCTTTCTCTGGTTAATGTCTATTTCGATGTGTTGATCGCCTATGGCGATCAGAGCGCGGCGCTCAATTTCTCCGAGGTCATCGAGGTGGTCGATACGCCGCTGGGCATCGAGGTGCGCCTGCGCAATTTGGAATATGATTTGACGAGCAATATCCAGCGCGTCGTCTATGGCTTCCAAAGCCTCGAAGCCGTGCTCGCCTCGCTCGCTGAACCGGCGAAGTTGACGCTTTACCTTTCATCCGCGACATTGCCACAGACGATGGCGGAGGTCAGCGGGACGATGCAAGAGGTGACGGCGGAGATCGCCGAAGCCAACCCGGGCAGAGTGGACTTTGTCGTAGTTGATATGTCCGCGCCAGATTCTGGCATCAGCGAAGAGGAGCTATTCGACCGCTACCAGATTCAGGCAGTGCCGACGAGCTTCTTTTCGGCAGATGCCTTCTATCTGCATCTGGTTGTCGAGGTGGGCGGTGAGATTCAGGTCATCTATCCTTCAGGCGATCTGAGCCAGGCGGAGATCCGCAGCGCCATTGAAGCGGCGCTGAAACGATCGTCGTCCGGATTCCTCAAGGTGATTGGCTTGTGGACGCCGCCGGCGCAGGTGGCTGATCAGTTCGGGCAGCCAATGCCGAGCCTGCAGCAATACAGCATCCTGGAAGGGACGCTGCGCGAATCGTATGAGCTGCGGCGTGTGACCCTGGAAGAGGGGCGGATTGCGGCCGACGTGGATGTGCTGGTATTGATGTCGCCTCACAGCTTGACTGATGCGCAGCGTTACGCGATTGATCAATTCATCATGCGCGGGGGCTCGCTTGTGGCCGCCGCCGGGCACTATCGGCTGGGCATTGATGCCTACGCCGGGACGCTGCTGCTCGACCCGAACAAAGACGGCATTGAAGGCCTGCTCGAGCGTTACGGCATCATCATCGGCGACAGCCTGGTAATGGATTACCAGAACGCGCCTTTCCCGATGCAGACGCAGCGCGATGTTGGCGACATGATTGTCACCGAAATTCAGGCGCTTGATTACCCGTTCTTTATCGATGTACGGCCGAACGGGTTGGATGCCGACAACCCCGTGGTTAACAGCTTGCCACTTGTGACTATGAGCTGGGCATCGCCGGTCACGGTCGACGAATCGAGCCTGACCGATGCTGACGTCACCACCCTGATTCGCTCAAGCGACGCGTCTTGGGAGACTTCGGTGGCGGATCCGCAGCCGGATCTGGCGCTTTATCCCGAGTTCGGATTCGCCGTCAGTGACGAATTGTCGTCCTTCCCCTTGGCGGTTGCGGTCGAGGCTTCGTTCAGCAGCTACTTTATCGACAAGCCGTCGCCTTTTGAAACGGGGGAGGCGGATGCCGCGGCGGGCGTTGAGGATGCGCCGAGCGAGCCAATCGGCCTAATCGAGCGCTCGCCTGACAACACGCGCATGATCGTCCTCGGCAGTTCCGAGTTCGTCAATGATACGGTTTATCAGATTTCAGCGAACTTCGCGGGCGACCGTTTCCTCAGCAATCTGCAGCTGATTGCCAACGCGATCGACTGGTTCACGGAGGATGTTTCGCTGGCCTCCATTCGCAGCCGCGGCAGCGTGGCGCGAATCTTGCCCGCCATCAGCCAGGAAGCGCAAGACCGCTGGGTGCTGATCAATTACGCGGTCGCCATCATCGGCTTGCTCTTGATCGCCGGCGTCTGGCAAATTCAGCGCCGGGCCGAACAGCCGATTAAATTGATCCCGCCGCATGGCGATCACGAGACCTTGAATGACGAAAGCGTCGCCGGTGATCCGGACGCGACACTCGAGAAAGGAGGTGCGTAATGTTGCGCCGCGGCAATGTTCTGCTCCTCGTCCTTTTGCTGGTTCAGCTTGTCCTGCTGGCAATCTCGGTCCTTACCTCTTCCGGCACTGAAGCGCGCCCGCTTGAGCCGATCCTGGCCGGCATGACCGCCGCTGATATCGATCGCATGGTATTCACCGACGACCTTGACAACGAAATAACGGTCGCGCGGCGCGATGATGGCTGGGTTCTGCCCGGCGCGGATGACTTCCCGGTAGATGGTGATAAAGTCGAAGCGATTCTCGACAAGATCGCGGGCATGGATACGCGGCGTTTGCTGGCGACGAATCCGGCGAATTTCGCCCGGCTTGAGGTCCAGGATAATGACTTCCGGCGGCGGATCAATCTCGAAAGCGGCGATGCGAGCGCTGTGCTTTATCTCGGCGGCAGCGGTGGCGCTGACACGGTGTACGTGCGGCGAGCCGGCGAGGATAATGTCTACCTTGGCCTGGGCCTCAACTCCTGGGAGCTCTCAACGCAGATATCGACCTGGGTTGATTCGAGCTACGTGAATGTGCCGCAAGACGATGTGCTGGAGATTACCGTCCAGAACGCAGCCGGCAGCTTTAGATTTGTCCGCGACGGCGATAGCCTGACCTACACTGATTTGCTGGAAGACGAGGCCTTCGAAGATACGAAGATGCCCATCATCTTGCGCAATGCGGCGGCGATTCGTTTGCTGGAGCCGCTTGGGCTGGAAGCGCTGGACGAATATGAACTGGCTGAACCCCAGGTCACGGTTCAGGTGCGATACCGCGAACTCGTCGAATTGGAAGAGCCGCTTGCTGCGGAAGACGATGGCGAGCCGGCAGAAAGCGCGGAAGCAGCTTCCGAGGGCGAAACAGATCTAGCCGAACCGGTGTACATGGAAGCGACTCACGCCTTGTCCTTCGGTGCTGAACTGGAAGATGGCGTCGTGCTCAAAGCCTCAGACGCCGAGTATTACGTCTTGGTGCGCGATACGGTGTTCAACGCTTTCAATGACCTCAGCCGCGCCGACCTGGTTAAAGCGCCTGCGGCGGAAAGCGAAGCGATTGCGGAAAGCAGCGAGTAAGCGTCGATTCTGTGACGCAGCAGCGGCAATGCTGAGATTCGTCTTTCTGCCGGAAGAGCCTCGCTCGTCACCTGCGCTTTGCGCCCGCGCCGCCCTCGTTATTTAACGCCAACGCTCCTATAATGTCCGCGTGATTATCTACTGAATCAATGGTCAGGAAGCTGAATGGCATCTCCTCTGACTTTCCAGCAGGTCATATTGAAGCTGCATGAATACTGGGCGGCGCAGGACTGCCTCATCTGGGAGCCATACAATGTGCAAGTTGGGGCGGGGACGGGCAATCCGGCGACGACCTTGCGTGTGCTGGGACCGGAACCCTGGCGCGTCGCTTACGTCGAGCCGTCCGTGCGCCCCGATGACGGTCGCTTCGGCGAAAACCCCAATCGCATGCAGAAGTACTATCAGTATCAAGTGATCCTGAAACCAGATCCGGGCAATCCGCAGGAGCTGTATCTGGCGTCCCTGGAGGCGCTGGGCATCAATCAGCGCGAGCATGATATCCGCTTCGTCGAAGACAACTGGGAGTCGCCCGCTCTGGGCGCCTGGGGGCTGGGCTGGGAGGTCTGGCTGGACGGGCAGGAGATCACGCAGTTCACCTATTTCCAGCAAGCGGGCGGCCTGAATCTCGATCCGGTCAGTGTCGAGATCACCTACGGCATCGAGCGGATCGTACTGGCGCTCCAGGGGGTGGAATCGGCCTGGGACATCAATTGGCTGGACGGCGTCAATTATGGCGATGTGATGTTTAGCGACGAAGTCGAGCACTGCCGCTACTACTTTGATGTCGCTGATGTCGATGCCTTGAAAACAGTCTACGATACCTATGAGCGTGAGTATGCGCAGGCGCTGGAGGGCGATGCGCTTATCGCCGCTTATGACTATGTGCTCAAATGCAGTCATCTGTTTAATGTGCTGGATACGCGCGGTGCGATTGGCGTCACCGAGCGGGCGAACTACTTCCGGCGCATGCGCGAGATGACGCGTGCGATCGCCAAAGCGTATGTCGCGGGGCGAGAAGCGCTGGGCCATCCTTTGATGAAGATGAGCGACCGCTGGACAGGCGCGCCGCCGCAGGTGACCGCTGAAATGCCAGCGACGTCCGACGAGGCGTCTGATGTCTTGATCGAGATTGGCCTGGAAGAGATGCCGGCTGGCGATGTGACATCTGCGTTGAAGCAGGCGAAGGCAGCCGCTCCCGCTTTATTTGATGAGCTGCGATTGGCGCATGCCGGGATCGATGTGTTCACCACCCCTCGGCGGATCGCCGTGATCGCGCGTGAGGTGGCGCCAAGACAGGCGGATGAAGAATTCAGCGCCAAGGGACCGCCGGCGGATCGCGCTTATGACGCCGACGGTCAGCCGACTCGCGCGGCACAGGGATTTGCGCGCCGCAAGGGCGTCGATGTCGCGGACCTGCGGATTCAGGAGATGGATGGCGGGCGCTACGTGACCGCTGTGATTCGCAGCGAGGGTCGGCCCGCGACAGAAGTGTTGGCGGGGGCGCTGCCGGAGTTTGTCGCCGGCTTGAAGTTTGGAAAGTCGATGCGCTGGAACGAGAGCGGCGTCGCCTTTTCGCGACCTATTCGCTGGATCGTCGCGTTGTTTGGCGCGTCGGTGATTCCGTTTGAATACGCTGGTGTTGCGAGCGGGAATCTGACTCACGGCTTGCGTCCACTTGGCTCGCCCGCAGTCAGCCTGAAAGGCGCGGCAGCTTACCAAAGCCTGTGTGAAGCGCAAGGCATCGTGCTGGATTATCAGGAGCGTCGGGCGCGGATTCTTCGCCAGGTTCGCGACTTGGCTTCAGCCCTCGACGGTGTGGTGACGGAAGACGACGCCTTGCTGGCGGAAGTGAGCAATCTTGTCGAAGCGCCGACTGCCTTCAGAGGGGAGTTCGACGAAGCATTCCTAGCGTTGCCCCGTGATGTGCTGGTCACGGTCATGCGCAAGCATCAGCGGTACTTCGCTGTGGAAGACCGGCGCGGCCAGTTGCTGAACCAGTTTATCGGCCTGCGGAATGGCGATAGCGAGCATCTGGATAAAGTGATTCGCGGCAACGAGCAAGTTATTCGCGCGCGCTTTTCTGATGCGCGATTCTTTTATCAGGCGGATAGCAAGAAGTCGCTGAAAGACCATTTGCCGCGCTTGGATACGCTCACGTTTCAAGCGGAGCTTGGCTCGATGCGCGAGAAGAACGACCGCGTCGCCGGATCGGTAGCCGGGCTTGGCGCCCTATTGGGATTCGAAGTCGAGACGATTGATGTCGCCCAACGTGCCGCCGCTATCGCCAAAGCCGATTTGGCGACCAGTATGGTGGTCGAGATGACATCGCTGCAAGGGGTGATGGGGCGCGAGTATGCGCTGCGGGAAGGTATTGATCCCGCTGTTGCTCAGACGATATTCGAGCATTGGCTGCCGCGCGGCGCCGGCGACATCCTGCCAGCGAGCGATGCCGGCCGCCTGCTGGCGATTGCCGACAAACTCGACAGCCTGGTGGGTTTGTTCGCGGTTGGGCTTGCGCCGAAATCCACATCGGACCCTTACGGATTGCGCCGCCAGGCTTTGGGCATCATTCAGATTCTGCTCGATCAATCCATATCGGTCGACTTGCGCGCGCTGATCGCGCAGGTAGCGGCGCGGCAGCCGCTAGAAGTCGGCATGAAGGTCAAACAGCATATCATCAGGTTCTTGAGCGGTCGCCTTGATAATCTTTTGAGCGAGGGCGACGAATATCGGCGCGATGTCATCAATGCGGTCTTGCGTGAGCAAGCGCATGATCCGGCTCGCGCGCTGCAGGGAGTTGGCGAACTTGATGCCTGGGTGAGGCGCGGCGACTGGGAGGCGATTCTCGATGCCTTCGCCCGCTGCGCGCGCATCACACGGGGGGAGGAAGCGCGGGAGTTTGTTCCGACGCTTCTGCGCGAAGAAAAGGAAAAGTCGCTGTATGACAGCTACCAGTCATCGGCAGCGGAACTTTGCGCCGCCGCTAACATCGACGGTTTCCTCAGCGCCTTTGAAAGCATGGTGCCGGCTGTGACCGCCTTCTTCGATAAGGTCCTGGTGCATACTGAAGATGCTGCGCTGCGCGACAATCGAATCGCGCTGCTCCAGCGAATCGTGGCGCTGCAGCAGGGCAGAGCCGACTTGAGCGAGCTGGAAAACTTTTAGCGATTCCGCCACGGGGTTTGCGTCGTCAATTGCATGAAGATTTTGACACCGAATTGCCCCCATTTTCGTCAAAGGTTATAGTCCAGTCATGCTGAGCGCCTTCGTATAAATCTTCCGCATTACACTGTATATCTGGCACAGGCGATTGGTCGTCTCTATAATTGATGCTCAATCTCATCGAGGAGCTCCATCATGTCAGTGACGGATGAGATCAAGTCTCGTATCGACATCGTCAGCTACGTACAGCGGCATGTTCCCGCGCTGAAGAAGGCTGGGCGCAACCACAAGGCTTGCTGTCCTTTTCACAACGAGAAGACGCCTTCATTTGTGGTCAATCCAGAGCGACAGAGCTGGCACTGTTTCGGCGCTTGTTCAGAAGGCGGCGACCTCTTCACTTTCGCGCAGAAGATCCATGGCTGGGACTTCAAGGAAGCCTTGCGCGAATTGGCGGCGGAAGCGGGCGTACAATTGCAGGCTCAGACGCCGCAACAGAAGAGCGCAAGCGATCGGCGGGATGCGCTGCGCAGCCTGGTCAATTCAGCCGCGGAGTTCTTTCACGGCCGGCTTCAAGCTGGCGACGCAGCGTCCGTACGCAGATACATTCACGAAGCGCGTGGCTTAAGCGATGAGACGATTCGTGTTTTTCAGCTGGGATACGCGCCCGAAAGCTGGGATTGGCTGCTCAATTCGCTGCGCCGTCTCGGTTACAGTGATGCTGATATCGTTGCGGTTGGGCTGGCTGTACAAAACGAGAATGAACGCGTATATGATCGCTTCCGCAATCGCCTGATGATACCGATCCGCGATGAGCGAGGGCGGGCCGTCGGTTTTGGCGGTCGCGCGCTTGGCGCGGACGAAAGCGCCAAGTACATCAATTCGCCGCAATCCGCGCTTTTCGACAAGAGTCGTCTGCTATTCGGTTTGGATATGGCTAAGCGAGCCATTCGCGAGAGTGGCACAGCGGTGGTTGTCGAAGGCTATATGGATGTCATTCAGGCGCATCAGGCGGGCTATCTCAATGTTGTGGCGCAGATGGGCACGGCGATGACCGAGAAGCAGGTGCGGCTGATCGCTCCCCGGTTCGCCAGCAGGATTGTGTTGGCGCTTGATTCGGATGATGCGGGGCAGCGCGCCGCTCGCCGCAGCCTTGACGTAGCGCGTCAGTCACTGTCGCAGGATTTCGCGGGCCGGCTCTCGGTTGATTTGCGCATTCTTCAAGTGCCTGATGGCAAAGATCCGGACGACTTTTTGCGCAAATCGCCGGCGGCATGGCGCTCGTTGGTCGCTGATGCGCAGGCGGTCGCTGACTATGTGATCGATACGGAGACTGCTGCGCTCCCCGGCAACGCGAGTGTTCAAGAGCGAGAGGCGGTGGCGCTGGGTCTCTTGCCGATCTTGACGGCGACTGAGAACAACTTGTACAAGCAGGACAACATTCAGAAACTATCGCGGCGTCTTCGTTTCAGCGAACGCGATCTGATGGCCTTGGCGCGCTACAAGCTATCGCTCGAGCGTCCTGTTCAGCCGCAGACGCCGGAGGATCCGCCGCCGGAATACTGGGGCGACGATTATGATGCATTCCCACCGGAAGCGAGCGAATTGGACGAGCCATCAACGAGCGCTGCGCCAGCCTCTGGAATCAACCGAGGGACCATCCGGGCTATCGAACCGTATTGCATGAGCCTTCTGCTGAAAAACCCCAATCTGCTCTATCTGGTCAATCGTGAACTGCGAGAGTTGGCCGGCGGCGATGACGAACTCTTGC
Organism: Anaerolineae bacterium; assembly: GCA_012270545.1. Taxonomy (GTDB): domain Bacteria; phylum Chloroflexota; class Anaerolineae; order Aggregatilineales; family Phototrophicaceae; genus UBA6055. The sequence goes on along the minus strand of JAAXID010000124.1, from coordinate 9,371 downwards.
GTGGCCCGCTCTGCGCGCTTGGCGTCGACGATTTCACACAGAGCCAGTATCGGATGTTGATGTCGTACCTGCAGGATTCGATGGCGCAAGACGATCGCGAGCCGCTGGAATATCTTGAATCAGTGGTTAGCGAGGATCTTCAGCCGGAATATGAAGCGCTGCTCGTCGAGGCGCCTGAGGTGGTGTCCCAATCCATTAGACGCAACTTTCAAGTGGACTTGAACGATATATTCAGGAGGCGCCCGTTCCAGGGTGGATCGAGATACAGTGAGCGTGATGAATTGATCAGCCGCGCGCTGCAGTTGCGCCTGGCGCGCCTGGAAAATGAACGTATAGAGATGCAGTATCTGCAGGAAGAAGCGCAGACCGGCGGGGACAGCGATCAGCAGCAGAGTGATCAGCTGAACGCAAAGATCATGCTCTCGATGAGAGCGAAAGCGCGGATCAACAGAGCGGTGAGCCGAGTTTCACTCCCAAGGCAGCAGACATCGATTTCATGAACAGGGGTTACACGATGGAGATAGATGGCGAAAAGCGAATCGGCGCGTACATCGACTACGACGATGAGGAAGAAAATGAACCGGCGGAGGATGACGGTTCGCGGCGCGCCGGTTATGAGAGCTCCGGCTACGACACCAGCGAGCTCGAAAATGACGATACGCAGTCCGAAGTGATGGACAGCCTGCCCCCGTCCGATGATCCGGTAAAGATGTACCTCAAAGAGATCGGCCAGGTCCCGCTGCTCGATAGCAATCGGGAGATGTGGCTGAGTACGCAGATCGCCGCCGAGCGCCATCTGGAGGGGCTGCGCGACGAGTTGATGAGCCTTGACAACGGCTCATCGGAACCACGGGAACCAGACTTTCTGGATGTCGAGCGATTCGCGTATCGGCGTTTGCGCGACGATTGGGCCAAGCTGCAAGCCAGCGCGGCTCTGCGTGACGTGGACGCGCCCGATCTGTTCAAGGTCATGGCCGAAGTGCAAGAGACGGTCAACGATTGGGATCGCGATGCGGGCTCGTATATTCGCAGCTATCTCAATCAGCGCAAGTGGGGCCGTGACGATGAATGGGCGGAACACGCGCAGGCCTTTTTCGCGGTAATTCACGCGCTGTTTCTGTTCCCTTTCGAGCATCAAATGCAAATGCAGCGATTCTTCCGCCGCACGCATGAACTGCCTTCCTTACAAGAATTCGACAGCTGGCTCGAAGACACGATCGATCCGATAAGTCTGGCAAAACAGCAACAAGAGCAAGTTGAGCAGCACGCCACCCAAGCATCGGAAGACCTCACGCGCGCGAATCTGCGCCTGGTTGTCAGCGTCGCCAAACGGTATATGGGGCGTGGCATCAGCTTCCTCGACTTGATTCAGGAAGGCAATATCGGTTTGCTGCGGGCAGTCAACAAGTTCGACCACACCAAAGGCTACAAGTTCAGCACCTACGCTACCTGGTGGATAAGGCAGGCGATAAGCCGCGCTATTGCCGATCAAGCGCGCACGATTCGTATCCCGGTTCACATGGTCGAGACGATCAATCGCATGATGCGCGTCCAGCGCGACCTCGTTCAAAAGCTGGGCGCTGACCCAGTTACGGAACAGATCGCCCTGGAAATGGATTTCCTGAATGACGAAGACCGCAATGCGATCAAGCAGCACCACAGCGAAGGTACAACGCTGGATCCGGATCTGAATCGGAAATTGCGGCGCGCGTCGCAGAAAGTGCGCAAGATTATGCGCATCAGCCAGGAGCCGATGAGTCTTGACATGCCTGTCGGGCAAGAGGACAGCAGCATGCTAGGCGATTTCATCCCGGACGAAAATATGGTGGGACCGGTTGATGCCGCCGGCCGGCAATTGCTCAAGGAACAGATTCGCTCGGCTTTGGGCGTCTTGAGTGAGCGCGAGCGCCAAGTTCTGGAGCTGCGCTTCGGCCTGCTTGACGGGCAAGACAACACGCTGGAGGAAGTCGGTCAGTTCTTTGGGGTGACGCGCGAACGCATTCGTCAGATTGAAACGAAAGCCCTGCGCAAATTGCGTCACCCCACCCGTTCTCGCGAACTCCGCGAATACCTGGGGATGTAGCCACTTTCCCAGCCGCCTGCTGAACAAACAGATGCAGTTTGACCATTTGCACGACTGGAATCTTGCTCCCAAGGCGGCAATCGCGCTTCAACGAAAACTGGCGCCACTACTGATCAGCGATGCGCCGCTTGCGCTCGACCGCATCACAAGTGTCGCTGGCGTGGATGTCAGCGTTCGCCACAAGCTGTCGCGGGCGGCCGTCGTTGTGATGAGCTATCCGCAGCTCGAGCTCCTTGAGATCGTCCGCGCCTGCGGTGAAACGAGTTTCCCCTATATTCCGGGATTGCTTGCCTTTCGTGAGGGACCCGTAGTGCTGGACGCTCTTCGTCAGCTGCGTTGCGAACCTGATGCGTTTATCTTTGACGGCATGGGGCAGATACATCCGCGAAAGATGGGCATTGCCGCGCACCTGGGTTTATGGCTGGGGCGTCCGACGATCGGCTGCGGCAAGACACATTTCATTGGCGAGTTTACGGAACCAGCGCAGACAAAAGGCAGCAGCAGCCCTTTGTTGTATCGAGATGAGCAAATTGGCGCCGTGCTTCGAACCAGAGCAAAGGTAAAACCGGTATACATCTCGGTTGGTCACCTGGCCGATCTCGATAGTGCCCTGCAGCTGGTTATGTCGCTGACAACTCGTTTCCGCCTGCCCGACCCAGTGCGCGCGGCGCATAACGCGGCCCGACTGTAGCTGGCAGCAGTTGAGCATTTGAGGCTTTAGTGTGAATCGCTCTCCAGCAGCGCGTTGTACAGCGCTAGCGTTTCATTGACAACCTGACGCAGCGTGAAGCCCTCAAGAACGATTTGCCGGCCGGCCGCCCCCATCTTCTTACGTTTGGCGGGATTTTCGATTAGACGCTGCACGGCTTGGGTCAGCGCGTCAATGTCATTGGGCGGCACGAGCATGCCATTGACGCCATGTTGCACGATTTCGCGACAGCCTGGGGTATCGGTGGTGACGCAAGCGCGAGCGCATGATGCCGCTTCGATCAAGACTTTGGGCACGCCTTCGCCGTAGGTAGATGGCAGACAGACGATATTGCTGTCAGCGTAGACTGCGGGCATGTCGTCGCTTGCTCCCAGCCATTCGATCAGACCCTCAGCCTCCCAAGATTTCAGTTGAGCGGGGGAGACATTAAGCGGGCTTGTGCTTTCTTCGTAGCCCACCACCCTAAAGCGCGCTTTTCCGCGCAGCCGACGTGCCACCTCGACAAAGTCCCCGATGCCTTTCTGCCATAGCAAGCGCCCGGCGAAAAGAACAACAGGTCCTTCGCTCATATTCTCGTCACAGGGGCGGAAGACGTTTTCGTCAACGCCGGAACCGCGTATCACCAGCGTCTTGTGGCTGGCAGCCAGCCCATGCTCAACGAAGAGTTTGCGGTCGTCCGGGTTTTGAAAGATCGTTTGGGTTTTCTCGCCGCCCAGCGCCAGTTTGAATGCGGGCCGGCTTAACATGTTTACGAGCTTCGCCTTTACGCTCCGACTGACGAAGACGTATCCCAAGCCGCTCACCGCTTGAACGATAGATTGGCGGCCGCTCAATCTGGCGGCTATTCCACCGTAGATAACCGGCTTGATGCTGACGTGATGCAGCAAATTCGGCTGAAGATCGCGGTAGAGCGCCCACAGCGCCAATATCGTCTTTAATTCTATCAGCGGATTCATGCCGTGTTGGCGCAGCGCGAGCGGGTGAAAGGGAAAACCGCATTCAGCGATTTTGCGCAGCGAAGCTCGATCCGAATCCGATGTTGCCACATGTACGTCGAAGCCGGCAGCGCGCGCCGCCAAGGCCAGAGGCAGTCGATGCGATAGGAAAAAACGCGGAATATTCACTACGTAAAGCAGTCTAGGCGCTTTGTCTCGCACCGATGTTCCTTTGGCTGAGGTCAGCAATACAGAGCGTCACAACGGCTTGATCGTCAATAGCCGACGCCGGCTAAGGCGCGTCGTCCAATTCCGGCAGCTGGATTTCGCTCGTGTCATCGACCCCGGCGATGCTTTCGCTTAGCGCTTCGACCGGCGCAAGTCTGGCAACCTTGGCGCCCGCCAGTACGTAAACCAGCACGCCGAAGGACGAAAGCCCAAAGCTGGCTATGATGCCAATCATTTGCAGCTGACCGAAATATAGATCGCTCGTGTCGTCGTGTACATGCGTGCCAAAACCTAATATATCTGCCATCCCGGCGAGCGCGGCGAATAGAATGCCGGTCAGCGCCAGCCGCGTGCCAATGTTCTGGACTAGCGTAGCAGGCACATCCAGAAAGAAGGTGAACTTCAGATAGGTCAAGGCGCCGAGGATGAGCAGCGTATAGCCGATGAGCACCATCACGACTTGGACGATGCCAATGCCGACGGTCGGCACGGCGCCGGTAACGCCAGGGAACAAGCCCATAAAACAGATTATGCCGCCCAAGGCGCCTAAGGCTATGCCAACCTGCGCGAATCGCCACATAGATGGTCATCCGTCCGGCAAGGACTCATTCAACTTGCGAAGCATGTTTCCGCCCAAAATTGCCGCGGCCTCTGCTTCCGCGAATCCGCGCTCGAGCAGCGCTCTGCGCAGCAACCAGAGATCGCTAGATGTATCGATCTCGCTTGGAAGCGAATGATATGTATAGCCACCGTCGATATCACTGCCCAAGCCGACATGAGCGATCGAGCCGCTTAACTGACATACGTGATCGACCGCATCCACCCAATGGCTGACATTGACCTGTCGTTTGCGATCTCCAGGATGCCAATCCGTCCTCAGAAACCGATTATACATCATGATGCCCATCACCCCATCGCGTTCGGCGAGGCGCCGGATGAGATCGTCGGAGAGACAGCGTGGACTGTCGTAAAAGTGGCGCGGGTTGCTGTGGCTGGCGATTATGGCGCCTTCGTATCGTTCCAGCGCCTCAGCTGACGCCCGCTCTGACAGCGCCGAGATATCGAGCAAGACATTGAATCCGGCCATGACTTCTAGTAATTCGAACCCCAACAGCGTCAGCCCGTCATCAAATCCCGCGGAACCCGCGTATCGCGTTTGTCGCCAGGCGGGCGCAACGATGCGAACGCCGTACTCGAGCCACTCTTCGAGCTGCTTTGGTTCGGATATTGGTTCGGCGCCTTTCATCTTCACAACGATGCCCTGCAGTCCTTTATCGATGATGTTCTCGTCGCGCCAGGATTCTAGGACTTGGGCAAGGTCAGACTGCGTCAAGACCAATCGGATGCGGTCCTGGTTGTCAGCGAGACGCCGGTAGTAGTCCATCTGCCACAACGCCAACTGCTGAGCGTCGGCGGCTGTGCGGTAGGTGTATCGCTGCCACGTCGCCAGGCCAAGCGTGGACTCGGACAGAACCTGCAGGCTGCCGAATACAAGCGCTACTCGCCCGAGCATATTGTCGCGCAGGCTGGTGACGGCCGGCGGCTGGTTCGCTCCCGATTCTCCGTGCCGCTGATGCCAAGCCCAGCGCGTATAATCCAGCCCCAACTGCTGGGCGTTGAAAGCGATATTCTGCTGGGCATCAACAATGAACATCGCTGAGGCGCTCTTTGTCATTTGGATCGAACAGGTCTGCCTTTTCCTTATTATCGATATTACACGACTTCAAGCGGGATGGCGCTGGCAGGGCGGGGCATCTCAGCGGACCTGACTTGTGCTATGCTCCTGCTGATTCAGGCAATTTGTCTCTCCGGCGATCTGACAATGCACATTCTGCGCGTCAACAATATTTCCGTCAGTTACGCGGGCCGCGAGGTATTCCGCGATCTGTCCTGGGTGATCGGCGATCGCGACCGGGTCGCCCTGGTGGGACCCAATGGCGCGGGCAAGTCGACCCTGTTCAAGGTGTTGCTGGGCGAGGTCGAGCCCGACCATGGACACGTCGCCATACAGGCCGGCGTACGGATCGGACACTTAGCTCAAGATGTTAGCTTGCCATCCGGCCAGTCGCTCATAGAAACGGCCATGATTAAGCCGGCTGAGCTGGCAGCGATTGAGACGCGTCTCAATGAAATCGAAACGCAACTGGCCGATCCGGCCGTCTACGGCGATGAGGCGCTGCTCGCCCAAACCTTGGAGCGGCACGAGGCGCTGCTTGCCGACTATGAGCGAATGAACGGCAGCCGCCACGGCAGCCATGTGCGAGAGCTGCTGGCGATGTTGGGGTTTGACGCGGATGATTACGACCGTCCCAATGATACGCTGTCTGGCGGGCAGAAGAAGATGGTGGCGCTGGTACAATTGGCGGTCTCCGCGCCCGATATCCTGCTGCTCGATGAGCCGGATAACCATCTCGACATGGATGGCAAGAATCAGTTGGAACGGTTCATCCTCAATTACCGTGGCAGCGTTGTCATCATTTCGCATGACCGCTATCTGCTGGACGAGATAGCGAGCCAGACGGTCGAGCTGGAGCGCGGCCGGCTGACGGTCTACCATGGAAACTACTCGTATTACCTCAACGAGCGTCAGTTGCGCCGTCTGCGGCAAGAGCGACAATATGTCACGCAGCAGAAGGAAATCGCCCGCATTGAAGCGATGATCGAGCGCTTCGAAAGCTGGGCTAAGCAGGTGTTGAGCCGCAAGCATATGTTGGCGGCGCGCCAAAGGCGGCGCATGCTGGAGAAGATGGAAGAACGCGGCGAGATCATCGAAAAGGTCGTCGACCAGCGACTCATGGATTTCAAGGTGGACGGTTGGCGCGGCAGCAAGAAAGCGCTGGAGCTCAAGCGGGTTTCGATGGCCTTTGACGACGAGCCGCTGTTCCTGGACGCTAGCATGCTGCTGCGACATGGCGAACGCGTGGGACTGATCGGACCAAACGGCGCCGGCAAGACGGTGCTCCTCCAGCTGATTCTGGGCGAGCTGCAGCCGGTCGCGGGAGATATTGTCGTTGGCCCAAGCATCCGCATCGGCTTCTATTCGCAGGAACATCAAACGCTGGAGGCCTGGCTTGAGCAAAGTCCGCTGGATTTGATCCGCACTATGCAAAACAGCAGCGAATCCAACGCGGTGAACTTCCTTTTGCGTATGGCTTTCAGTTATGAACAGGCGCGCCAGCCGGTGCGGACGCTCTCCGGCGGCGAGCGCAGCCGCCTGCAATTGGCGCGCGTGATGCTGCAGCAGCCTAATCTGCTCCTGCTGGACGAGCCGACTAACAACCTCGATATCCCGTCGGTAGAGGTGCTCGAAGACGCGCTGGACGAATTCAACGGCGCCGTGCTGATCGTCTCGCACGATCGCTATTTTCTTGATCAGACCGTGGATCGTCTGATCGAGATTCGCGCCGGCCAGCTGACTGAATACCTTGGTGGCTACACGGAGTACTTGGCGGCGACGGGTCAGCTCAAAATGAATTAATTTCGGGTGGCTGTCCCGCGTATGACGGCGCTGGGGATGATGAAATCAAAGTCATCGCTTGTCACGCGAGTGGGGGTGCGAAAGGCGCGCTTGATATCGTCCGATGCGCCATTGAAGAGGGATTTGATCATGTCGGCGTTTTGACGCGGCGTGGCCATGCGGCGCGTCCAGGCGGCGAAATTCAGCGTCAAGTCGAAGGTCATGATGACCTCAGACGCGAAACCCGCCTCCGCCAGCATCGCCCGCCATTCGGAGATTCTATAGTCGCGCACATGCGATGGATCGCGCAGGAGCTCGATCGTCTGCAGGAAGGTATCCTGGGCATAATCTTCGCGCGCCATGATGTCGCTGATGAGCAGGGCGCCATCTGGGTTCAGCAGGCGCCGAAATTCGACCAGCGCGCGCTCCGGACGCAGCCAGTGATGGGCGCTGTAGCGGGTCACCACCAGATCGAAACTACGACTGGAGAAGGGCAAGTTGTCCACATCGGCGAGTTGCGCGCTAACATTATTTATGCCCAGTTCGCGCGCGAGCGTCTCGACTTCTTCGAGCATCGCCCGGGTGAAGTCACAAGCGATGACGCGGTCGGCAATTGAGGCAAATGCCATGGCCGTGTGCCCGGCGCCGCAGCCGGCGTCAAGAACGCGCGCATCCCCGCCCAGCGACGAAAGCGCTATCATACGATCAAGATCAGGACCGGCCGCATGCACCTTGCTCGTTCGGTAATTGGCGGCCACATTGCTGAATCGCTGCTGGACCTGATCTTTGATGTCTTGCGCTTGGTGCTTCAGCATATCACGACGTCTTCCCCAGCGGCTGCTTAAGAAAGCGCTTGCCATCTCTCGAAAGTCTGGTACACTATGACTACGCTACTCCGAATAACGGTCGAATCAAAGGTTTGTCTTGACAAGACCCTTGTTATTCTATTACACTGCAAGCTTGCAGTCCTCTTGCTGTCACAATTTATTGGGTGCATGAAACTGGTCAAATGCACTGTACGTGTTGGTTGCGCTTTGTCTTGCGCCTTGGTCGCCGCGCACAATCAGTGTAGCCGTTTTCTTGTTGTGGTAACGCTTGTCCAGCCGAGTCAACTTATCATCCAAGGAGTCGCACCTTGAAGCACTATTATAATGTCAAGAATTATGCACGCACGCCGGAAATTCAGGAACTGCCTTCGCTGATCGACATTCAACTGAAGTCCTTTGAAGACTTCCTTTATGGCGGCAGGCTGCTTGAGCTGTTTGACGAAATCAATCCGATCCAGAGTTTCAACGGCAACCTGTCGCTTTATTTCCCGGGCAATCACCCACAGGCGCAGGAATTCGGTCTGAAGCCCTATTTTGAACCGCCGAAATACGATGAAGAAGAGTGCATCGAGCGGGATATGTCCTACGCGGCGCCGCTCTATGCGCAGGTAGCCCTGGTCAATCACGAGCAAGGCGACGAAATTATCCGCCAGGACATCTTCCTTGGTGAATTCCCGCTGATGACCGAGAAGGGCACCTTCATCATCAATGGCACCGAGCGTGTGGTGGTCAGCCAGCTGATTCGTTCGCCGGGCGTGTATTTTGACGCGGAAGAAGAACGCACGACTGGACGGCTGCTTGCCAACGCCAAGCTAATACCGGACCGCGGCGCCTGGATGGAGTTTGAGACGCGCAAGACAGATTACATCACGATCAAATTCAATCGCAAGCGGACGATACCGGTGACAGTCTTGCTGCGCGCTTTGGCGGCTGTTGACGATGGCTTGCCAGAAAGACTGTCTCCCATTAAGAGCGGCGAGGATGAAGAGATTCTTGCGCTCTTCGCCGAAGTCGACAAGGACGAGACGCACCACTACATCGAGAGCTGCTTCAAAAACGAACCGGTTTGGGATGTCAAGAAGAAGCAGACGCTGGCCGAGGTCGCTCTGATCGAGTTTTACCGCCGCATGCG
>JAAXID010000015.1 GCA_012270545.1 Anaerolineae bacterium | reverse complement strand
CGCATGATTAACTTGGTTCTACTGAGGGTATCGAGGACGCCGAGTTTTTTGTTTGCTTAGCAAAGTTAGCATGTAGTCGGAATTTACCACTCCCTGGAAAAGCGAAATTTTTGACATTCCAGCGCGAGTTGTTAGACTCTCCGTTGGATTTGCGGCCTGAATGTAGCACACTGTAATTCAAGAGTGGTCAGCAGCTAGCGCAGCCGACAGGGGATTGGCGGCTGTATGTTTGCTTGTTTGACGGCATAATACAAACTGACTGCCATTCATGCTTAGGAGGAAAGGCAAGAGATGCAAGCACTTTACGAAACCAAAAACGCGGGCCTGGAAGATGCGCTGCTGGAGTCGCTGGCGCCCGACGAGCCCTGGTCGATGATCGAGCGATTCACCACGCTGGTGCGCGAATCGTCATCAGAAGACGAAGTTACATCCTTCAATTATGTTGCGGAGCGCTTGAGCGCGCTGGGCGTCCCCCACGAGATGCACATGCCGGAACTGTTCCTGAGCGTGCCAATAAAGGCGTCGCTGGAAGCGGGCGGGGCGACGTATCGCGCAAAGACCCCCGGCTTTTCCATCAGCACGCCGGCCGGCGGCGTCAGTGGCGAGGCTGTAGTCATTGAAGGTTTCGCCGCCGGGCGCAGCGTCGATTTCTTCGATTTCTCGCCGACAACCGAAGTCGATGTCACGGGCAAAATCGTCGTGGTCGATGGCTTTGGCGGTCCGCCGCCGGTCTGGTATTTCCAGAACAAGGGCGCGAAAGGCGCGATCTTCATCAACCCGGGCGTCGATATCCACTGGGGCATTTGCACGACGATTTGGGGCGCGCCCGACCTCGACAATTATCATCGTCAGCCGACGATCCCGGTGGTGTCGATCAATCGGCCCGACGGTGAAGCGCTGCTGGCGCAGTTGGAGAAGGGCCTAAGCGATGTCACTTTAAACGCCGAGCTCAAGGTGGGCTGGTTCGAATGTCCCTGCCTGGTGGCGGAGATAAAGGGCAATATCGAGCCGGAGCGCTTTGTGCTGGTTCATGGGCACATGGATTCCTGGGATATCGGCATCGGCGACAACGCTGTCGGCGACGCTACCCTGCTGGAGCTGGCGCGCATCTTCCAGGACAATCGCGATCAGATGGCGCGCAGCCTGCGCGTCGCCTGGTGGTCGGGGCATTCCACCGGGCGTTACGGCGCCTCAACCTGGTACGCCGATGCCTTCGGGCTCGATCTGGCGCGAAACTGCGTGGCGCAGATGAACATCGATTCGCCGGGCTGCCGCTGGGCGACCGAGTATCGCGATGTGACCGTGATGACCGAAGTCGAAGATTTCGCCGCGCAGTCGGTGCTGGACTCCACCGGCAAGGGGTTCAGCAGCGAACGTCCGCATCAAGCCGGCGATTACTCGTTCAACAACATCGGCATATCGAGCTTGTTCATGCTGCTGTCGTCGATGCCCCAGGCGAAAATCGATGAAATGGGATTTTACGGAGTCGGTGGCTGCGGCGCCAATATCGCTTGGCATACCGAAAACGATACGCTGGAGATCGCCGACAAAGATAACCTGATGCGCGATCTGCGGGTCTACGCCACTTCGCTGCAGCGCCTGTTGAACAACCCCGTGCATCCCTATGACTTCCGCAAACTGGCGGCTGAATTCAAGGACACGCTCGACAGTTACTCGGCGGCGGCCGGCGCGGAAGTCGACTTCGGACCTTGCTACGATGCGCTCGCCGAACTGAATGGGACCCTCGACAGGCTCTATGCGCAGACGGACCGACTGGCGAACGGCGCCGTCGACGACCCGGCTGTGCGCGCCTATAACGATGCGCTGCTGGCATTGGCACGCGAACTGGTGCTGATCAACTACACGCGCAAGGGCCGCTTCCGCAACGAGCCGGCTGTGCGCGTGCCTGAATTGCCGGACCTGGCGCCAGCGATGGATCTAGCCGATGCCGATCCGCACATGCGGCGGGTGACGCAGACGCATCTCCTGCGCGGCGTCAATCGCGTGGCTTGGGCTTTCGAGAGCTCGGCGAATATCGTCCGCGCGGCGCTGGAAAAGATAGACGGATAAATAACGAATTGTAGGGGCGACTGACGGTCAGTGTCGGCGGGCTGTGTCTACGCGACCTACGCGACCCTGTAAGTCGCCCGTCAGGGAGAAAACCAAATGAAACTGATTTACCTCGTATCCGGACCGATGGGGCGCAGTCCCGAAGGCCAAGCGGAGTTGGGACGTCGCCGTGAGTACCTGAAGCGTCACGCCGCGGCCGGCACCCAAGTCGATATCACCGATATCCCGGCGGGACCCGGCTCCATCGAGAGCATGTACGAAGAATATCTGTCGATCCCGGAGACGGTGAAACGAGCGCATGAACTGCAAGCCGATGGCTGGGATGGCATCCTGCTCGGCTGTTATGGCGATCCCGGTTTGGGGGCGCTGCGTGAGATCGTCGACATTCCGGTAGTGGGCGCGGGTCAAGCGACAGCCCTGATGGCTTCCGCGGTCGGACGGCGCTATTCCGTCATCACCGTCACTGACAGCGTCATCGGACCGCTGGAAGAGACCATGCGCAACAGTGGCGGCGGCGACAAGCTGGCGAGCGTTCGCGCGGTGAATATCCCGGTGCTCGAATTGCACCGCGACCGCGAGCAGGCGATCGAGGTCACCTTGGAAGAAGGTAAGAAAGCGATCGAAGAAGACCGCGCCGACACCCTGATTGTCGGCTGCATGAGCATGGGATTCCTCGAGATTCCGGAAGCCTGCCAGGCCGAGCTGGGCGTGCCCTTCTTGAATCCGGCGCGTGTGCAGTTGAAGTTCCTGGAAGCGATGCTTGGCTCCGGGCTGAGCCACTCGAAACAGGCCTACATGACGCCGCCCAAGATTGCCTCCGGGCAAGCGGCGGGTCCGGCTGATCTGTATTACAGCAAGAACTAAGGAGGATGGCATGGGATTTGTACTGACAGGCGCGAC
>JAAXID010000288.1 GCA_012270545.1 Anaerolineae bacterium | reverse complement strand
GTTTCGGTATTGTTCCAGTTGTCTATGCCTAAAATTTGCAGTAGCGGACAAGCCTTGTAGGGGCGATCCACCGGCTCGCCCGCTCTTGCAATAGATTGCCAATCACGCTTCGCATGATTAACTTGGTTCTACCTAGTTTCTGCTATGATACAGATCAGCCGGACCCGCCGCTTGCCCGGAGGCAATCTTCGGCGGCGTCATGTAGGCTTGTTTCGAGTGGCTCAGCCCGGAACCGAGCATCGCTTCGAGGAACTTCAACTGCACGCGCGCTGGATTCAAGAAGGGCACGCCCAGCTCGGCCTGGCAGGCTTCCGGAATCTCGAGGAATCCCATGCTCATGCAGCCGACGATCAGGGTGTCGGCGCGGTCTTCCTCGATCGCTTTCACCCCTTCTTCCAAGGTGACCTCGATCGCCTGTTCGCGGTCGCGGTGCAATTCGAGCACCGGGATATTCACCGCGCGAACGCTCGCCAGCTTCTCGCCGCCGCCGCTGTTGCGCATCGTCTCTTCCAGCGGACCGATGACGCTGTCGGTAACGGTGATGACGGAATAGCGCCGTCCGACGGCCGAAGCCATCAGCGCTGTCGCTTGACCCGCGCCGACCACCGGAATATCGACGATCTCGCGCAGCGCGCCCAGTCCGGGATCGCCATAACAGCCGAGCAAGATGCCATCCCAGCCATCGGCCTGCAATTCATGCGCCCGTTTCACCGTCTCCGGGATCGATAGATATTCTTCGTACATGCTTTCGATCGAGCCGGGTCCCGCGGGAATGTCGGTGATATCGACTTCGGTGCCCGACGCCGCGTGACGCTGCAAGTACTCACGGCGCCGTCCCAACTCCGCTTGACCTTCTGGCGTCCGCCCCATCGGTCCGGATACGAGGTAAATCAGTTTCATGTGCTTTCCCCTTGGCGGGCGACTCACAGAGGCACCCCTACAATTTGTTACTCATCCGTCTATATTTTCCAGCGCCGCCCGCACGATGTTCGCCGAGCTCTCGAAAGCCCAGGCCACCCGGTTGACGCCGCGCAGGAGATGCGTCCGCGTCACCCGCCGCATGTGCGGATCGGCATCGGCAAGATCCATCGCTGGCGCCAGGTCCGGTAATTCAGGCACGCGCACAGCCGGCTCGTTGCGGAAGCGGCCCTTGCGCGTGTAGTTGATCAGCACCAGTTCGCGCGCCAATGCCAGCAAGGCGTCGTTGTAGGCGCGCACAGCCGGGTCGTCGACGGCGCCGTTCGCCAAAGCAGCCGTCTGTGCATAGAGCCTGTCGAGCATGCTATTCAGTTCGGCCAGCGCGTCGTAGCAAGGCCCGAAGTCGACTTCCGCGCCGGCCGCCGCCGAGTACTTGTCCAGCGTATCCTTGAATTCAACGGTCAGTTTGCGGAAGTCGTATGGATGCACGGGGTTGTTCAGCAAGCGCTGCAGCGAAGTGGCGTAGACCCGCAGATCGCGCATCAGGTTGTCTTTGTCAGCGATCTCCAGCGTATCGTTTTCGGTATGCCAAGCGATATTGGCGCCGCAGCCGCCGACTCCATAGTAGCCCAATTCATCGATCTTCGCCTGCGGCATTGATGACAGCAGCATGAACAAGCTCGATATGCCGATGTTGTTGAACGAGTAATCGCCGGCTTGATGCGGGCGTTCGCCGGTGAATCCCTTGCCGGTCGAATCCAGCACCGACCGCGCCGCGAAATCTTCGACTTCGGTCATAACCGTCACATCGCGATATTCGGTCGCCCAGCGACAGCCCGGCGAATCGATATTCATCTGCGCCACGCAGTTCCGCGCCAAATCGAGACCGAAGGCATCGGCGTACCAGGTTGACGCGCCGTAACGGCCGGTGGAATGGCCTGACCACCAAGCCAGGCGCAGACTGCGCGCCATCTGATCGCGATTGTTGTGGAAGACGCGCGCCAACTCAAGCAGGGTGGCGTCGCCGACGGCGTTGTCGCCGATGCCGACATCCCAGGAATCCATGTGGCCGTGCGCCAGCACAAAGCGTTCCGGCTCGATATTGCCCTTTATCTCCGCCACTAGGCAGGGACATTCGAACCAGCCCTCCTTGAGCTCGGCGTTTAAGGTGACGTCGCTTAGGCCGTTCTCCATCTGCGCCATCAGCGCCTCGCCATCGGGCCGATTGATGGATACCACCGGGATCGTCGGCTGTCGATGATAATTATCAAGGTCGGGCGCGCCCCAAATCGTGGTGCAAATGCCCCAGTGGATATCGACGCCCGGATTGATAAAGATCGCGCCTTTCGCGCCTTTATTCTGGAAATACCAGACCGGCGGCGGACCGCCAAAGCCATCGACCACGACAATCTTGCCCGCGACATCGACTTCGGTTGTCGGCGAGAAATCGAAGAAATCCACACTGCGCCCGGCGGCGAATCCCTCGATGAGTATAGCCTCGCCGCTGATGCCGCCGGCCGGCGTGCTGATGGAGAAGCCGGGGGTCTTTGCGCGATAGGTCGCCCCGCCCGCCTCCAGCGATGCCTTGACTGGCACGCTCAGAAACAATTCCGGCATGTGCATCTCGTAGGGGATGCCCAGTGCGCTCAAGCGCTCAGCCACGTAATCGAAGGACGCGCGTTCATCTTCCGACGATGATTCGCGCACCAGTGTCGTGAAACGCTCGATCATCGACCAAGGTTCCTCCGGCGCCAGGGACTCCAACAGCGTATCTTCCAGACTAGCGTTCTTTGTTTCGTAAACTGCTTGCATATTTTCCTTTTCCTCCAACGGCGGATATTCTACACGACAGACCTGGCTTGCAAAGGCGCCGGGGCAGCCGACAAAACTGTCAGCGACCGGTCCGGAGGCGATTCGCTTGTGGATCACAAGCCCGCAATACCAAGATTCAGTAGAGAGAGTCTAACAACTGAAGCCAGATTGTCAACAATCCAGGTCACGCCCGAGCTGACAATCCATCTGCCTTTTGTCCTGAAAATGTAGGACGACCAACCCGCAGTGTCGGGAGTACGCGCCCCACACGGCCGTTGTAGTGAATTACCCTGTGCAGAACTCGACAAGCATCGTAACTCTTTGATATTTACCTCTCCCCGCAGGCAACGCTTATAGTTTCCGCCTTGCGAGAACAATTCGCATTAAGAGACAATATGCCAAAGCCAGACTCTCGCGAGGCCCACAGATGAAAACCATGTCCTTCGACTTCAAGTCGCGCCGCTCGATGATCAGCGCCCGCCGTGGCATGGTCGGCGCCAGCAATCCGCTCGCCGCGCAAGCCGGGCTCAACATCCTGCGGGGGGGCGGCAACGCAGCCGACGCCGCCGTCGCCACATCAGCGATGATGAATGTGATGGATCCGGCTTCCTGTGGGGTCGGCGGCGATTGCTTCGCGCTCTACTTCGACGCCAAGACGAAACAAGTTACCGCCTTGAATGGCAGCGGACGCGCGCCGCAAGCCCTGACACTGGATACGGTTCGTTCGCTCGGCTGGAAGAAAATGGCGCCTTACCACGCGCATTCCGTAACCGTTCCGGGGGCGGTGCGCGGCTGGCATGATCTGCTGCGGCGACATGGTACGATGACGCTCGCTGATGTGCTTCAAGACGCCATCCACTACGCGGGGGAGGGCTTTCCGACCGCGCCGGTAGTAGGATACCGCTGGGAGCGCTCCGGCGCCTTCTTGCGCCGCGCCGCCAATGCCGAGGAATACCTGCCCAACGGCGAGACACCGAGGGCGGGGCAAGTGCTTCGCTTGCCCGGCCTGGCGAAGACCCTGCGCGCCATCGCCGAGGGCGGTCCCGATGCTTTCTACACGGGTCCGGTCGCGGAAGCCATCGTGACTTCCTTGCAGGAGCAGGGCGGCCTGATGACGCTCGAAGATCTCAAGCGCCACCACTCCACCTGGGACGAGCCGATTCATACCGATTATCACGGCGTAACCGTCTACGAGTGCCCGCCCAATGGACAAGGCTTGACCGCGCTCATCGCGCTCAACATTGCCGAGAACTTCGATCTCAAGTCGCTGCCTTGGGATTCGCCGAAGCGCATACATTTGATGGTCGAGAGTATGCGTCTGGCCTGGGCTGATGCCCACGAATATATTGCCGATATACGCCGGGCTGAAGTGCCGATTGATGATCTGCTCAGCAAGGACTATGCGGCTGCGCGGGCGGCGCTCATTCACCCTTACTACAGCTTTGAGCCGCCACCGCGTCCGGGCACGCTGCCCGCTGGCGCTGATACGATATATCTCAGCGCCGTCGATGGCGCCGGCAACGCCTGCTCTTTCATCAAGAGCCTGTACATGGGTTTTGGCGTCGGCATCGTCGCCAGGGGCACCGGCGTCTGGCTGCAAAATCGGGGGTCGGGCTTCTCGCTGGTCCCGGGTCATCGCAACTGTCTGGCGCCGAATAAACGTCCTTACCATACCATCATCCCGGGCATGGCGCTGAAGGACGGCGAACTCTGGGCCAGCTTCGGTGTCATGGGCGGCTTCATGCAGCCGCAAGGGCATTTCCAGGTGATCAGCGCGCTGGTCGATGATGAGCTCAATCCACAAGAAGCGCTGAATCGACCGCGCTGGTATGTTGACCGAGGCGAGCCGGGTGGCGCGCTTCTGGTAGAAGACGGCAGTCCCTTCAAGACGATGGCGGATCTCGCCGAACGCGGGCATCGCATCCAGCCGGAAGCGGGATTGGGACGCGGCAACTTCGGGCGCGGGCAGATCATCCGTTACGATGCCGATACCGGCGTCATGCACGGCGGCAGCGAACCGCGCGCCGATGGGCAGATCGCGGCCTTTTAGCGCAGCCATTTGGTGACCCAGGCGAATAATATGGTAGCATATACATCAACTTTAGTTTGCTTGGAGGTTCTGTCCGATGTACTTGAAGAGAGCGCTATTCCCCGTCCTGTTATTTCTCCTAGCGGTCACCCCATCATTCGCCCAAGACGTCACCACCATCACCTGGCTAACCCTGGGCTGGCCCGTCGAGCCTATCATCGAAGAATTTGAAGCGCGAAACCCGGATATCAAAATCGAGGCGGAGCAGATTGGCTTCAACGATCTCTTCGCGCAAATCCAGGTGCGCTTGGGCGCCGGTTCCGCCGTTCCCGATGTCATCGCGGTTGATGTGCCCTTGGTATCGGGCTATGCCCTCCGCAACTGGCTGCTGCCGTTAGATCCAATTTTCACCGGTGACGAAGTCGAAGATTGGCTGCCCGCTGCTGTCAACGCTGGCTCCTACGAAGGCACCTTGTATGCCGCGCCGATCAGCACGTCAACACAGCTGCTTTTCTATAACAAGGGCTGCTTCGATAGAGCGGGGCTGACTCCTCCGGGCGCCGATGACCGCTTGACCTGGGAAGAGATCACCGATATGGCTCAGCAGATGACCTTTGATGATGATGGCGATGGCACCCCCGATGTCTGGGGTTTCATCTGGGAGCAAATGGTGCGCATCTATCAGTTGCAGGCGCTGCCGGAATCGCTGGGCGGCGATGCGATTGGCGAAGATGGCTTGACCGTCGACGGCGTCATCAATTCGCCGGAGTGGATTGAAGCCTTCACATACTACTACAACATGTTCAACGTCTGGAACGCGGCGCCGCAGGGTGAGGAATTCTGGCCCGCCGATATCTTCGAGACCGGCAACATCTGCATGTTTGTTGGCGGACCCTGGAATATCCCGCGTTTCGCCAACAATGCCGATCTCGACATCGAGTGGGGCGTCTCAAGACATCCCTACTTCGCTGACGGCGAACCAGCCACCCCGACCGGTAGCTGGCATATCGGAGTCAATGCCAATAGTGAAAACATCGAGGCGGCAACCAAGTTTGTCCATTTCATCTCGACCGGAGAGGGCGCAGAACTCTGGTGGCGTGAGGGCAGTGGCGACTTCCCAGCCCAGCAATCCGTGCTGGCGCTCTTCGCGACCGAAGCCGAATTTGATGAATTGCCGATGTCCTACATGCGCACGGCCGCGGATGAAGCGACGGTCAATCCACGTCCGCGCGCCGTCACAGTCGGTTTCCTGGAATACGAGCAAATCTTGCAGAACATTTTCCAGGACATCCGCAATGGCGCTGATGTCGAAGAGTCATTGAACTTGGCGGTACAGCGCATCGAAAGCGAAATGGCGAAATATCGCTAAAGCCCGAATTGGCAAAGGCAGGAGCTGCGAATTACGCAGCTCTTGCTATTTCGCCTTAGCGCCGCGAGTGGCGCCCAGCGACAATTCGACCTATCCCCAAATCACCCCATGAGTTGGACTTAAGTGATGCGCCTGAGCCGACACATCATCCCTTACCTTTTCCTGCTGCCAGCTTTGCTTTTGCTTGTCGTCTTCAATCTGGTGCCTACCATCGCCACGCTGGTCGAAAGCACCTTTGTCCTCTCGCTCCGCAGCGGCGAACGCGTATTTGCCGGCTTCGCCAATTACAATCGCATATTCAACGACCCCGTATTCTGGAAGTCGCTTCAGGTCACCATCGTATTCAGTCTGCTGGTGAACCCGATCCAGATTTTCCTGGCGCTCTGCCTGTCGATCCTCATCAACCAGAAGCTGCCCGGCATTGGCGTTTTCCGCAGCGTCTACCTGCTGCCCATCGCCGTCTCGCTCAACGTCACCGCCATTGTCTGGGGGCTGATGCTCGATCAGAACTCGGGCATGATCAACGGGATCCTGACGCAGTGGGGCATCGCGCGGCAGCCCTTTCTGCATTCGGTCGATCAAGCGCTTTGGTCTATCATCGTCATCGCTTCCTGGATTGGCGTGCCCTTGTGGAGCCTGTTCATACTGGCCGGTTTGCAAAACATCCCGCCGCCGGTGCTGGAAGCGGCTAAGATAGACGGCGCCAACGCCTGGCAATCCTTCAGCAAGATCACGCTGCCGCTACTCCGTCGGGTGCTCGCCTTTGTGCTCGTCGCCGATACTGTGGCCAACTTTCTGATGTTCGCGCCTATTCTCTTGCTCACTTCGGGCGGGCCGCAATTATCGACTAATCTCATCATGTATGAGACCTATCGCCGCGGTTTTCTCTACGGCGATCTTGGCGCTTCTTCGGCGATGTTATCGGTGATGCTGGTCATCGTCTTCGTTATTATCGGCGTCGAATTGTATGTCTTGCGCGGACAAGACTAGCGCGTCAAAGAAACTTACATGTCTGAACTAGCGACAGCCAGACGGTCAGCACAAGGCGGAGCAAGCTTTAAGAAGAACGTCAAGCCCTGGAGGACATACCTCCAGCCGACGATTGTATACCTCCTCTTGCTAATCGGCGTCATCATCGTCGTTGTGCCGCTGATGTGGGCTTTCGCGGCGTCGTTCACGCCCAATCACAAAGTCTTCGAATACGCTTATCCCTTTTCCTGGCGCGCGCTCTTCCCGGTGAATTTCACCATGGAAGCCTATGACAATCTTTTCGCGCGTGGCTTCGGGCGCGCCGTGGGCAATTCCTTCTTCCTCGCCATCGCCACCGTCATCATCGGCGGCGCGGCCAACGCGCTCGCGGGTTTCGCCTTTGGTCGATTTGAATTCCGCGGCAAACAGTTTCTCTTTCTATCGGTGATCATGCTCACCTTCATGGTGCCGGTTGATCTGACGGCGATACCGCGCTACATCCTGGTCAACAACTTCGGCTGGATTAACACTTGGCAAGGTCTGCTGGTGCCCGGCTTGGCGAACAGCCTGGTTATCTTCCTCTTCCGCCAGTTTTTCGCCGAGATCCCCCAGGAACTGATCGACGCCGCGCGCGTGGATGGCGCCTCTTGGCTGCGCGTCCTGGTCAGCATCATCCTGCCGATATCCAAGCCGGTGCTGGTCGCCGCCGGTCTGCTGATGTTCATCAGCCAGTGGAATTCTTTCTTCTGGCCTCTGCTCATCGCCCCGCGGCAGGAGATGCGCGTCGTGCAAGTCGAGATTTCGCTGGCGATCGGGCAATACGGCACCGTCTGGAACGAGCTGCTGGCCGGCTCGATGATCGCCGCTATCGTCCCTATCCTGCTGGTTATGCCTTTCCAACGCTATTATGTTCAAGCGATAACCGGTACCGGTTTGGAATGACTCGTCCGACTAAACTGCCACATTCTTTCTCTATGGGCAGCTCAGGGCACGAATATGCTCAGGCGATAAATCCTTGCGCAATCGGTTTTCTATGCGTTATTATTTGCCGATAGCCTGTCTTTAGCGCGCTTTCTGGTGTAAACTCTCGGCGCTTCAGAGCCGTTCTTTGCGCCGGAATCGTCTACTGAGCGCGCGAACTGCGGACTCATATTGGCAAGCGCTAATGCAAGAGGGCGGGCAGATGTACACAATTTTGTGACCATATCGTTTTCAAATACTCCAAAGGAGGAGACATGAAACACCTTAAGATTCTTTTTGCCATCGCAGTACTTGTCATGGCGCTTGCGCCTGTTGGTGCGCAAGACGTCACCACCGTCAGCATGTGGTTCGGCGAAGGCTCCACGCTGGATTGCTGGGGTCCCATCATGCTGGAATTCAATGACGTCGACCCGTCAGTCCAGTTGGAAATCGTGCCGCAGGCTGATACCTGGAATGTCACTCGCACCGCTGTCGCCGGCGGCGGCGGGCCGGACATCGTCCGCACGCCGGGTCCTTCTTTCGTCTACGAAATGGCGCAGGCGGGCTTGATCCTGCCCATGGACGCCTTCGCCGATGAAATGGGCTGGGGTGATTTCTTCTTCGACTGGGCGCTTGACCTTGGCTTGGTCGACGGTCAGCTCTACAGCCTTTCCGATGAGCTCGAAACCCTGGTTCTCTATTACAATGTCGAGGTCTTCGAAGCGAACGGCTGGACACCGCCGGATACGATGGACGAACTCAACGCCCTGGCCGAAGAGGTCGAGGCGGCTGGTTTGACCGTCTTCTCCCATGGCAACGCCAGTTGGCGCCCCACGAATGAACACTTCGTCGGCGAATACTGGACTCAGGTCGCTGGACCGCACAAGGTCTACCAGGCGCTCTCCGGTGAAATCCCCTGGACCGACGAGAGCCTGGTAGGAGCCATCGAACTCCTGGACGCGCACATGCAAGCGGGTTGGTACGGTGGCGGCGTTGACCTCTACTTCACCAACGATGGCGTGTATCGACGGACGTCGCTGGCTGAGGGCAGCGCGGCGATGAACATCGAAGGCAGTTGGGCCATCCGCGGCACGGTAGAATACTTCGGCGAGTCGGGCCAGACTTGGGATTGGGTGCCCGTGCCCAGCCATGACGGCACTGATTACTTCACCATCGGTATGGGCAACACCAGCTCCATCAACGCCAACAGCCCCCATCCGGAAGCGGCCGCGCAATTCCTGACCTGGTATTTCTCGCCGGCGACGCAGGGCAAGATGCTCACCTCCTGCCTCAAGGGGCCCGCTCCTGTAACCATTGGCGAAGACGTTATGGCCGAGCTAGACCCGCGCATCGCCCGGCTCTATGCCGCGCTGTCGGACGCCTCTGCCAACGACCGCTACGGTTACACCACCTGGACCTTCTGGCCGCCCAAGAGCGACGTCTACATCTACGAAGAAGTAGAGCGCGTCTGGACCGGCGAAATCACCGCGATGGAGTATTCGGAAGGCTTGAATGAGCTCTTTGCCGAAGAGCTCGCCGCCGGTGATATTCCGCCGATTCCAACCCGTTAAAGCTGAGTTTTCTGGCGCTGGCCGTCATCACGGCGGTCAGCGTCTCCTCCGCCTCCGTCACCCATGGAAAGGCAATAAAATGGCGGTTCTCATCCAAAAGAAACCGACGACCATTCTTGAGAAGTTCAATGATGAAACCTGGCGCCGTAAATTCTTGCGCAATGTCCTCATCCCCTGGCTCTTCATCTCGCCGCTGCTGATCATCCACCTTTTCGTTGTCGCCGTACCGGCGATGCAAGGCGTATACATGTCCCTGACCGATTGGAAAGGCGTCGGTCAAAACGCACAATTCATCGGCTTGGAAAATTATCAGGAGCTGTTTTTCGAAGACGAAGCTTTTGGCAAAGCCATGGGCAATAATATCGCCTGGATGATTTTCTTCCTGACGGTGCCCTTTATTCTGGCGCTGTTCTGCGCGACTCAGTTGGCGCAAGTGAAACGCGGCGGCATGCTCTACCGCAGCATTCTCTTCATTCCTTATGTCCTGGCCAGCGTCGTCACCGTGACAATCTGGAAAAACCTCCTGAACCCGCAGCGAGGCATCGGCGCCGCCTTGGATAGTTTGCTTGGCGTGGAGGACGTATTCGGCGTCGCCTTTCTCGGCCGCCCGGAGAGCGCCTTGATGTCCATCGCCTTCATCGACAACTGGCATTTCTGGGGCTTTTTGATGATTCTGTTCTTGGCCGCGATGCAAGCTATCCCGCCGGTGCTTTACGATGCCGCCAAGATCGATGGCGCCAATCGCTGGCAAGAATTCCGCCATGTGACTATGCCCGGCATCAGACCAGTTGTGCTCTTCATGTTCATGATGGTGGCGATCTGGTCCTTCCTGGCTTTTGATTACATCTTTCTGTCGACACAGGGTGGACCAGGCGGCGCTTCCGAAGTGATCGCCACCCTGCTCTACAAGAACGCCTTTTTCCGCTTTGAAGCCGGATACGGCGCGGCGCAAGGCGTCGTCATCAGCATATTCGCCGGTTTCATCATCTTGATATTCGTCACCTTGCGGCGGAGAGGATGGGATATATGACCGCCATCGGCAAAGTATCGCTTCGCGACGCCGTTCTTCAGCGAGGGCGGAGCAAAGAGCGCAGCAAGCTGCTGGTCTTCAACCATACTGTGCTGCTGCTGCTGACCGCCTTCGCCGTCCTGCCGCTGTTGATCTTGGCTTTCAACTCGGTCAAGACCAACCTCGAAATCGGTCAAAACCCTTTGGGACCGCCTGTCAATATCGTCACTGACAACTTCCCGAATGCCTGGGACAAGGGCAATTTCGCCACCACGATGGGCAACAGCATCATTTACGTGGTGGCCACGATCGCGGCTGAGCTGGTCTTGGGAGGCTTGGCGGCTTACGCCTTGGCGCGCAAGAAGCCGCCCGGCTCCGACGTGCTCATGCTTTACTTTTTGGTCGCCTCGACTATCCCGTTATGGATGTACATCGTCCCGCTCTTCGTACAAATCAACTTCTTTAAGGTGAAGGTAGGCGTCGACGCCAGGATCCTGCTTATTATAGTTTATGTCGCCGGCAACGCTCCCTTGACGATCTTCCTGCTGCGCTCCTACATGATTGACTTGCCCACCGAACTCGAAGATGCCGCCCGCGTTGACGGCGCCAATGAAGTCCAGGTGTTTACGCGCATCGTGCTTCCCCTGACCAAGCCCGGCTTCCTGACCGTCGGCTTGGTTGTTGGCTTGGGCGTCTGGAACGAATTCTTGCTCGCGCTGACCTTCATCCACGACCCGAACCAATTCCCGGTCACCACCAGTTTCTACAAATTCGTCGACCGCTTCGATCGCGATTGGGCGTTGACCAGCGCCGGCGCTATCATCATCATCTTTCCCGTCATGGTGCTTTTCCTGGCATTGCAGCGCCAATTCATCGAAGGTTTGGCTGAAGGCGGCATCAAGACCTAGCCCGCGGCGCGTATGAAGATGGACGGCATCGTTCAATTCGCTAACGTTTGGAAGTCAGCCAGTGGCTGGCTTCTTTAAGTCTTTGAAGGACATAGGAGAAGAAAATGGCACTTCCTCCCGATTACCTCGAACGCGTATACGCCGGCGTCTTGGGCAAGATCATCGGCGTCTATCTCGGCCGCCCCTTTGAAGGCTGGACCTATGAGGCGATCAGCCAACACCTGGGCGAAATCAACTACTATGTGCACGACAAGTTAAACGTTCCGCTTATCGTCACCGATGACGACATCTCCGGCACCTTCACCTTCATCCGCGCGCTGGAGGACTACGATTACGACCGAAACCTGACCCCAGCTCAAATCGGCCAGACCTGGCTGAATTACCTCATTGAAGAGCAGACGGTTCTCTGGTGGGGCGGCATGGGCAATTCCACTGAGCACACGGCCTACTTGCGGCTCAAGCAAGGTTATGAGCCACCGCTCAGCGGCTCTGTCGAACTCAATGGCAAAGTCGTCGCCGAGCAGATCGGCGCGCAGATCTTCATCGATGGCTGGGCTCTGGTCGCGCCCGGCGATCCCGAATTCGCGGCCGATTTGGCGGGACGTGCAGGCAGCGTCAGCCATGGTGGCGAAGCCGTCTACGGGGCGCAATGCCTGGCGGCCATGGAGGCGCAGGCTTTCGTCGAATCCGATATCAACAAGCTGATCGATACCGGCGCCTCGGTGATCCCCAATGACTCGATTATCTATGCCATGATCAACGATATCCGCGAATGGCATGCCAAAGAGCCCGACTGGCGGAAAGGGCGCGAGTTGCTGGCCGAGCGCTACGGTTATCACATCTACGGCGGCAATTGCCACATGGTGCCCAATCACGGCTTGATGATCTTTTCGCTGCTCTATGGCGATGATGATTTCCAGCGCACGCTGATGATCGTGAACACCTGCGGCTGGGATACCGATTGCAACTCCGGCAATATCGGCTGCCTGATGGGCATTAAAGACGGTTTGGCCGGCTTGTCCCGCGGACCCGACTACCGCGGACCCGTCGCCGACCGCATGTATATCCCCACCGCCGACGGGGGCAACTCGATCACCGATGCGGTTACGCAGACCTTGCGCTTGACCAATGCCGGACGTGCGCTGCAGGGCTTGGCGCCGATAGCGCCAAAAGACGGCGCCCGCTATCATTTCGATCTGCCCGGCGCCGTGCAGGGTTTTATGAACGAAGACTCGATCGAAGCGCGCGATGTTGTCGCTATCAGCAATGTCCAGGCGCCCGATCTGAGCGCGAACGGCGAGCGGCTGCTGGCGTTGGATTACGCCGGTTTGGCGCTCGGGCGCGTCGGCCGCGTCGAAACAGCGACCTTCGTGCCGTCGGCTGAAGTCAACGCTCATTTCGAGAAGGGCGGCTATGGCCTGATGTCCAGCCCAAGACTCTCGCCCGGCCAGACAATTCGCGCGCGCGTCCTTGCTGACGGCGGCAATGCCAGCGCCGTCGATGTCGCGCTCTACGTCCAGCATTACAACCGCGAGGATGGGCTTGAAATTCTTGAAGGAACGGGAGCGAGTCTGGCTGCCGGCGATGCTGCCGAGCTGGAATGGCAGGTGCCGGACCTCGAAGGCTATCCCATCGCCAAGGTGGGATTGCAAATCAGCGGGACGGGCAGCGCCAGCGGCCGCATCTATCTCGACTCGCTGACCTGGGATGGCGCGCCAAACGTGCGCTTGAAACGCCCTCACGCGCATGATTTCTTCCGCTGGGACCGCAAGATGCGCGGCCTGATGTGGAAGCGAGCCTGGGTGAATGGTCTGGACGCGGCAAAGGGTCGTATGGTTTATATGGACTTTTATCCCGAGACCTATCGGCTGATTCAGAACGAGGGACGCGGGCTGCTGATGCACGGCTGCCGCGATTGGACCGATTATGAGGTCAGCGCCAAGATGACGCCGCATATGTGCAAGGCGGGCGGCCTTGGCGCGCGTGTACAAGGCATGAAGCGCCACTATGCCTTGCTATGCGACGAGGAAAGCACGCGCCTGGTTTCTTCACTTGAAGGTGAGGACACCGTATTGGCGGCGGCCAGCGGCGGCTGGACGCTTGGCAACGAGCATCAGCTGGCGCTCAAGGTCGAAGGCAATTCCCTGTCCGGTTATCTCGATGGAAAGCTGGTGGTCAAAGCTGAGGATCCGGCGGCGCGTTTCAGCGGCGGCGGCATCGCGCTGATCAGCGAAGAAGGGCGTATCGGCTGCGAAGATGTCGCGGTGCGCCCAATTTAGAACGGCGGCTCTGTCTGCTGTCCCTACGGGCGACCGACCGGCGGTGTCGGCCATCAGTGTCTGCGTGACCTGCGCGCGGCGGTGGATCGTCCCTTGCCCACGATATGTTCGCATAAACGATGACTATCCTCTGCTACGGCGAAATTGATCTTGATATTTATGTCGCGCTGAATCGACTGCCGACGATGGAGCGCTCCGCCTGGTGCTCGGACGACTTTGAGAACATCGGCGGCGCCGCCGCAAACAGCGCGCTATGGCTGGCCAACTGGGGCATTCTCACTCGTCTCGCCGGTCATGACCTGGGGGATGACCGCCCAGGCGATATCGTGCGCGAATTGCTTGCCGCGCTGCCACAGCTCGATACCCGTTACATTGCCCGTCACGCCAGCTATCGCACCCCGCGCTGCCAATGCCTGGTGACGCCCGATGGCGAGCGCAGTTTCATCACGCATTGGCCCGAAGAAGTGCTCATGACACCGCCCTCCCACGACATGCTCGAAGGGGTCAGGCTGTTGAATCTCGATATGTCTGGTCCCACCCCGCTGCGCCTCAAGATGGCGGAATTGGCCGCTGCGCGCAACATACCCGTCTTGATTAACGACATCTATCAGCTGGACCATCCGCTGTTGCCGTTTGTCGATGTGCTGGTCATATCCGCCGCCATCGTTCGCAGCAAATATTCGGAGGCCAGCCCAATAGATTTGGCTGCTGAATTGATGCGGGCCGGCGATTGTGCTGTGATCGTGACCGACGCGGGCGCCGATATCAACATCCTGTCGCGCGACGGAACACGGGAGGTGGTCAGGCCGCCCGCCGTCAGCCCGGTCGACACCACCGGCGCGGGCGACATCTTTAAGTCGGGCCTGTTATACGGCTTGTTGCGGAGCCTGCCTTTGACCGAAGCCGTCAAATGGGGCGCGGCTGCCGGCAGTTTGATGTGCCAGTTCGCGGGAACGACCAAAACGCTCGCGCCGCTCAGCGATGTTCGAGCGCTGCTGGAGACGATGAATTAAACCCGACTGCGCCACAGGCGGGCAGAAATCTTGTCTGTGCCTCTGTGGCGGATGTCCCTGTGTAAAACTCAGGGAGCATCGTAAGGCTTTGATATCTTCCACTCCCAGGTATTGACGCCACAGCTAGGAAACCGCGAAGCTTGCTGTCAGTTGAGAATCCCAGCTGAACTGATACAATCACCACGCATTTGATTCTGCGGCATGAGGCTTGAGCATGAGCGGCACGACAGTCTGGCGTATCATCACTGATGTCTCCGAGGCGCGCGAGACGATCCTCAAGCGTCACTCGTTGCGCGATTACGCCGTGCCAGAACATGTCATTGAGCGGTCTGTTGACCTCTTCGGCGAGCGCCTCATGCCCGAGGAAGCCGTAGTCCGTATCATCGACAGCGTCCGCGCTGGCGGCGATCAAGCGCTGCTCAGGTGGAATCGGAAGATCGATGGGGCGCAAACCGACAGCTTGCTCGTGACGCGCGCCGAGATGGGGGCGGCGCTGAACACGATCGCGCCGGAATTGCGTCGTGCTCTCGAACTTGCTGCCGAACGAATTCGCGCTTTCCACCGCAAGCAGCCGCTCAGCAGTTGGATCGACGCCGGAGAGGGCGGGTCGCTGGGACAGTTGATCCGTCCGGTTGATTCGGTCGGCGTCTACGTGCCCGGTGGCACCGCGCCATTGCCCTCATCGCTGCTGATGAGCGTCATCCCGGCGCAGGTGGCCCGCGTGCCCGAAGTCATCGTCTGCACACCATCGGGCAGCGGAGCGGGCGATATCCACCCGACGATCCTGGCGGCGGCCGCTATCGCCGGTGTGGAGGCGCTTTACCGGGTCGGAGGCGCGCAAGCGATCGCCGCCATGGCCTACGGCACGGAAAGCATACCGCGAGTCGCCACTATCGTCGGCGCCGGCAATCTATTTGTCACGCTGGCGAAACAGCAGGTCTACGGCGATGTCGGCATCGATGGCATCCTCGGACCGACTGAGACAATGGTCATCGCTGATGAGAGCGCCGACCCATCACTCGCCGCCGCCGATCTACTGGCGCAAGCCGAACACGATGAGCTGGCCTCGGCCATCCTGCTGACACCCAGCCTTGAACTCGCGTCTTCCGTAAACGCCGAGATACACCGTCAACTGGAACATCTCCAACGGAGCGACATTGTCCTGGGAGCGATGAGCAACCGCAGCGGCACCGTCATCACTGCCGACCTGGCGGAGGCTTTTGAGCTGGCGAATGAATACGCCGCCGAGCACCTCTGCCTGTTGCTGAAAGACCCCTGGTCCTGGATCGGCAAAGTGCGCAACGCTGGTGGCATCTTCTTGGGCGAGCATTCCTATGAAGTGCTGGGCGATTATGTCGCCGGTCCCAGTCATGTCATGCCGACAGGCGGCACAGCGCGTTTCGCCTCGCCCTTGAACCTGTTGAACTTCGTTAAAATCACCAGCTTGATCGGGCTGGATAAGGGCAGCGCGGCCGAATTGAGCGAGCCGGCTCAGCTATTGGCGAATGCTGAGACGCTGGACGCCCACGCCGCCGCCGCCCGGCTTCGGAGCCGCTAGCATCATGAAGCGCGACAAGGTCCGTATCCGCCGCGACATCGCGTCGATGAGCGCCTATACCCCGACGACATCGCTCGATGTCTTTGCCGAGCGGCTTGGCTTGCACCCAGGCGATCTGATCAAGCTCGATGCCAATGAGAACCCCTTCGGTCCCTCGCCTCGGGTGATTGAAGCGCTCGCGAAGCTGCCCTATATGCACGTCTACCCCGATCCGGAGTCGGGTCGTTTGCGCGAACTGCTGGCCGATTACACCGGCGTCCCCGCCGAGCAGATCCTCTGTGGCGCCGGCGCCGACGAGCTGATCGAGCTCATCTTGCAGTTGTTTATCGAACCTGGCGATACCATCATCAACACGCCGCCCACCTTCGCCATGTACAGCTTCAACGCGCCGCTTTATCACGCCCGGGTCCTTGACGTATACCGACGCGCCGATTTCTCGATCGACCTCCCCGCCATTCAAGAGGCGCTGGAGCAGCACAATGCCAAGCTGGTATTCCTATGCTCGCCTAATAATCCCAGCGGCGATCTAAGCGCGGCTGAAGACATCAAAGCGCTGCTCAAATTGCCCGCCACAATCGTCATTGATGAAGCCTATATCGAGTTCGCCGAAGCTGCCGGTACAGCCTCTTGGGTGGCGGATCACCCTAATTTGATTGTCCTGCGCACCCTGAGCAAATGGGCGGGGCTGGCCGGTTTGCGCATCGGTTACGGCATATTCCCGCGTGCGCTCATGCCACATCTCTGGAAGATCAAGCAGCCCTATAACGTCAATGTCGCCGCCGATCTCGCCGCGCAGGTCTCCTTGGGGGATACCGATTTCCTGTTGGAGCGCGTGGACAAATTGATCGAGCAGCGTAAGCGATTGGAAGTCGCCTTCGCCGAATTGCCCTTCCTCGCGCCCTATCCCAGCCAATCCAACTTCGTCCTCAGCCGAGTCAGCGGCATATCAGCGGAAGATTTCCGCGATCGCCTGGCCCGCGCCGGCATCATCGTTCGCTACTATAAGAAACCGCGCCTCGACGACTGCATACGCATCAGCGCGGGGAAGTCCGAACAAGTCGACAAGCTTTTGGAAGTCCTGCGCGCTCTGTCGCTGGATAGCGCCTGAGCCAGCTCTAAACGGCCTAAATCATAGGGCCCCCGGTACGTGTAGGGGCGCCTATCAGGCCGCCCGCAGTCGCCCGTATACCCGCACCCTGTTCTCTCCGTCATTTTGTGATATCGTTCCGAACGAGGACAAAACCCGTGACAGCGCGAAAAGCCGAAATTACGCGGAACACCAAAGAGACCGCGATCAAGTTGAGTCTCAGCCTTGATGGCGCCGGCGCCGCTGAAATCAACACCGGCATCGGCTTCTACGACCACATGCTGGGTCATATCGCCCATCATGGCAAATTCGACCTGCGCGTGCAGGCTCAGGGCGACCTGCACATTGATGCCCATCACACTATTGAGGACATCGCTATCTGCCTGGGGCGCGCCATCGACCAAGCGCTTGGATCGCGCGGCGGCATCCAGCGCATGGGGGCGGCCTATGTGCCGATGGATGAGGCGCTGGCCCGCGCCGTTATCGACTTGAGCGGCCGTCCCTACGCCGTTATCAAGGCCGATTTCAACACGCCGCTCATGGGAGAAATGCCGACTGACCTGGTCGTACACGCTTTGGAAACAATCGCCGCCCACGCCAAAATGAACCTACATGCCGAAGTGCTCTATGGCCGCAACGATCATCACAAAGCCGAGGCGCTGTTCAAAGCCTTTGGTCGCGCGCTGGCTCAAGCAGTCGCAGTCGATCCGGGACGCGAGGGGATCCCTAGCACCAAAGGCACACTGACGGAGTAAAGCGTCATGCAGGATTTCGTGGATTTCAGCAAGGAACTCGCCCGCGCTAGCGGCGATGTCATCATGCGCTATTTCCGCCGCGATTTCAGCGTGGAGACCAAAGCCGACGAATCGCCCGTGACCATCGCCGACCGCCAGGCCGAAGAGGTCATGCGCGAGCTGATCATGAAGGAATACCCCGAGCATGGCATCATCGGGGAAGAATTCGGGAATCACAACGAATCGGCCGAATACCAGTGGGTGCTGGATCCAATTGACGGCACCAAATCCTTCGTCAGCGGCACCTTTCTCTTCGGCACTTTGATCGGCTTGATGAAAGACGGGCAGCCCATCGTCGGGGCGATTCACCATCCCGTCACATCGCACTTGTTAATCGGCGCTGGCGAGGAAACCCGACTGAACGATGAAGTCGTGCGCGTCCGCGATACGCGTAACCTGGGCGACGCCGTCATGCTCTACACCGATTTCATCCACGTGGGCCAATATCAGAATGGCATCGCCTTCCAGCAACTGATGGGCAAGACCAGTTTCAACCGCACCTGGGGCGATTGCCATGGATATTTTCTGCTGGCGACCGGCTACGCCGATATCATGCTCGATCCCATCATGCAGCTCTGGGACATCGTCGCCTTGATCCCCGTGGTCGAAGGCGCTGGTGGCAGGATCACCTCTTGGAATGGCGGTCCTCCGCTAAGCGGGGAGGGCATCATCGCCAGCAACAGACATCTCCACAGCCAGGTGCTGCGCGTGCTCATCGCCTAGCTCCCCCTCTCGAAGCGCTGTGCAAATGGCAAGACGGAATAAATTCAATGAAAGCCAGATTACTTATTGCAACCTTACTTGCTATCTTAGTCTTGAGAGTGGCCTCGGCGCAGTCTTACCAAATCCGCGTCAATTACACTACCAATTTGCGCGCCGCCTACAGCCTTGAAGCTGCCCGCGTGGAGACCGTGCCAGCCGGAACGATCCTGCAAGTCGCCGGCCGCCACAATCGCTGGCTGAGAATCAGCCGGAACAACAGCGAAGTCTGGATGGCGAGCTGGGTGGCGCACACGCGCGTCGAAGACCAGCAGACCGCCCCTTCAGACATCGACAACTGCTGCCAAGTGAACCAGCATTGCGCGACCGATGAGGAGTGGCGGCGCGGCTGGGCGGCATTCAAACATTACCAATGCAGAACGGACCTGCCCATCGCTATTGAGGGCGGCGAAGGCTTTCGCTCGCAGATCCTTGAATCGCTTCTATTGCTGCGGCGCAGGAGCCCAAAGTGGTATGGATACACGATAAGCGGACTCGACAAAGTCGTACAGACCGGCAGTTACGAAGACACCTATGTCAATTTTCACACAAAGGTATTCTATTTGCATTATGATGATTCCTGGAACTCTGGAGTAACCAGCCAAGAGCATTTTGCTTACACCGCCAGCGTACTCGTTCATGAGGCTTGCCATGTACACCGACATGAAGCCGGTTTCGCCTATCACGGTTGGCAAGCGCGAGAAGAAGGCGCCTGTACACAAGTGCAACTTGAAGCCTATGAGGCAATCGATCCTGTCGCTCCCCTTAGCCCTTGGTTGCGAGAGCTGCTGGCCAATATAGAAAACCCGGAATACCAGTGGTGGCATTAGGCGCCGCGACTTCGAAAGCGAGGTGCTTGAGTGAAATTCAATCGTGTTGCATTAGTATTTCTTTTATCGCTTCTATCCGCTGTAATATCGGCGCAGAGCTACCAAATCCGCGTCACCTGGCCCGTTCGTCTGCGCGCTTCATACAGCCTCGACAGCCCAATCGTTGAGAAAGCGCTCGCCGGTGATGTTCTGCAGGTCGTGGGTAGATTCAACCGCTGGCTGAAAATCGATCGGAACGGGGAGACGCTCTGGCTGGCTGATTGGGTTGATCACACTCGTCTAGATCAAGCGCCCGCCGGACAAGACATAGCGAGCGAGCAGGTGCCATCCGATATTGACAACTGCTGCTTTGTGAACCGTCAGTGCGCTACCGACCAAGAGTGGGTTGACGGTTATTGGGCGTACCAACGAAATGAATGCCCCGCGCCCGCCCAGCCGGGCACATCCTCTGCGCCAACGGGGGGACATGCAATCCCTATAGAAGCCTCCCCACTAAACGTGGCTTTCATCACCGAAGTGCTGAATCGACTCCGCGCGGGCTCTCAAAAATGGTACGACTACGTGATCAGCGGCGCTGATTTGATCCGGGAAGACCCTAACAACTATGTAGGGGCGGCGTTGCTCCAATTTAGGACCATCGAAATAGCGCCTTACGGCCGTCATATCAATTCTTTAGATATGGACGTGAATCTCACCAGAACGATGGCCATGCTAATCCACGAAGCCTGTCACATCCACCGATATGACGCCGGCTTTCCCTACGACGGCTATACCAAAGTGAACGAAGAATTGTACTGCATCCACATGGACAATACTGCGATAAGCCAAATCGCTCCTCAATTTCCAGTCTGGAATGTCGGCACCGGTCTGGGTATTTCGCACTGCGAGTGGGACCTTACTAATCATCCGCGTTGCCGTTTCTATCGCGAAAATTGTGAATGGTCAGCCGACAACAACAGAATCATATCGTGCCCGGCGATCGGGCTGACCCGACCCTCGAACTGATATTAGCGCGGACAGGAAGAAAGGCACAATATGCTCAAGGGCAAAACAGCCATCGTGACCGGCGCCGCCGGTGACTTGGGCAGCGCCATGGCGCGACAGCTGGCAGAAAACGGCGCCCACGTCGTCATGTGGGATATCATCCCGCGCGCGACCGCTGCCGACGCCATTGAGCGCGTCCAAGCCCACGATCCAGCTGCTGAATACGCCGAAGTTGACGTCCGCGACCGTGCCGCGGTTGACGAAGCGATCGCCGGTCTGGCGCAATTGGACATCGTCTGCTCCAACGCCGGCATCGTTGACGCTCAGCCCTTCCTCGAGCTCAGCGGGGAGAATTGGCAGAATCACCTCGATATCAACCTGACAGGCTGCTTCAACGTCTGCCAGGCCGCCGCCCGTAAGATGGTCGCTGACGGGACGAAGGGTCGCATCATTCTCACATCGAGCTGGGTCGGCGCCATCCCCTGGCCCGAGATCACCGCCTATAGCGTAAGCAAGGCGGGCGTCAACATGTTAGTTAAGCAGATGGCGCGCGAGTTGGCGGCGCATGGCATCCTGGTGAACGCGGTGGCGCCGGGCATCGTAGACGCCGGTTTGGCGGGTCGACAGCTGCGCGAAGAACCACAATACGCCGCCCGCGTCGCCAAGGTAATTCCGTTGATCGAACCGGGAACGCCGGAAGAGATCGCGGCCGCCGTCGTCTATTTGGCTAGCCCGCAGACCGCCTATATGACCGGCAGCATCCTCACGCTCGATGGCGGCTGCTCGCTCTTTCAGTTTGACGCTTCAGGGTAAACCGCCTCGCGCGCCAACAACGAATTTTAGGGGCGATCTATCAGGTTGCCTGCCCCGCCCCTTGGCTCGCCCGCGTGATATAGAGCGCCGGCTGGTTGCCCGTCGCCGCGATGTAGCGCTTCCTGACTCGCTCGACGAAGCCCGGGGCGCCCTCCGCCCGCACCAGGGCCACGGCGCAGCCACCGAAACCGGCGCCGGTCATGCGCGCGCCGAAGCAGCTTTCGTCGGCATTGGCGCAATTAACAATCGCATCGAGCGCCGGGCTGGACACCTCGAAGTCGTCGCGCAGGCTGATGTGACTCTCAATCATCAATTGACCAAGCGCCGCCGCATCAGCTACATTCATGGCGTCGCGAGCCCGCAGCGTGCGCTCATTCTCCGTGACCACATGTCGCGCGCGCCGGCGAGTGAGCGGATCCAGCTCGCTTGCGCGCCGTTCAAACGTGGGTACGTTGATATCGCGCAGGGCGGTCAGGCCGAAGTGCCGCGCCGCCGCTTCACATTGTTCTCGCCGTTCGTTGTATTTGGAATCCACCAATCCGCGCCGCGTCCCGGTATCGAGGATGATGACAGCTGTGCCGGCCGGCAGCGGGGCGCTGGTGGTCTCGAGGCTGCGGCAATCGATCAAGAGAGCGCGGTCCTCCACGCCGGCCGCCGAAATCATCTGATCCATGATGCCGCATTTGACGCCCAGCCATTCGTTCTCGGCTCTCTGGCAAGCTAGCGCCATCGCCGCGGCATTCCACTCAAAACCGGAGACACAATGAAAGGCGCGCGCCGTCACTAGCTCCAGCGCCGCTGATGAGGACAAGCCCGAGCCGATCGGCACATCGCCGCTGACGACGCCTTCCCAGCCCCGCAGCGCATAACCGCGCTCCTGCAAGACCCAGGCGACGCCGATCAAATAATCAATCCAAGCGACTTCCGCCGGCCGCGGCAAATCGTCAAGAGCGAATTCGCGACGGTCCTCCATATCGAGCGATAGCGCCAGGACGCGCTTGTCCTCTCGCGGGCGCAGCGCGATCCAGGCCGCGCGGTCGATCGCCATGGGGAAGACGAAGCCGTCGTTGTAATCGGTGTGCTCGCCGATGAGATTGACGCGTCCCGGCGCCCGAACGATGAAGGCCGGGTCTTCGCCGAATTCGTCTCGGAAGCGCTGCTTGACTGTCTCAAGAAGAGACATATTGTGTCCATTCCGTAATCGAATTTATGTCCGAATTGTAGCATGTCACGAATACGTTGCAGAAGTAATAGTGGGCGAGCCACTGGCTTGCCCCTACAGCCTTCCGATTATTTTGGCAGTATTTTCCTTGCGGCAGTTATACTCATTAATTTCTTGGAACTATTTCTGTGCTTCTCTGGCAAATCAAACAACGATTTGAAAAAATCAGCAATCCTTGACATAATACGAATTAACAGTCACAGGTCCTGTCTCACGGCGCGTAGGTTCACCTAGCGAAAACTGCCTTGCTGACTGGTCAATAAACAGATAGGGAGACGCGAATTATGATCCGCTTCACCCTTAATGGAAGAACAGTAGGCTACGATGGCGACCCCGACCGCGCGCTGATGAACGTCCTGCGCGAGGACATGGGCATCATTTCGCCGAAGGATGGTTGCGCGCCGCAAGCGGCATGTGGCTGCTGCGTTGTGGGTGTCGATGACAAGGCGCTGCTGTCTTGCGTGACCAAGATGAGCAAGGTCGCGGGCAAGTCCGTCACCACCACCGAAGGACTGGGCGAGTACCGACAGAACGTCTTCGCCAACGCTTTCGTCAAAGAGGGCGGCGTTCAATGCGGCTTCTGCATCCCCGGCATTGTCATGCAAGCGGACAACCTCATCAAGCACAATCCAGAGCCCACACGCGCCGACATCGAAAAATGCCTAACGCCGCATCTCTGCCGCTGCACCGGTTACAAGAAGATTGTCACGGCGATTCAAAACGCGGCCGAAGCCATTCGCAACGAAGAAGAGATCGAGATGCCGGAAGTCGCTGGCGGGATCGGCACGCGCCTGCCGAAGTATCAGGCGCAGGCTCTCGTGCTCGGGCAGCATCGCTATGTCGATGACATCCGCATCGACGGTATGAAGATCGGCGCGCTCAAATTTAGCGATCACCCGCGCGCGGTCATCAAGTCGATGGACTTGAGCGCGGCGGAGGCGCATCCGGGCGTGCTGCGCATCTTCAGCGCGGAGGACGTGCCCGGCGACCGCCACATCGGCTTGATCAAGCAGGATTGGCCGCTGATGATCGCTGTCGGCGAGACGACGCGTT
Source organism: Anaerolineae bacterium (assembly GCA_012270545.1). GTDB lineage: Bacteria > Chloroflexota > Anaerolineae > Aggregatilineales > Phototrophicaceae > UBA6055. The sequence continues at coordinate 6,540 of JAAXID010000288.1, read as the reverse complement.
ATGTGGGCGATGTGCTGGCCATCGTTGTCGCCGAGACCGATGCCATCGCCCGCGAAGCAGTCGGCATGATTGATGTCGACTACGAAGTGCTGGAACCGATCACCGATATGCACGCCGCCATGCTCGAAGACAGCCCGTCGATTCATGAGGGCGGCAATGTGCTGTCGCAATCGGTCACCAACCGCGGCGACCTCGAGAAGTCGATGGCCGAATCGGTTTATACCACACAGGGCGTTTACGAGACGCAGATGATCGAACACGGTTTTATGGAGCCGGAAGCCTGCGTCGCTTATCCCACCCCCCTCGATTCTCCCGAAGCGTCAAGGGGAAGATGGGGCGTGGAAGTGCTTTCGCAAGGGCAGGGTGTCTTTGAAGATCGTGTTCAGATCGCCAAGCTGCTCGGCATCCCGCAAGCGGATGTGCATGTGGTGCTGGTGCCCAACGGCGGCGCTTTTGGCGGCAAGGAAGATCTCTCGGTGCAAGGGCATGCCGCCTTGGCCGCTTATCTAATGGGCGTGCCGGTCAAGGTGCGCTTGACGCGCGACGAGTCGATCGTCATGCATCCGAAGCGGCACCCGATCTGGATGGAATACAGCATCGGCTGCGATGAAGCGGGTATGTTGACCTTCTGCAAGGGGCGCTTCGTCGGCGATACCGGCGCTTACGCCTCGGTCGGCATGAAGGTGCTTGAGCGCTCGGCGGGCCACGCCACCGGCGCCTACAATTTCCCCGTCACCGATATTGTCAGCACGGCGGTATATACCAACAACCTGCCTTGTGGCGCCATGCGCGGCTTCGGTGTCAACCAGACCGCCTTCGCCCTGGAGAGCTGCATTGACGATCTCTGCGAGCAAGGCGGCTTCGACCGCTGGCAATTCCGCTACCAGAACGCGCTTGATGACGGCGACATGACCGCAACTGGCCAGGTTATTGAAGCGGGCGCCGGCGCCAAAGCGACGCTGGAAGCGGTGAAGGAGGAATTTCAAAACGCCAAGTTTGCCGGCATCGCCTGCGGCATCAAGAATACCGGCATCGGCAACGGCATGCCTGATTCCTCCAAGGTCACGCTTTCGGTCCTTCCCAACCCCGATGCAAAAGAGGGGGAGGAGAAGGCGAAGGTCATCATCGACCACGGCTGGACCGAGATGGGGCAGGGTGTGCATACGATGGCGGTGCAAGCGCTGGTGACTGAGACGGGCATTCCGCCGTCCATGATCGAGGTGCGCGTCGAGACCAGCTCAGAGATGGTGACCGGCATGACGACCGCCTCGCGCGCGACTTCGCTAATCGGCAACGCCATTATCGATGCCTGCAAGCGGTTCAAGCGAGACTTGGAATATCACAAGCTGGAAGAGTTGGTTGGCCGCCAGTACGCGGGCGAATTCACCGTTGACTGGACGACCAAGCCGGGCGCCATGGTCGAGAAGATCTACACCCACTACTCCTACAGCTACGCGACGCAACTGGTGGTACTAGACGAAGACGGGCAACTGGAGAAGATCGTCGCCGCCCATGACGCCGGTAAGATCTTCAACCCGACGCTATTTGAGGGTCAGTTGGAAGGCTCGATTCACATGGGCTTGGGTTACGCCATCAGCGAAGACTTGCCGCTGGAGGGCGGCCGACCCAAGAGCACGATGCTGCGCAAATGCGGCATCCTGCGCGCCAAAGATATGCCGGAGATGGAGGTCATCGGCGTCGAGGTGCCGGATCCCTATGGACCCTATGGCGCGAAGGGTGTCGGCGAGATTGGCTTGGTGCCGACGGCCGGCGCGGTCGCCAACGCGCTCTATCAGTTTGATGGCCTGCGCCGTCACAAGCTGCCGATGCGCCTGCCGCGGAAGCGCCCTGCCCGGCGCTCTCGCTCAAACGGGGGCAATGGGGCAAACGGCAAACAGTAGAATTTGCAGCAATTCAATAGAATATAAAGGGCGACCGGCGGTCAGTATCTACGCGGCACAACAGACCGTCCTTTTCCTTGTACTTCTTCAAATTGGTCGGTTCCTGCGCGGGAGTCGTCAGCTGGGGAAGATGTCGCCGACGCGCAGTTCGAAACCGGGGAGCAGATCGCCGCCGGACAGGGTGTCATTCTCGTGGAGCGTCGTGGCTCCGTTGGCAGTGTGGACGACTACAGATCGGCTTTCGGGGTAGATGACCCATATGAGGCGCGCGCCGGCGTTTAACAGCTGCGTGACCTTCAAGTGAATATCGCTCGCCTTGTTGTTCGGCGATATCACTTCGGCGGCGAGGTCGGGTCCTGTTTCATACCAAGTATTATCCAACTCGTCTGGTACTCTCTCTTTGCTAACGAAGGCGATGTCCACTCCGCGAACAGTGTCCCGCCCGTATTGATTACGCTCAAGAACAAAACCAGTTTCCGCGGCTGGTACCTCGCCCAATTCATTCGCTGCTACATGATTAGCAATCATCATAGCCAGACGCATTGTGATGACACCGTGTTTTCTGGTCGGCTTTGACATCTCGACGAGTTCTCCTTCCACGAGTTCGAGGACGCGATCTGCATATTCTGGCTGCTCAACCAATTCGAGGAAGCGCTCGGCTGTGATGGTTTGCTCTTGAATCGCCATGTGAAGTTTGAACCTTTCAGCACGTTTGCTGATGCTGCAATTGTATCAGTTGCAAAGGCGAACACAAAACGCGGGAAATCAGCCGCAATATTCTTCGCGCAGCTTCGCCTTCTGAATCTTGCCCAAGGCGTTGGCGGGAAACTCATAAAGGAAAACGACGCGCCGGGGCGCCTTATAATGAGCCAACCGCTCGCGACAAAAGGCGCAGATCTCGGCTTCGTCCGCGGCCGCGCCATCTCGCGGAATGATCGCGGCCACCACTTGCTCGCCCCATTCTTCGTCCGGGCAGCCGATGACCGCACAGGCGGCCACCGCCGGATGTTCCATCAGTGCCAACTCGACTTCGGGTGGATAGACGTTGAGTCCGCCGCTGATGATCAAGTCCTTGGCGCGCCCCTTGAGCGTGTAGTAGCCATCCGGCGCGCGGGCGCCCATATCGCCGGTGCGCAGCCAGCCATCCGCGCTGAAGGCTGCCGCCGTCTTCTCCGGCTGCTGCCAGTAGCCCTTGCAGACGTGCGCGCCCTTGATCTGCAGCTCGCCGACTTCGCCATCGGGCAGGGGAGAATCGGTCGCTGGATCGACAATCCGCGCGGAAACGCCCGGCAGTGGCAAGCCCACCGAACCGACGCGCCGCTCGCCATGTAGCGGATTCGACAGGTTCATGCCCGTCTCGGTCATGCCATAGCGCTCAAGCAGCGTGACGTTGAAAGTCTCCTGATAGCCGAAGAAGAGGTCATTGGGCAAGCGATCAGAGCCGGAGGTCATCAAGCGCAGGTGGCTGAGATCGACGCGGCGGCCGTTCGCCAGCTGATACAAGCGGCGGTGCATTGTCGGTACGCCCATGAAAACGGAGAAGCGCCGCGAACACAGCAGTTCCAGCGCCGCCGCCGCGTCGAATGTTGGCAGGACATAGGCGGTCGCGCCGGCGTGCAGCGCGCCGTGCAGCGCGACCACCAGCCCATGCACATGGAATATCGGCAAGACATGCAGCAGCACATCGTCTTCACGCCAGCCCCAGGCTTCATGCAAGGCCTTGATATTGGCGGTCAGGTTGCCATGGGTGATTTGGGCGCCTTTGGGACGGCTGGTCGTACCGCTGGTGTAGAGCATCATCGCCGTCTGATCTGGATCGGCCGGCAGTGGCGCGCTTCGCTTTGGCGAGTAGGCGGCGACGCGGGATTCCCAGCTGTCAGCGGGATCGATGAAGACCGGCGTTTCCAGCGTGCTCAGCTCAGGCAGGATCGATTCGATCACGGAGCGCTTCAGCCGTTCCGCGAACAGAAGCCGCGCCCCCGAATCAGCCAGGAAATAGCGCAGCTCCGCCATCGGGTAGGCGGGGTTTAGCGGGAGGAATATGGCGCCAATCTGTGTCGCCGCCAGATGCAGGTAGATGAAGGGCATGCACTTCGGCAATTGCACGGCGACACGATCGCCCGGCTCAACGCCTAGCGAGATCAGATAGTTGCCCGTGCGGTTCACCGTATCGGCGAGCTGACTGTAGGTCACTGGTATGCCATCGCTGAATTCGATAGCGACTTTGTCCGGCTGATTGTGGCAATGCCGCGCCAACGTATCGAGGAACATGGATAGCCTTTCCCGCGCTGTCGTTGTGAAATCGAGGCGCCGACTTCAGCGGGCCACCAGGATGATTACCGAGCGCGCGCCCACAATCATGGCATCCTGGTCTTCGAGCGGAATCTCCTGCCCGGGGAGATAGCTGTCAGCGGGCGGACTCATGCTGGTGTTGACAGCCACGTGCCAAGTCAGACGCTGAGGCAGCCGCGGCAATTCAAATGGTGTCGTCTCCCAATAAGCATTCATAATCAAGTATACGATATCCGCTGACGTCTCTTCATCGGTCTCGTCCGCACCACAGAACATCACCGCCAACTGGCGGCTCTCATGCGACCAATCGGGCGACCAGGGCTCGCGGCCATGGAATGAGATGCTTTCGGAAAACTGACCGCCATTGACCTCGTCGGTCAGCTGATGGTTCAGATAAGAACGCCGGCGCAATACCGGGTGCGCCTGCCGAAGCCGAATGAGATGGCGGACAAAATTGAAAAGCGCCGCGCTCGCCCGCACTTGGTTCCAATCCAAGTAGTTGATCGGATCATCGTGGCAATAGCTGTTATTGTTGCCGTCTTTGCTGTGGCCAATTTCATCGCCCATCAGGAGCATCGGCACGCCTTGGCTAATCAGCAATATGCTGAGGAAGTTCTTCATTTGCCGTTCGCGCAGGTCCTTGACGGCCGGGTCGTCGCTGGCGCCTTCCCAGCCACAATTCCAGCTGAGATTCTCATCCATGCCATCGCGGTTGTCTTCGCCGTTCGGCAGATTGTGTTTGCTGTTGTAGCTCACCAGATCGCGCAGCGTGAAACCGTCATGAGCGGTGATGAAATTGACCGAGGCCTGGGGTCCCCGTTCCCCATAGATATCAGGCGAGCCTTGAATTCGCGCCGCCATCGCCCCGACCATGCCGCCGTCGCCCTTCACAAAACGGCGCATGTCATCGCGATAACGACCGTTCCATTCCGCCCAGCGCCCGTAAGCTGGGAAGCTGCCAACCTGATACAAGCCGCTGGCATCCCAGGCTTCGGCGATCAATTTCGTATTTGCCAAGAGCGGATCGTATGCCAGAACTTCGAGCAGAGGCGGATTGGGGTCGGGTACGCCTTCAGGGTCGCGCCCCATGCTCGAGGCCAAATCGAAGCGAAAGCCATCGATGTGGTACTCGCTGACCCAGTAGCGAAGGCAATCGAGCAAGACCACGCGCACGACCGGGTGGTTGCAATTGAATGTGTTGCCGACGCCGCTGAAATTATGATAGCTGCCATCGGGCTTCAACAGATAATAGATGCTGTTGTCGATACCGCGGTAGGAAATGGTGGGGCCGTTCTCGTTGCCCTCGGCCGTGTGGTTGAAAACGACATCCAGCCAAACCTCAATACCTTGCCGATGGCAAGCTTTGACGAGCGACTTAAGCTCATCAACCGGCTCCCCGCAGGCGGCAAAGCCCGCTTTCGGAGCGAAGAAAGTGATCGGATTGTATCCCCAGAAATTCACCAACTGTTCGCCGGTTTCGGGATTCACAAGGTCGTTGTCGAGCTCGTCAAACTCGAAGACGGGCATGAGTTCGATGCAGTTTACCCCCAGCTGTTTCAGGTAAGGCAGCTTCTCGATGATTGCGGCGAAGGTGCCGGGCGCGTTGACGCCAGACGCGTCATGCGCGGTAAACCCACGCGTATGCAGCTCGTAGATGATGAGATCTTCCAGCGGGATGTTGAGCTGCCGGTCGCCTTCCCAATCGAAGTCGTCCACGTGGGGGCGGGCGCGATAGGGGTAGATGCCTTCCCGCGTTCCCGATTCGCCCCATTTGTCCAGCCCGCCGATCGCCCTGGCATAAGGATCGAGCAGAATGCGCTGCGCGTCAAAACGATGCCCATCCGCCGGGTCGAAAGGCCCGTCAAGTCGAAAGCCGTATTCAATCTCAGCCGGGTCCAGGTCGAGGACGGTCATCGCATAGACATCGCCGGTGCGGAACGATTCGAGAAAGGGTATCTCCACCATTGGCAGTTCGGCGCCCTTTTGAAACAAGACCAGGCTGCATGAGGTGGCGTAACAGGAAAAGATCGAGAAATTAATGCCCTCTGGGGTGACCGTCGCGCCGAAGGGGCGTGGCTTGCCCGGGCGAAACCTGAAATTGCCAAGCTCGTAATTGGGAAGCGAACTCATAGTCTCACTGTAACATCGTCCAATGCTCGATGCGACAATTATAGCGAATCACGGCTGCGTTCCGGGGAGTGTCTAATTTCGAGGAGGTGAAGTAAAGATGGCGCTAGCGCAAACCCGTTAGAGAACTCCCTTCTCCAATGTTTTGGGATGCTCGCCATAGAGATGGCGAGAGGGCCGGGGATGGGGTTAGAAAAGCAGAGTCCAGCCATTTAGACAC
>JAAXID010000263.1:6208-37635 GCA_012270545.1 Anaerolineae bacterium | reverse complement strand
CAGATCCCGGATTATATGGTGCGGCATCGAGAGAAATCCGGCATGACCGGCTGGGCGCAGATTAACGGCTTCCGCGGCGACACATCGATCGCGCAGCGCACCGAGGCTGACCGCTTCTACGTCGAGAACTGGTCCCTCTGGCTGGACATGGTCATCATCATCCGCACCATCTGGCAGTCCTTCACCCGTTCCAACCCGCACGCCTACTAGCTGGAGCCACGTTGTGGATCTGGAAACCTTGACAAGCGCCATGTATGAATTCGTGGAGAGCAAAGGCTGGCTCGCTGACGATTCGCCCAAACAGCAGACCCAGCGCAATCTGGCGATCTCGCTCGTCCTGGAAGCGACCGAAGTCCTTGAGCACTTTCAATGGAGTGAAGAAAGCGACAGACCCGCCGAATTGGCTGATGAATTGGCGGATGTGATGCTCTACCTTCTGCAATTGGCGAGCTTCAGCAATATCGATCTGGGCGAAGCTGTCATGGCCAAGCTGCAAAAGAATTACGGGCGCGACTGGCCTGTGGATTCAGCATCACCCGCGACGCAGGCGCCAAAATAATGGCGCCATTCTAAGGCGGGATCTCATCACTGGTTTCGCGCCCGATTCACGTTAACTCTATTATTCTGCAAAACTCGCATTATAATGCTCCTTCTGTCTTGTCTCTGTTTGCCTCGCCGCTCAGCGCAGGCAAATGCGAAGCAGCGCTATCCCGTTGTCAGGAAGTGAAGCTATGTCCGAACAAGCAGTCACCGCCCAAAGCGAAGACTTCTCGCGCTGGTACAACGAAATCGTCTACCGGGCCGACCTTGCCGCGCCGTCGCCGGTGCGTGGCTGCGTGATCATCAAGCCTTACGGTTACGAAATCTGGGAGGGCATCAAGTCAGGATTGGACCGCCGCTTCAAAGCGACTGGTCATCAAAACGCCTACTTCCCGCTTTTCATTCCCGAAAGTTACATCAGGCGCGAAGCGCAGCACGTCGAAGGATTCAGCCCGGAACTCGCTGTCGTCACCCACGCGGGTGGCAAGGAGCTGGAAGAGCCGCTGGTCGTGCGGCCCACATCGGAGACCGTCATCGGCGAAGCCTTTAGCGATTGGATTCAGTCCTACCGCGATCTGCCGCTCCTGATCAATCAGTGGTCGAATGTGGTGCGCTGGGAATTGCGCACGCGTCCCTTCTTGCGCACCGCCGAATTCCTCTGGCAGGAGGGGCATACGGCGCACGCCACTCATGAAGAAGCCGAAGAAGAGACGCTGCGGATGCTCGATATCTATGCTGACTTCGCTATCGAAGACGCCGCCATACCGGTGATCAAGGGCGAGAAGAGCCGCATGGAGCGTTTCGCCGGCGCCCGGCGCACCTACACGATCGAAGCGATGATGCGCGATAAGCGCGCGCTGCAATCCGGCACGAGCCACAATCTGGGACAGAATTTCGCCAAAGCCTTTGATATCCGCTATCTCACCGAAGCCAACACGCAGGAGTTCTGCTGGACGACATCCTGGGGCCTGAGCACGCGCATGGTGGGCGCTGTCGTCATGACCCATGGCGATGACAAAGGCTTGCGCCTGCCGCCCAAGCTGGCGCCCTATCAAGTGGTGATCGTCCCCATCTACCGGCGCGATGCCCAGCGGGTCGCCGTTCTGGAAACCGTCGAACGGCTGCGACAGTCCCTTGAAGCTGCTGACCTGCGCGTTCATGTTGACAACAGGGAAGGGCAGTCGCCCGGCTTCAAGTTCAACGATTGGGAAATGCGCGGCGTTCCGCTCCGCGTCGAAATTGGACCCAAAGATGTCGAGAACAACAATGCGGTGCTGGCGCGGCGCGATGTACTGGGGCGCGCAGGCAAGCAGTTTGTCTCGCAAGACGGCGTCGTCGCGGTCGCGCGGGAACTGTTGGCCGATATCCAGCACAATCTGCTGGACGACGCTCGCGTCTTCCGCGACGCGCATATTCAGGACGCGTCTTCCTATGACGAACTGCGGGCGATCGTCGCTGAAGGAGATTGGGCGCGCGCCTTTTGGGATGGGTCGGACGACGATGAACTGGCGGTCAAGGACGAAACCGGCGCCACGATCCGCTGTTTCCCCTTCGAGCAGCCGGATGCGTCGGGCGAATGCGTCATTTCTGGGCGGGCTGCTGAAAAAGTCGCGTTATTCGCTAAAGCATATTGAGTCGCGCGCGTGTATGTAAGTTCGGGCTCGGCATCGGCCTTTGCGCGTTCGAGACGCAGAAAATCGCCATGCCATTCTCTGAGGCAAATGTTAACATAATTTTAAGAAATTCAGCCATTGTGAAAATTGACACAATCAGAATTCTATCGTAGAATGAGTTGCTGGGAGTAATATCCCGTTCTAAACTGTGAATCGGTGAGCCTGTAAGGCTAGGCGCGCTTGAGTTTCTGTGATTTGCGGATGAGTGCGGCGAAGGTTGCCGCCTGCGCTTAATTTACTTAAACGTCTCTTAATCGATGTTATGACGTTACGCCGTAGCATAATCGTTTTTTTGAATACCCATGCCAATACATGGATATTTCAAGGTAGGCGCCAGCTGTGCTTCGCCTTGGCTGGTAGCCGCATTTTTTGGACTATATCATGGCCGCTTACTTGATTGTTGACGTTGACGATCTACTGAGATTCAGCACGCAAAAGGGCATAGATCTGCACGAGCTCGCGGTTGCCCTTCGCGGCAGCGCAGGCTTTGTCGCCGGTTTGTATGACACGACCTTCCTCAAGGCTGTTGCCGTTGCCGATTGGCGCTCTCAGTTGCGCGATGAGAACATGCCATTGGAGCCCGAGGCGATATTCCGCAGCGCCGGTTACCGCGTTATTGATGTGCAAGACCGTTCATGTTTGCCCGATTGCCTGCTGCAAGAGGTGTTTCAAGTCGATTCCAACCCGACCGAGGAGTTGATTCTGGCCACAACCGGCACCGATCTATTGTCCTTAATCGACCGCGTCAAGGTCACCGACAACGCTCGGATCCGAGTCTGGGGCGATGATGAAGAGGCCGTGCGCGCGGCTGGCGTATCGCGAGACATCATCTTCCAGCCGCTGGTCGGCTTACATGGGATCAAAGGCAAAAACGTCTGGGTCTACATTGATTTCGAGAATATCTCGATCAGCCTGAACGAGCAGGGATTCGTCGTCAATCTCGATCATTTGATAGAAAGGCTCGTCTCGCAGGCGCAGGCGCACGGCAAGCTCGTCAAAATGTCAGCCTACGCGCCTTGGGGCCAGCGCGGCGCCTTGCCGCCACTGGTGGATTCTTCCGGACGTGAAGTCGCGGAGGATGCGCCGGCCCGACTGATGATGGCGAATATCGATCCCGTTTTTCATCTGCCGGGCAAACAGAGCGCTGATATCCGCATCGCCCGCGATGTACTGACCGATGCCGGGCACCCGGAGGCCGGCGATGTCATCATCCTGGCAACTGGCGACCGCGACTTTAACGATGTGATCAATCCCTTGCTGCAGCGCAACAAGACGGTCGTCGTCTGGGGCGTGCGCGGCAGCACCGGTCGTCTTCTGCAGAGCCACCCGTCGCTGCAGTTGGAATATATCGATGACTTCACCGACCTGCAGACGCATCAGTCTCTGAGCATGGTTGAGCCTGAGGCGGACACCGAAAGCTTCATTCCCTCTCAGTGGTCGAGCGTCGTCATCCAGTTCTTCCGCTTGGATGCCGCGAACCCGGGCAACTCAATCACCGCGCGCAAACTGATAGATCAGCTAATCGACGTCGGCGATGTCATCTCAGTCGAGCGCGGCAATGATCTCGTTTCACAGGCGATCTCGCTGGGCATATTGAAGCAGCAGAGCGCCTTGGGTGTGATCGAATTGAGCCTTCAGCATCCGGTTGTGGATAAGACGCTTCTCATCGTGAACCGCATGGTTCGGCGGGTAGCCAACACCTTGCTCTCGCGCAACTGGGAATACGTCAACTACGGTTTCCTTTTGAAGGGTTTGGCGATGGAGCGCGACCTCGACCGGCCGGGCATGAATGATAGCGATCAGTGGCGTTCACACTGGATCGATTGCTTGGTGCGTGAACGGGTCCTCCAGCGGGACCTGGTCCCCCACCGCCACAATCCGGACGACTTGGTGCCGGTAATTCGCTTGCCCGAAGTCAGCGATCACTCCTTGGCGCAGAGCATAAACGAGCAGCCCGCCGCTGAGGATTTCGCCTCGCAAGAGTGGCAAGGCGTGCCGCCGCATACGCTCTACGAAACCGATGCCGAAGTCGCGCGTATGGTGACGCGCATCGTGGTGAGCGTCCAGCAATTCACCAGTTTCAGGAATTTCGCCTGGTGCCCGCTCGGCAGCTTGCATCGGCGCCTGCGTGAATTCGACAGCGGGGTCGTCTTCCAGCACGCGGTCGAATACCTCTTGGTCAACAATATGGTAACCGTGAACGAATATCCCAACCCGCGCAGCGATTACAATACCAAGGGCATAGAATTGGACGAGGAATACCCGTTCGTCGCCGTCATTCTGGCGGAGCGCGATGAATTTGTTCGCGTCTTGCTGGAAATGTATCGGGCGAATGTTACAATCTCGCAGGCGAACATTGAGCAGCGTCTCAAAGGTGAATGGGATATTCCCCTGTGGATATCCATCATGAAGATCGAAAACGTGCTGAATGCCTTGCCCGGACGCGCCGATCAGTTTAGTCTGTTCCGCACGCATCACACCGTCAAGCTAGTTGCCAACGACGATGTTGATGAAGTCGCCAGGGCCGAGAGTTAGCTTGGGATTGCCCAGACCATATCTTGCTGATAGAATCAGCGCGTTGTTTTGACCGACAGGCAACCGATCCTGCCTGTCCGGTGGCTAGCGAAAGGACGGATACCATGCCATTGGATAAAGCAACGAAAAGCCAAATTATCAAAGACTACGCCCGCGAAGATGGCGACACGGGCTCGCCGGAAGTGCAGATCGCGCTGCTTACGGCGAGAATTACGCAACTGACCGAACATCTGAAAGCGCATAGCCACGACGAACATTCGCGGCGTGGACTGCTAAAACTGGTCGGTCAACGGCGGCGCCACCTCAAATACATCGCGCGCAAAAAGCCGGAAGTTTACCATGACCTGCTGCAGCGCCTTGGCTTGCGCCGCTAGTCGCGCTGCGCAGATTGTGGCCGGGCGTCTAGGTCCATGGTAGAAGGCGGCAAGACTGGCTCCCTGCAATATGCCCTTTGGCAAATCTCGAACGAACGCAAGCGCGTCGAGCATGACAGCTACCCGCCGGCCTCAGTGGATGCTCCTCTGATTGCCGGATCGTACCTGCCAGCGAGACGCCCTTCGAACATATGGAGAAGGCAATGACATTGGATATACGTGAATATCGAGGCATGGTCGGTGACAAAGAAGTCATCATTGAGACCGGCCGCTTCGCCCAACAAGCCGGCGGCGCAGTAACCGTCCGCATGGGCGATACCATGCTGTTCTGCTCGACGACGATGGGCTCGCCGCGCGCGCATCTGGATTTCTTCCCGCTGAGCGTCGACTACGAAGAAAAGATGTACGCCGGCGGACGTGTGCCGGGTGGTTTCTTCCGCCGAGAAGGCCGGCCCTCCGAAGGCGCAATCCTGATCTCGCGCGTCATCGACCGCACCCTGCGCCCGCTCTTTCCCAAGAACATGCGCAACGAAGTGCAAGTGATCTTGATGTCGCTGTCGCACGACAAGGAACATCATGTCGACATGCTCGGCATCATCGCCGCCAGCACCGCGCTGACGATCTCCGACATCCCCTGGAATGGTCCCGTCGCCGGCGCGCGGATAGGCTTGGTCGATGGCGAATTGACCGTCAACCCAACGTACAGCGAGATGGCGGCAAGCGCGCTGGATCTGCGCGTATCCGGGACGGCGGATGCGATCAACATGGTCGAATGCAACGCCGATCAGGTCGACGAGGAAACGATGCTTGAGGCGCTGTTCATGGCGCATGACTCCGTGCGGGACATCATCGCGCTGCAGCATCAGATTCGCTCCGAAATCGGCAAAGAGAAGAATGAACCCGCAACCGATGACCTCGATGAGGCGCTGCTCGCCGAAGTAAGCGCCAAGGTCGAGGGTCAAATCCGTGAGGTGATGGTCGCGCATGGAGACCGGGACGCGCGCCGCGAACCGCTGGGGCGGATTCAGGCCGCCCTGGTCGAAGCGTACGAGGGGAGAAACGAAGCGACCGACGATGAAGCCGCCAAGGTCGATATGAAACATGTCGATCGCGCTTACGATCAGGTGATGAAAAACGTCGTGCGCGGACGCATCGTCAACGACGGGGTTCGTCCCGACGGCCGCGATTACACTTCCATGCGCGATCTTGCGGCCGATGTCGGTCTGGTGCCGCGCGTGCACGGCTCCGGCATGTTCATTCGCGGCGAAACGCAGGTGCTGACGATCGCGACGCTGGGCACGCCGCGCGATTCGCAATTTCTCGACGGGTTGAGCCCCGAAGACGACAAGCGCTACATGCATCATTACAACTTCCCGCCCTACAGCACGGGCGAGACCTACCCCATGCGCGGACCGCGCCGGCGCGAAGTCGGTCATGGCGCCCTGGCGGAGAAGGCGCTCCTGTCGATGATCCCTTCCGAAGAGGAGTTTCCTTACGTCCTGCGCCTCGTCAGCGAAGTGATGAGCTCCAATGGCAGCACCTCGATGGCGAGCGTCTGCGGCAGCACCCTCGCACTGATGGATGCCGGCGTCCCGATCAAGAATCCGGTCGGCGGCATCGCCATGGGTTTGATCAAAGAGGGGGATCAAGTCGCTGTCTTGACCGATATCCAGGGCCTGGAAGACCATCTCGGGGATATGGATTTCAAAGTAGCGGGCACGGTCGATGGCATCACCGCCCTGCAGATGGATATCAAGATTTCCGGTGTGACGCGCGACATCATGCGGCAAGCGCTCGCCCAGGCGAAAGACGCCCGCCTTCAGATCCTCGATGTGATGATGCGGACCATGCCGCAATCGCGCGATACGCTCAGCAATTTCGCCCCGCGGATGGAGTCCTTCAAGATCGCCGTCGACAAGATTGGCGCCGTCATTGGACCGGGCGGCAAGAACGTGCGCGCCCTGCAAGACGAACACCAGGTCAAGGTCGATATACAGGAGGATGGCCTCGTTTATGTCGCTGGCGAATCCGGCGCCGATGTCGAGCTGGCGCTGGAGAAGATCAAAGCCATGGTGGAAGAACCCGAAGTTGGGTCCATTTACACCGGTACCGTCAAGCGCGTTGAGAATTACGGCGCCTTTGTCGAATTCCTGCCCGGCACCGAGGGCATGGTTCACGTCTCACAGCTGGCCGATTACCACGTCAAGAGCGTCGAAGAAGAGGTCAGCGTCGGCGATGAGATCATGGTCATGGTCATCAATATTGACGGCACGGGGCGCGTGCGCTTGAGCCGACAAGCCGTCCTCGAAGGCTGGGATGTGGAAGAGGTCAAACGGCGCGATGCTGCCGGCAGCCGCGGTGGACCGCGTCGAGGTGGCGGCGACCGTCGCGGAGGCCGACGTGACGGCGGTTATCGGCGTGATGGCAGCCGAGGCGGCGATCGCCGCGGTGGAGACCGGCGCAATTAGGCGCCTGAAAATGAGAGACTCTAAACGCGCTGCCGCCGTCTCGCAGCAGGTTCGTTGATAGTCCTTCCCTTTACGCCTTGGAGACGACTCCATGTCCGACAACAATGACTCGCCCAGCCGCGCCATCGCCGAGAGCGAAAACTATATGGTCTGGGAAGTCACCGAACCGGACGGCGAAGTGACATATCACGTCGAACTGGGCGCTGTCACGCTGCACTTTTTTCGCGAAGAATGGGACGAGTTCCTGCAGTTGACCAAGGTGGCGGCGAGCAACAGCTGATGGACGCCTCTCTCATCCGACGGCATTTTGTCGCCGTCATGGCGAAGCATCTGCCGCCCAGCGGTTCGACTCTGCGCTTGCTCGACCTCGACGGACATTCTGGGGATGTGCTCGCCGAATCACGCGCCGACCTCGAGATTCGTCACATTCCGGCAGGCGACATAGGCAAAATCGACAGCGCGACTTTTACTTTCGACGCGGCCGTCGCCTGCGATGTGGACCTGAGCGCGGGCCTCCTGGAATCGTGCCTGAAGGCGCTGCGCGAGGGCGGGCGGTTCATCGCGCTGCATTCGCGCGGGACGGTTAGCGAAGCCCACTTGCGCCAATTGCGTGATCACGGCTACGTCCGCATCCTGGTCGAGCCGGCCCTGGATGAGCTCGGCGTCTTGATACGTGGCGAGAAACCACATGCCACAGCCGATACAATGGCGCGCATTCAGTCGGTCGCGGGCGCTGACGCGGACGGCCTCGATCCCTCTCAATTCAGTGGACGCTATATCCACCTGCTGATTCAGCAGCGTCCCAACAAACCCGTCTGGAAGCTGGAGCCAGGCGAAATAATCGCGTGGCGCGCCGCCGCCATCAAAGGTGATTCGAAGCCGGCATTACTCGGATTCAGCAGCTTGCCCAAAGCCGTTGGTCTTATGCAGCCGGCTGTCCTCGCCGGCTTCATCAAAGACGTCAACAAGGTCGGTAAGTTCAGCAAAAAGACGGCGAGCGCCTGTGAATGGCGCATCATCTTGAACCCAGCGCTCGAATCACTCAGTGACGAAGCGTTGACCTGGATCGATATCGATCCCGCGCTGGCGGAGGCGCCCGACGAATAATCGCCGCGCCTCAAAGACGGTCATGAAGCGCACGTCCTTATCGCGACCCGTCACCGAGGCAAGCCGATTGCCATCATTTGCAGTGAGCCACATTTGGGTAATATGTACGGATCCCGTATAATGACGCTATTGGCTAAATAACCAACACAATGAAGGGAACCGTTCATGCTGATGCGCCCGGAAGAATCGCGTCAGCCGCGTCTGATAACCTGGGACGAAGTCGATCGGCTGATTGATGGGCTGATACCGCGGATTCAGCACATGGGACCATTCGGCGCCATGGTGATGATTACGCGGGGCGGCGTCATTCCGGGAGGCTTGCTAGCCGAGGCGCTCAGCATTCAGCATCTGCTGACCGCATCCGTCGACTTCGTGGCGACCGAACAATCTGGCCTGATGGCTTGGCCCACCTTTCTGCAATTCCCCGATCCGGATCTGCTGCGCGGGCGCCGCACCTTGATCGTCGATGACGTCTGGGGCAGCGGGCGCACCAGCATCTCCGTGCGCGAACGGGTCGATAGCGCCGGCGGCAAACCCGTGAACTGCGTCCTTCACTTCAATCCATATCGCACAATGTTCTCCAATATCAAGCCGGATCTCTATGGCGATGTCACCGACACGTACGTGGTTTATCCTTGGGAGATCGACCGCGGCCTGCTCGGTCGCGATTTCCCCGAGGGCCAACCAGAAATCTGACGACTTCTCGCTGACGGGAGTGGGGAATTGTGTGGATATAATCCTCGCCCCTTAAGTTTGTAGGGGCGATCCTTGGATCGTCCGAAGCAATAGATTATGAATGCGGGTGACTCACAGAGTCGCCCCTACACCTAACATTTCCTGAGATAGGATTATGGATTGCCATATCCTCGATATTTGCACTGCCGATGAAAGGGGAGTGTCTAATTTCGAGGAGGTGAAGTAAAGATGGTGCTAGCGCAGACCCGCTAGAGAACTCCCTTCTCCAATGCTTTGGGATGCTCGCCATAGAGATGGCGAGAAGGGCCGGGGATGGGGTTAGAAAAGCAGAGTCCAGCCATTTAGACACTCCCGATGAAAGCGATTTTGTGCCATTCTGAAAACTTTGCGTTATAATGCGTTTTGCTCTTGCGGCGAAACGCCCTCGGATGGTTCTCCGTATTGTTGTAGTGTATCTGTGTCATGCGCGTCGTCGGCATTAAAGGTATCCTTTTGATTCCTTAAGACCTTGTGGACCTGCGCAATATACTATAGTCGTGTTATTCTTTTGGAATTCGTACAGCTGATTCACATTGATGACCATAGCGCTTCCCAACTAAATGTTGCGGCGCGATGATAACCTGCACAAGCAGGAGGCATACCAAATCATATGAGTGAAGATCAAGAACAGAACCCCACTGTCGACGAGAATTTCGAGGAGATGCTCGCCTCATCATTCGATTATTCTTACACGCCGCCGCGCCGCGGAGAAATCCGCGAAGCGACAATTCTGCAAATTGACGAACGCGAAATCATAGTTGATCTCGGGGCGAAGCAGGATGGCATCGTGCCATCGCAAGACCTTGAGCGCATGGATGATGAATTTCGCGCGAGCCTGAGCACGGGCGCCAGCGTGCCCGTCTATGTTGTCAACCCGCGCGATCAAAACGACAACCTCATCGTTTCGATCAACATGGGCTTGCAGCGCTATGATTGGGAGAAAGCGCGCGAACTGCTGTCATCGCAAGACGCCGTCGATGTCAAGGTCAGCGGCTATAACAAAGGCGGCGCGCTTGTTCGCTGGAACCGGCTGGAGGGCTTCATCCCCAGTTCTCACCTGGTATCCACCAACTTGTCGATTGACCGCAGAGAGGCGATGCAAGAGCTGATTGGCAACACGCTCGGTGTCAAAGTGATCGAGGTGGATCAGGATCGGCGCCGGCTGATCTTCAGCGAACGCGAGGCGCAGAAAGAATGGCGCGCCCGCCGCAAAGCCAAATTGCTCGCCGAGTTGAACGTCGGCGATGTGGTCAACGGCGTCGTCACCGGTCTACGTGACTTCGGCGCATTCGTCAATATTGGCGGCGCCGACGGCCTGATTCACGTCAGCGAGCTCGCCTGGCACCGTGTCGATCATCCGCGCGATATCCTGCATATCGGCGAAGAGATTGAAGTTTACGTGCTGAATCTGGACCGGGAGACCAACCGGATCGCGCTCAGCCGCAAACGCCTGCTCAGCGACCCCTGGGACGATGCACAATTCCGCTATCACGAAGGTCAGCTGGTCGAAGGCTATGTCACGAATGTGGTGGATTTCGGCGCTTTCGTCGCCCTCGAAGATGGGCTGGAAGGCCTGTTGCATCTCAGCGAAATGGGAGACGGCGCGCTGAAAGAGCCCTATTCCTATGTGCAAAAGGGCGATCATCTCTCTTTGCGCATCAGCCATCTCGAACCGGAAAAGCGCCGCGTCGGATTCACTCAGCGCTGGGGCACGGAACTCGATGACGAAGATAGCGAAGAGGGCATCGAATCGGATGCCGACGGGGCCGATGACGAAGCTAGCGAATCCGCGCTGAGCTTGGATGAAGAAGCCACAAATGCCGCCGCTGAGGAAGAACCGGCGTCGGACGAAAAGGCCTCATCGTAAAATCTAATCAGACAAATCTCCGGCTGCCTGCCAGCTGGCGGGCATTTTGCTTGTTTCCCGATTGCCAATGTTGACAGGCATTAGCCGACTGTGTATAATCCCTCACGATTTTTTGGTGAGGTTAGATCGTTCGTTTAGTCTAGCAGTCACAGACGAACTGGGGTATCCGAGCCTGGTTGTTCAGCGCCGACTGAAACCGGGTTTTATTTTGCCACACCGCGCCGCGCTCATACCCTGCCAGCGGGCGCTCGGATCCTTGGCCTTTGTCGTCTTTATCCTGCGAACGCTCGCCAATTCTCGCAAGTCAATCGTACGGGGAGATAGCTAGGACATGCAATCAGAATCTGCAGTGAGAGACGCAGCCGAAGAAATGGACTTCGCTGCGCTTTTGGAAGAATCCCTCGCCGAGAGTCGGATCGAACGGGGCGATATTGTCAGCGGAACAATACTCTCAATTGACAGTCAGGGGCTGATCGTCGACATCGGCTGGAAGCAAGATGGCATCGTCACGCGCGCTGATATCGAACGTATGGGCATGCACACCGCCGACTATCAGGTGAATACGGAGCTCAATGTCGCCGTCGTTAATTTGAACGATAGCGATGGCAACCTGATCCTCTCGGCGGCTCAGGCGCGCCAGAACGAAGATTGGATACGCGCCGAAGAGCTTATGAACGATGAGACCTTGTGGACCGGTGAAATCACCGATATCAATAAGGGTGGTGTAATCGTCAGCTTTGGTCACCTGCGGGGCTTTGTACCGGCCAGCCATGTGCTCGATCTGCCACGCGGACTCAAAGAAGAGGAACGCCTCGCTCACTTGCAGGAATTGGTGGGGAAGGCCATCACCGTCAAAGTTATCGAAGTGAACCGGAAGCGCCGCCGGCTGGTCTTCAGTCAGTTGGAAGCCGAGCAGGAAAACCGCGCCGCGCGCAAGCAGGCTTTGCTGCGTGAACTGGCTGAAGGCACATCACGCAAAGGCGTCGTCAGCGGCCTCTGTGATTTTGGCGCCTTTGTCGATCTCGGCGGGGCGGACGGCTTGATCCATATTTCGGAATTGGCCTGGCGTCGCGTGCGCCATCCGAGCCAAGTGGTCGCCGTGGGCGATGAGGTCGAGGTCTATGTTCTGCATCTGGACGACCAGGGGCAACGTATCGGCTTGAGCCTCAAGCGTCTGCAGCCCAATCCCTGGAGCCTGGTTGACGATATGTACCACATCGGCCAGCTGGTCGAGGGCCTTATCAGCCGCCTCGAGTCCTTCGGCGCCTTCATCAGCTTGGATCCCGGCATTGAAGCCTTGCTTCACGTCAGCCAGATGTCGGCAAACCCCGACGAGAATCCCCTGCGTCATCTCTACGAAGGGCAGAAGCTCCTGATGCGCATCATCAGCATGGAATCCGATAGACAGCGCCTCGGGTTGAGCCTGACAGAAGTGACGGCCGCGGAAAAGGCGCAATGGGAAGCGCGTCAGCTTGAGCTGGTTGCCGCCGCCGCTGCGGAAGCCGCCCAGCGAGAAGCCGAGCAGGCGGAGTCGGTTGAACAAGCCGAATTGGATGAGCGGGACGAGACTGAACCTGTTGCGCAAGAATAATCTCTTGTACACTTGTGGTCCTGCTCGCGCAGGGCATTCGCACAAATAAAGAACCAAAGGTGGAGGGCATGGCTTCGGTCAGACTAAAGCCCGGCGAGAGTCAAGAGCAATTGTTGCGGCGTTTTCGCAAGCGCGTGACCAACGCCGGCATCCTGAGCACGGTCAGGCGCAAACGCTGGCATATCTCCAAGAGTGAATTGCGGCGCATTGAAAAGAAAAAGGCGATCCGCCGCTCCCGCAGACGCCAGCGCAAGATGTAGCAAAGTCCGTTTGCTCGGCGAACGTAGTTGTATACCCTCAGCGTCCGCACTGGCTGCTCCCAGCCAGGGTGCTCTCCTGCCTTAAACAGGCGCTGGACGCAAGGGCGGCGCGACTTCCTTAGCGGGCAATCCAAGTGATTGCAAGCTGCTCCATGCTAAATCATCTGAAAAACAATGGGTACGGGCAAGCGGCGGATTGTCCAATTGCTGTTCTATACAATGCTCTCGGTTCATTCGCTGCTATGCTGGAATCGCTTACATCCAATAAATCCACAGCTAACATAGTATGCAAGGATCTTTTGCGCTATAATTGTTTGCCGACGATCACTCAATAGGAGGAATATGGCTAAGAAAGAAGAAAAGATCGAAGTGGAAGGTACAGTAATTGAGGCTTTGCCCAATACACAATTCATGGTCGAACTGGACAATGGCCACCGGGTTCTGTCTTACTTATCGGGCAAGATGCGCAAATTCTATATTCGCATTTTGTTGGGAGATCGCGTAAAAGTGGAAATGAGCCCCTACGATATGAATCGTGGGCGTATCATTTATCGTCACAAGGACAATGTACGCACCTGATCTTACCGCCATCGTCTGTGGAGCAATCGCATGTTTCCGCAAACGCACTGAGGGACGAGTCATCGCAAGGTGGCTCGTTTTTCTTCATGGTTTGCCTGTCGAAATGCCTCGCCAAGTTTAGTTCCGTCCCGCTTGCATTTGACCCGTTGCCATCCGCTTAACGCCCCAGTGCGCCGCCATCGTGCCGAACATGAAACGTCTGAATCGTACAGCGCCGAACCCGGCCCTCTCGATCAACTCCTTTAGTTCTTCTGGCGTTTTGAAGGCTTGAGTTGATTCCGGCAGGTAGCGATAGGCGTCGCCGACGGCGCTGCCGCCTAGCAAACGCCCGAGCAGCGGCACGCCGATCTTGAGGTGCAGCAGGATAAAGGGTTTGAGCGCGTTATCCGGCGGTGGCGATGTATCCAGTATCACGATGCGTCCACCCGGCTTCAAAACACGCCACTGCTCCGAAAGCGCCCGCGGAATATCGACGACATTGCGCATTAGGTAACCGGAAGCGACCGCATCGAAGCTGCCGTCTGCGTAGGGCAGGGCCAGAGCATCAGCGCCGGTCCAGGCGACGCGCTCTCCATAGGGAGCTTTTCGCCGCCCGACTCGCATCATCCCCAGGGCAAAATCGGCCCCCACCGCCTGCGTCCCTGGCGCCAGCTTCAGCGCCTCAAAGGCGATGTCCCCCGTCCCGGTGGCGATATCGAGCAGGCGGCCATTCGCCGGCAGGTCGGCCGCCTCGGCGACGAAACGCCGCCACTTCATGTCCTGCCCGCCACTGATGATTCGATTGAGCAAGTCGTAGCGTCCGGCGATGCGATCGAACATCACTCGCACATAATCCGCGCGTTCCTTGCCGCTGAGATCTGCCATAGGAATCGCTAGTCCGCCGGTCGTCGCGCTTCGATCAGCATCCAATCTCCCCGCTGATGGCGCGCGTACGGCTGCAGCCCTGTTCGCAGCAATGCCGCTTCCACGTCATCGAGCTGCGAGTCGATGAGGCCGCTGAAAATCGCCGCGCCACCCGGACGCACAATCTCGCCCAGCCCCCGCTCCGTCAACTGCATGATGACGCGCGCCAGGATATTCACGATCATCAAGTCGAAGCGCCGCGCCGCGCCCAGCACAGTTTCCAGGCTGCCGCATTCGGCGATGATCTTGTCTTCAACGCCGTTCGCTCGCGCGTTGTCGGCGGTCGCATCAACCGCGATGGGATCGATATCCAGCGCCAGCACTTTACGCGCTCCCAGTTTCGCCGCCGCAATCGCCAGGATGCCGCTGCCACAGCCGAGGTCGAGCACATCCTGCGCCGGTTCAATCAGCCCTTCGAGCACTTCCAGGCAGAGCTGCGTCGTTGGATGGGCGCCTGTACCAAAAGCCATCCCCGGATCCAGCGCGATCTCGATATCAGCCGGCGCAGGCTCGATATCAATCCAAAGCGGTCGGATCAATAGCCGCTGCCCAACTCGCAAGGGTTGATAATGCACTTTCCAGGCTTCCGCCCAGTCCTCCTCGTTCAGCGTCTGATAGGCAGGCTGTGGCATCGGGTACATCAGCCGCATATGCCCCAGAGCCGCTTCCAATTCTTGCTTGGTCGCTTCTTGTTTATCATCGTCGGGGATGTAGGCGCGCAGCATCAGCTGTTGTGGCGCTGGGACTTCGCTCTCGTCCCAGGTATCGGGCGGGATGCCCGCCTGCTCGATGGAGACGCCCTGATGACCATAACGCGTCAGCACTTCGGCGATGGCTTCGGCGCTCTCGCCGTCGGCGCGCAAGCTAATTTCTATCCAACGGCTCATAGCGTCGGCATTTTACTCATCGCCGGCGAGGTAATCCATCACCTTGTCAAAGAATCCGCGACCACCAGTTCGTGGCGCATTCTCGCGTCCGAGGGTCTCTGCCAGTTGCTCGAACAGCTCGCGCTGCCGCTCGGTCAATTCTGTCGGCGTTTCCACCTGCACGTAGACCATTTGATCGCCCCGGCCCGAATTGCTGCCATCGGAGCGCAAACGCGGGATTCCCTTGCCACGCAGACGAAAGACTTTGCCGGTCTGCACACCCGGCGGGATATTGAGCTCGACCGGTCCATCGACCGTATCCACGCTGATTCGATCGCCCAAAGTCGCTTGCGCGATATTGATGCCAATGTCGAGGATGATGTCATTCTCTTTGCGTTTGAAATAGACGTGGTCCTTGACATGCACCACAACGAACAGGTTGCCAGGCGGGGCGCCTCTTTCGCCGGCATCGCCATCGCCCCGCACTTGAATTTGAATGCCTTCGCTGACGCCGGCGGGAATCTTCACATTGAGGACGGCGCGCTTGCGTCGGCGCCCCGAGCCATCGCAGTTGCGGCAGGGATTGCTGATTACCTGTCCCTTGCCGCCGCAGTGGGGGCAGGTCTGCGCCCGCACCATAGAGCCGAGAAAAGTCTGCTGCACCTGACGCACTTCACCGCTGCCATTGCAGGTGCCGCAGGTCGATGGACGCGATCCTTTCGCCGCGCCCGTCCCGTCACAGCTGTCGCAGCTTTCCAGCCGCTGAAACTCGACCTCTTTCTCGACGCCGAAAACCGCCTCCACAAAGTCGATCGTCACATCAACACGGCGGTCGCGCCCGGCCGTCGGCCCGCGACGGCGCCCGCGCGGTTGTTCGCCAAACGCGCTATTGAAGATATCAAAGATGTCTTCGAATCCGCCGAAACCACCCACGCCGCCAGGGAATCCGCTGCCGCTTCCATTGACGCCGGCATGGCCGAAGCGGTCGTAGCGCGCCCGCTTGTCATCATCGGAAAGCACTTCGTAGGCTTCGTTGATCTCTTTGAACTTGGCCTCGGCGTCGGCTTCCTGGCTGACATCAGGGTGATACTGCCGCGCCAAACGGCGGAAGGCGCTCTTGATTTCGCTGTTTTCAGCGCCCCGCGCTACACCGAGCACATCGTAATAATCTCTTGGCATAAATATGATCCTATCTTTTCTCGCGGCGTTTGATCCCCCCTCCTCATTTTTTGGGGAGGGGGGCTAGGGCTGGCGGCGTCTACGTTTCCGTGAACTCGGCATCGATGACATCTTCGTCATCCGTCTCTGGGGCGGGCTGACCATCCGGCGCCGGCGCCTCCTCTTGATACATCTGCGCGCCCAGCGTCTGCAGCTGCGCCATCAGCGCTTCCGTCGCCGCCTTGATTTCGGCGATGTTCTTGCTCTCCTTCGCCGCCCGCACCGCCTGGATCTTCTCTTCCGTCTGTTGAACCGCCTCTTCCGGCAGCTTGTCCTTATGCTCGCGGATCAGCTTCTCAGCCTGGAATATCGCGGCTTCGGCCTGATTGTCGACTTCGGCCTGCTCTTTGCGCTCGGCATCCTGGCTGGCGAATTTCTCGGCTTCGGCCACCATCGACTCGACTTCGTCGTCCGACAGGCCGCTGCTCGCCGTGATCGTGATCGCCTGCTCGCGCCCGGTCGCTTTGTCCTTGGCGCTTACGTTGAGAATGCCGTTCGCATCGATATCGAAGGTTACCTCGATCTGCGGCAGGCCACGCGGCGCCGGCGGGATGCCATCGAGAATGAATTTGCCCAGCGACTTGTTGTCTTCCGCCATCGGCCGCTCGCCCTGCACGATATGAATCTCCACCTGCGTCTGATTATCGGCGGCGGTCGAGTACACTTGGGACTTCTTGCTGGGGATGGTCGTATTGCGGTCGATCATCGCCGTCGCCACGCGGCCCAGCGTCTCGACGCTCAGCGTCAGCGGCGTCACATCCAGCAGCAATATGTCTTTGACATCGCCGCCCAAGACGCCCGCCTGTATGGCCGCGCCCAAGGCGACCACCTCATCCGGGTTGACGCCCTTGGTCGGCTCCTTGCTGAAGAAATCCTTGACCGCTTCCTGAATCGCCGGCATCCGCGTCATGCCGCCGACCAGCAGCACCGCATCCACATCACTGGTCGACAGGCCCGCGTCCTTCAGCGCTTGCCGACAGGGCTCGATAGACTTGCGCACAAGTTCGTCCACCAGGCTTTCCAACTTGGCGCGCGACAGGCTCATGTTGAGATGCTTCGGTCCGCTGGCATCGGCGGTGATGAAGGGCAGGTTGACTTCGGCATTGAGCGTGGTCGAGAGTTCGATCTTCGCCTTCTCCGCCGCTTCTTTCAGCCGCTGCAGCGCCTGCCGGTCCTGCCGCAGGTCGATGCCGTTCTCCTGCTTGAATGCTTCCGCGATCCAGTTGATGACCCTGTCATCGAAATTGTCGCCGCCCAGGTATGTATCGCCGTTGGTCGATTTCACCTCGAAGACGCCATCGGCCACCTCCAAAATCGAGATGTCGAAGGTGCCGCCACCAAGGTCGTATACAGCGATGATGCCCTCGTTGCGGTCGCCCAATCCATAGGACAAGCTCGAAGCAGTCGGCTCATTGATGATCCGCAGCACTTCCAAACCGGCGATCTTGCCGGCGTCTTTGGTGGCGTTCCGCTGCGCGTCATTGAAGTATGCTGGCACGGTGATTACCGCTTGATCGACCGTCTCGCCCAGGTAGGCTTCGGCGTCCGCCTTGATCTTCTGCAGCACCATCGCGGAAATTTCTGGCGCGCTGTAGTCACGATCGTTCAGACGGATCCGCACATCGCCGTTCGACGCTGCCGATACCCTGTAGGGCACCAGCTTTGCGGCATCGCTCACTTCCGGATCGCTGAACTTGCGGCCCATAAAGCGCTTAACCGAGAACACCGTATTCTCCGGATTGACCACCGCCTGATTGCGCGCCACCCGTCCCACCAGCCGCTCGCCGGTCTTGGTGTTGATAGCGACCACTGACGGGATCAGATTGCCGCCCTCGGATGAAGGAATCACGGCGGGCTCGCCGCCTTCCATCACAGCGACGACCGAATTAGTTGTGCCAAGGTCGATTCCGATTATTCTTCCCATTTCGTTTCTCCTGTCCTTCTCTGGTCATCTTCAGGCTGTCCTGTCGTCTGGGCGCCTAATTGGCGACTTTCACCAGCGCCAATCTCAACACATGCTCGCCGGCGCGGTATCCCTTTTGCAGCGTCTCGATCACGTGACCGCTCTCCACCTCATCGCTGTCTTCGGCGCCGATCGCCTGATGCAGATTGGGGTCGAAGGGTCCGCCGGTCGGGTCCAGCGCCTCAACCTCGTACTGCTCCAGCAAGGTCCTGAATTTGCGCTGGATCATTGAGACTCCGCCGATCCAGGGATCCTCGCTGAAAGCTGCCGGCACGCTCTCGAAGGCGCGGTCAAAATCATCGATAATGGGCAGCAGCGACTTCAGGGTGTCAAGCGCCGCCCGCTGAAAGAGTTCGCGCCGTTCACGCTCGTTTCGCTTCTTGTAGTTGGCGAATTCGGCGCGGGCGCGCTGCCAGCCATCTTCGTTGATCCTGGCTTCCTTCTGTGCCTCGATCAGCATTTGCAGCAGATTCGCGCCTTCCGGCAGCTCGAACTCCGCCGCCGGCGTCGCTACCGGCTCGGCGTCTTGCTCGGCGATCGATTCGTCGGCCGGTTCGGCCGCCTCCTCGGGGGGCGTTTCATCGCGCTCCAACTCATCGGCCGGATTCTTGACATCGCTCATAGATTATCCCTGTGACAGTACAGCCTGAAGATTCTGCTTTACCTCATCATTATGCCTGGTCCATATATGACCAGCATCAGAATAGACGGCATTATATTAGGGAAGATGCGGTATTTCGAGGATTACGGGCGAAGTCTAATAAATCTTATATGTTTGCAAAATCAAAATAATTCCAGATTGCATAGCGATTACTGTAAACCACTAAGTCTCTCTGTGTTCTCTGTTCCCTCAGTGTCCTCGGTGGCTTAGACAGGTTTGTTGTGTTCAATTAACTTACGCTGGGCTGCCCCGCGTCTTCCATGCCATCCTGATACAGGGTCGTCAGCACATTGGTCATCAAGTTCGAAACATAGCGCACGGTGCTGATCGCCCGCCCGTAATTGATATGCGTCGGACCCAGCACACCCACGGCGCCGCTCATCTTCTCCGGATCGCCATAGCGGCTCAGCACCATGCTCAAGCGGCTGAGATCTTCGTAGCGCCCGTCACCTGCGATCACCACCTGCACATCGACTTGCTCGCTGGCATCGGCGGGCAAGCGATCGAGCATATCGCTGAGCAGCGCGTTAAGCACCGTGTGCTCTTCCAGAATCCGGATTGCCTGCTGCGCCCCTTCTTCATCGGCGAAGCTCTCAATGATCTGGCTTAAGCCATCGCGATAAATGAAACCCGACCGATTGTTGTCCACATTCTCGATCAGCTCGGCCGTCAGCTCCGCCACCTCGCGCTCCAGCATCGGCAGGCTGTTGCTGCGCAGCCGCACCTGCTGCGCGCCCAAACCGGCGCAGGTCTCGTTGACGCGTTTGGCCGCCTCGCCCAGCTTGCTCTGCGGTACCGGTTCCGCCAGCGTCAACATGCGCTGATGCACGCTGCCGCTATTCAAAACCAACACCATCAGCGCCAGCCGTCCCTGAATCGAGATCAACTCCAGATGCTTGAAGGAATTCGCCTGCGAGATTGGCGGCGTCACAATCGACGCCGTCCGCACCGAGCGCGCTAGCAAGGCAGCCGTTCGCCGCATCCACTGTTCCATGCCGGCTTGCAAAGTGCCGACCCGCTCGGAGATATGGCTCTGCTCGCCGCGGGTCAAGCTGCGCGTCTGCAAGAGCCGGCGCACAAAATAGCGGAAGCCGGCCGCTGTCGGCACGCGCCCGGCCGATGTATGCGGCGCGACGATATAGCCCATTTCTTCCAGCCGTGCCATCTCGTTGCGCACAGTCGCCGAGCTGATATTAAGTTCGTAATTCTCGACCAAATAACGCGAGCCGACCGGTTCCGGCTTTTCCGAATAAGCCTGCACGATGCAGGTGAGAATGTCCTCCTGCCGGTTTGTGAGATTAGGCAACTGCCGTTCGTCGTTCATTTTGCCAGGAACGCCAATTTCGCTCGGAATAGTTGCGAATACGCTGAATGCTATCATGCGCCGCAATCTTTGACAAACCGCGCTGTCCATCGCAAGCGGTAGTTTGCGCTTCAAAGCAGTAGTTCTCTTCTGCGCTGAATCCTACGTCTCGGCTCCCTGCCTCAAGGCCATGGATGTCCCCAAAAGTGGCGGTGTCTACGTGCCATTAAAGATGGCGGGAAGGGGCTGGGGGAGGGGTTGGTCTTTCTACCGCCAAGTCATCGCTGTGTCAAACGCGTTTCTGATGTAAGATGTTTGCCATGCCCTATGTCTTAAAGACAGATATTCGAGAAGCAGCTTTGCGGGTCACCCGCAACATCTGAGACCACAGGAGACAAACAGAGATGGGCAAGAAGACATTTGACGTCAACCAAGATGAATTCCAGAGTGAAGTGCTCGATAGCAGCACGCCGGTGCTGGTCGATTTCTGGGCGGAGTGGTGCGGCCCCTGCAAGATGATCGCTCCGATCGTCGATGAAATCGCCAACGAGTACGAAGGCAAGCTACGCGTCGCCAAAGTCGATGCCGACCAGAACCAGGATATCCTGATGAACTTTGGCATCATGGGCATCCCGACTTTGATCCTCTTCAAAGACGGCGAAGCGGTGGAACGGATCACTGGCTTCAAGCCCAAAGGCAAGATCGTCAGCAAAATCGCGACGCATATCTAGTCGCGTCAGCAATTGCCATGGAAACGCTCATCTAGCGCAGATGGGCGTTCCTTGCTTTCGCCGGCCGGCGGCCGCACTCAAACATCGACAAGTATGCGCAAACGCGAGCTCCTCGCCGCCCGACGCAAGTCACACATTTTCAAGGAATGGGAAGCGCTTCTCAAAGCCTCTCTTTATCAGCGACTCATTGACACTATCCCGCCGCCTGAACTTGCTGGTATCATCAAGCGTATCACTTAGCGCGAAATCGATCCGCAGACTGCCGCCGACCGACAACTGGGGGAGTTCGGCATTTGCCGGAGTAGTCGTTTGGAGTGATCGTGAAACAGATGCAAATGACCGACATCGTTAAAGTGCCCGGCGCCAAGTTCCACCCGGAGCCGCCCCTCGAAGATGAGCAGGAAGAACAAGAGCAGTCGTCCACCATGCGCTTCGGCTCGATGAAAATCTTCTCCGGCAGCGCTTCGCAGGAGTTGGGCAGCGAGATTGTCGACTACATCTGTGCCGTATCCGAATACAACATCAAGCCGGGCGCCTATTTCCGCACTGTCTTCTCCAATGAGAATATCTTCATCAAGCTACAAGAGAGCGTCCGCGGGAAAGACGTCTACCTCGTGCAGACGATGGCATCGCCCGTACACGAAAACTTCATGGAAATGCTGATCATGATCGATGCCCTCAAGCGCGATTCCGCCTGGCGCATCAATCTGGTCGTGCCCTATATGAGCTATACCCGCTCCGACAAGAAGGATCAGCCGCGCGTGCCCATTACCGCTCGGCTGATCGCCAACATGATGGAGACGGCCGGCATCGATCGCTATATGACGATCGACCTGCACGCCGGTCAGATTCAGGGGTTCTTCGATGTCCCGGGCGATGCGCTCACCGCCTTTCATTTGTTGAGCGATTACATTATCGGCAAGATGCGCAGCGGCGAATTGGATGACCTGGTCGTCGTATCCACCGATTTGGGCTTCGCCAAGCAGGGGCGGAATTGGGCGGAACACCTGGGCGTGCCCCTGGCTTTCGTCGAAAAGCGCCGCAGCGGGGATGCCGAGAGCCCGCAAGCGCTATCCTTGATCGGCAATGTCGAAGGCAAGAATGTCTTGCTCGTCGATGATGAAGTCAACACAGCCGGCAGCGTCGTCCGCGCGGTGAATGTCGTGCGCGACTACGGCGCCAAAGATGTGCTCTTCGCCTTCACCCATCCCTTCCTGACCGACGAAGCCTGTCAAAGACTGGCCGCCCTCGATCTGCGCGAGGTCGTTTTCACCAACACCCTGCCCATCGCGCCTGAAAGAAAGCTGCCCAACATGACAGTGCTTTCCATCGCGCCCTTGCTTGGCGAGGTGATCCTGCGCGCGCACGAAGGCAGGAGCGTCGGTGCGCTCTTCAATGAGTAAAACGAAACATCCGGGCTCAAGCAATTCAGAAAAGTCCAGGCCGGAACTCTCAACCCGCGCGCTTGTGCTCGGCGGGCTCGGCTTCCTCGCGCTGCTGACCGCGCTCTACTTGCTCGTCCAATCCATCGGGGGCGCTGAACTGGCCTTGATGGTCGAAGGCGCTGGTATCTGGGGACCACTGGTCTATATCGCCATTAAAGCGTTGACCTTCACTTTCGCCCCGCTCTCCGCCGGTCCCATTCAATTCGCTTCCGGCATCCTCTTCGGTGTTATACCCGGCACGCTCTATTCGGTCCTGGGTGAGGTCATCGGCGGCTCAGTCAACGTATTGATCGCGCGCCTGCTCGGCCGGCGCATCGTCAAGCGCTTTGTCGGCGCCGCCGCAATGGCACGCATTGATGAATTTTATGAGCGCCACCTCGATGATTGGAAGTCCTTGCTGGCGGCGCGTCTACTGCTCTTCTCGGTATACGATTTCATAAGCTATGCCGTCGGCTTGGGGCATATTCGCCTGACCGTTTATATAGCGGTTTCCTTCAGCGGCGGTCTCATACCGACCTACATCTTCGTGGCAATCGGCAGCGAAGCGGCGCAGAATCAGGACATCCTGCTGTTCTTCTATATTGGCGCTGCCGTTCTCTTTGTCATCTGGCTGCTCTTCCGCCGTCAAATCAGCCGGCTTTGGCGCAAGCTGCAGACGAAGACCAAACCTTGAACCGCTCTCAACCCGTTTTCAGGCTCTGCCCGAGGGCGGGCGCCTTCCGTATGCTATAATCGCAGGTAGCCAAAGATCCAACACCGCGCGAGGATTTATGTTCCGCAACATCGTCAAGAAAGTTTTCGGCGACCCAATGGAGAAAGCGCTCTCCGGCTATCAGGAGTCGGTTGACCAGATCAATGCGCTGGAAGCGGCGATGCAGAAGCTCAGCAACGAGCAGATGAAAGCCCGGACCGCCGACTTCAAAGCCCAGCTAGCTGACGGCGCCCGCTTTGAAGACATCATGATCGAAGCCTTTGCCCTCGTGCGCGAAGCCTCCGTGCGCACCATCGGGCTGCGCCACTACGATGTGCAGCTCATCGGCGGCATCGTCTTACACGAAGGGCGCATCGCCGAGATGAAAACGGGCGAAGGCAAGACACTCGTCGCCACCTTGCCGCTTTATCTGAACGCCTTGGAAGGGCGGGGCGCCCATCTCGTTACGCCAAACGACTACCTGAGCAAACACGGTCTGCAATTCATGGGACCGATTTATCACCTGCTGGGTCTCTCCGCCGCCGTCATCCAGAACACCGGCGGGGGACCGGACAGCGGCTCCTTCCTTTTCGATCCCGACTTCATCTCCGATGACGCCCGGTATCAGAACCTGCGCCCGATCAGCCGACGCGATGCCTACGAGGCCGATATCCTCTACGGCACCAACAACGAATTCGGCTTCGATTACCTGCGCGATAATATGGTGCTCGCGCATGACCGCCTGGTGCAGCGTGAATTGCGCTATGCCATCGTCGACGAGGTCGATAACATTCTCATCGACGAAGCGCGCACGCCACTAATCATATCCGGTCCCTCCGACGAGCCCTCGGA
This sequence comes from Anaerolineae bacterium, assembly GCA_012270545.1. Taxonomy (GTDB): domain Bacteria; phylum Chloroflexota; class Anaerolineae; order Aggregatilineales; family Phototrophicaceae; genus UBA6055. Next base: position 13,273 of record JAAXID010000263.1, on the reverse strand, counting down.
TTTCTATCGCCGATTCGCTTCCATCGTCAAGCGACTCAAGAAGAGCAGCGAAGACAGCGTCGAGGTGGAAGAACCCGACGGCGACTTCGTGCTCGATATCGGCGACCGCATCGTCTACTTGACCGAGGGGGGCGTGGAAAAGGTAGAAAAGGCGCTCGGCCTGCATCAGCTTTATCACCCCGACAACGCCGAAATGCTGCCTTACCTCGATAACTGCTTGCGCGCGCAGACGCTGTATGAGAACGACAAAGAGTATATCGTGCAGAACGGCGAAGTCGTCATCGTCGATGATTTCACGGGCCGCCTGATGCCCGGACGCCGTTTCTCCGAGGGGCTCCATCAGGCGATCGAAGCCAAGGAAGGCGTGCAGATCCGCCGCGAAAACATCACCATGGCGACCATCACCTTCCAGAATTTCTTCCGCATGTACGATAAGCTGGCAGGCATGACCGGCACCGCCCTCACCGAAGCGGAAGAGTTCGAGAAGACCTACGAGCTCGATGTCGTACCCATTCCCACGCACCGCACGGTCATCCGCGTCGATGACAACGACCTGATCTACGTTAACGAAACCTCGAAGTGGAATGCCATCGTCGGGACGATTCAAGAGCGCAATGAGCGCAACCAGCCCATCCTCGTCGGCACCGTCGCCGTCGAGACTTCGGAGCGGCTCAGCCAGTATCTGAACAAAGCCGGCATCAAACACGAAGTGCTCAACGCCAAGCAGCACGAGAAAGAAGCCGAGATCATCACTCAAGCGGGCCGACCGGGCGCCGTCACCATCGCCACCAATATGGCGGGACGCGGCGTCGACATCTTGCTCGGCGGCAATCCAGAAGGCTTGGCGCGTCAGGCGCTGCGCCGGCAGGGCATCGACCTCACCGCCGCCAGCGATGCCCAATGGAAGAAAGCGCTGGCTGAGGCCGAGAAGCTGGTGGCGCGCGATCGCGAAGTTGTGCTGGAGGCCGGCGGACTGTTTGTGCTCGGCACTGAACGGCACGAAGCACGCCGCATCGATAACCAGTTGCGCGGGCGCTCGGGCCGTCAAGGCGACCCCGGCGAATCCCGCTTTTACCTCAGCCTCGATGATGATCTGATGAAGCGCTTCGCCAACGACAACGTCAAGCGCTTGATGAAAACGGCCGGCTTCCCCGAAGACGAAGCGATCCAGCACGGCATGATCAGCAAGTCCATCGAGCAGGCGCAGATCCGCGTCGAGGGCCACAACTTCGATATTCGCAAGCGCGTCGTCGAATACGATGATGTCGTCAATCGCCAGCGCGAAATCATCTACGGGCAGCGCCTCGATTGGCTGAAAAAAGACACCGAGCAACTGCACACCGATTATCTCGCCATGGTCGAGGATCAGATCGCCGCCGCCGTCGAAGAGGCTTTCGCCGCCGATCACGAAGGCGAGCATCTGGAAGCCGGCGCGATGTACCAGCAGCTCGCCAGCACTGGTTTGCCCCTGCCCGAGACGATTACCGCCGAGGCATTAGAAGAGCTCGAGCAAGACGATGTCACCGCTCAAATCAGCGCCCATGCCAGCCAGTTGCTCCAAGCAAAAGCGGCGCAATTGGAAGAGGCGCGCGAAGGACTGACGGAAATCGCCGAACGCCAAACGGTGATCCGCTCGCTCGATCACTTTTGGCAGCGGCACCTGACCGATCTCGATATCCTGCGCGAAGGCATCGGCTTGCAAGCGATCGCCCAGAAGGACCCCCTGGTTGAATATCAGCGGCAGGGTTTCCAGATGTTCCGCGTGGTTGAGGATACCTACCGGCAAATCGCCTCACGTCAGATCTTCCTGGTCCAGCCCGCCGTCGTGCAGACGCCGCAGCGCCGCCGTGAAATGCGTGAGTATCGGCCCGAATTGCACATGGGCAACAGCGAGCGCCCGACGCAGCAAACCGTGCGCAGAAACAGCAAGCGCCCGGGCCGCAACAAACCTTGCTGGTGCGGCAGCGGCAAGAAATACAAGCACTGCCACATGCGCGAAGACAACCTGTCGGGCAAGTTCCAGCAAGCCGGCTGACGTGCCAACGTGATGTTTCAAATCGGCGATATTGCTGTTTGTCTCTTTAACGACGCGACTGTCTACATGGACCCGGGTGGTCTCTTTGGCTTGGTGCCGCGCGTGCTCTGGTCGCGCCGTTATACCGCCGACGAACGCCATTTGGTCCGCGCCGCCACGCACAACCTGCTCATTCGCGCCGCCGGGAAAAACATCATCGTTGATACCGGCTTCGGCAATAACCTTAGCGACTCGCAGCGCCGTTTCCTGCACATAGCCGAGTATGATGGCACGCACCGGGGTCTCGCCGCCATTGGCCTGTCGGCGGGGGATATCGACATCGTCATCGACACGCATTTGCACGATGACCACTGCACTGGCAATTTCCGCCTCGATGCCGATGGTTCGCGTGCGCCCGCTTTCCCCAATGCCGAATACCTGGCGCAGCGCCGCGAATACGAAGACGCGACCAATCTCAACGAACGAACGCGCGGCACCTATCGGCCAGATAATTACGTCCCGCTCCATGAATCCGGACAGTTGCGTTTGCTGGATGGCGACGCAGAAATCGCGCCAGGCGTATCGGCAATCGTGACGCCTGGTCACACACCCGGCCACATGAGCGTCCGTATCGAGAGCGGCGGGGAGCAAGCCGCCTTCCTTTGCGATATGGCATCGCTGGCTGTGCACTTCGAGCGCCTCGCCTGGATGTCCGCTTTTGACGTGGAGCCGCTGGTGACCCTGGAAACCAAGCGCCACTGGCAGAAATGGGCGCTGGAAAAGAAGGCGCTGCTATTCTTCCCGCACGACGCCACGACGCCCGCCGGTCGCCTGACCCAAGATGAGGGCGGCCGCCTTATCGTCAAAGCGGAAGACGCAATGGCCGATAATCCCGAGCGAGCTTGAACACTGACTGACTCATGCCCACGATCTCAGTGCTTCTGTGCTCAGTATTTTACAGCCGCTCCGGCTGACATTGCGGACAGAAATGTGTTCCCCGCTGCGCCACCCGAATCTTGTTGATCGCCGTCCCACACTGCCGGCAGGGCAGGTTCGTCCGGCCATAGGCGTAAAAGTGATTCTGCGATTCGCCTTTGTCGCCATCCGGCTTGCGATACCAATTGATGCTCGCGCCTTCATGCTCGATGCCCGCCCGCAGCGCAGCGCGTATCGTTTGATGCAGCAGCTCGGTGTCGCTCTCAGTCAAGAGATCAACTCCTGTCGCCGGGTGAATGCCGGCGCGGAACAATGCTTCGTCCGCATAGATATTGCCCACGCCCGCTACAAAGGCCTGCTCAATCAGCAGTGATTTGATCGCCCGTTTCCGTCCGCGCATCCCTCCGCGAAACCCCTCCAGCGTAAAGTCGTCGCTGAGTGGCTCCGGCCCCAAATGGCTCAGCAAACTGTCGACATCGTCGCTCAGATAAACCCGGCCGAACTTGCGCAAATCGGAAAATCGCAGCTGCCGCCCGCCATCCAGATCAAAGCGCACATGCACCCATCTGTCGGCAGCATGAACTTCATCTGAATCTGCCACGTAGAGACGCCCCGACATCTTCAGGTGAATCACTAGTGTGTCATGCTCCAGCGCAATCAGGATGTATTTCCCCCGTCGATTGAGCGCCCGCACCCGCTGACCGGCCACGCGCGCTGCGAACTCATCCGGCGCCGGCGAGTGGATCGTCGAGGCCCAATCCTGCCACATTCGCTCGATCCGCCGCCCGATCAAGGGCGCGCGCAGGCCACGTACAACCGTCTCAACTTCTGGCAATTCGGGCATGAGTTCTCAAGGATTCGACTGACTTTTTGACTTCTTCAAGCGCGAGATTTTCCGCGGACGCCCTGGTCCGTCGAGTGCTATAATACGCCTATCCTTCGCCATTTGAAACCCGTATCGACGCAGATAAACTTCGATATCATGACAAGCGATTTCGTCCATCTCCACGTCCACAGCGAGTTCTCTCTGCTTGATGGTCAAAGCAGAATCAAGACGCTTGTTGAGCGCGCGCAGCAATTGGAAATGCCCGCCTTGGGCATCACCGATCATGGCGTCATGTTCGGGGCGCTTGATTTCTACCGCGCTTGCAGCGAGGCCGGCATCAAACCGATTATCGGCATGGAAGGTTACCTCGCGCGCCGCGGCATGACCGATCGCGATCCGCGTCTCGACCGCAGTCCTTATCATATGCTGCTGCTGGCGAAGAACATGACCGGCTATCAAAACCTGCTCAAGATAGCCTCGGCCTCGCAGCTCGAGGGCTTCTATTATCAACCGCGTATCGACAAGGAATTTATGGCGGCGCATGCAGAGGGCATTATCGCAACCAGCGGCTGCCTCGCTGCCGAGATACCGCGCCTCGTCACGAGTGGGGACGATCGCGTCGCGCGCGAGCAAATCGGCTGGTATCAAGACGTCTTCGGCGCCGAGAACTTCTACCTCGAATTGCAGGGGCACGACATACCGGCGCTGAGCGGGCTGAACCGCTGGCTCTGCGAATATCGCAAGGGTGGCCATAGCGCCGTGCAGCTGCTCGCCACCAATGATGTGCACTATGTCAACCAGGGCGATGCAGAAGCGCATGACACCCTCCTCTGCATCCAAACCAGCTCCCTCAAGTCCGCGCTGGACCGGATGAAGATGGAGCCTTTCAACAGCTACTATCTCAAGTCGGCTTCTGAAATGCGCGCCGGCTTCGCGGGACTGCCGCCTGAATTGATCGATGAAGCCTTCGCCAACTCGCTCAAGATCGCCGACATGACCGCGATCGACCTGGCGCCAAAGGGCTATCACCTGCCCGTCTTTTCGGTGCCGGCTGGTTACGATGAGCACAGCTACTTACGACATTTGATCGAGATGGGCATGGAATGGCGCTTCGGCGCCGATTGGCCTGACGACCCCGTCTTCACCGAACGCATTGAGCGCGAGCTCAACATCATTCACAGCATGGGCTTCGACGCCTATTTCCTGATCGTCTGGGACCTCTGCGAATTTGCCCGCCAAGCCGATATCTGGTGGAACGTCCGCGGGTCGGGCGCCGCCAGCCTGGTCGCTTACAGCCTCGGCATCACCAATATCGACCCGATTCAGAATGGCCTGCTTTTCGAGCGCTTCCTCAATCCCGGGCGCATCACCATGCCCGATATCGATCTGGATTATCCCGATGACCGCCGCGGCGAGATGATCGCCTACGCCGCCCAAAAATATGGAGAGGACAAGGTCGCCGCCATCATCACCTTTGGTACGATGGGCGCCAAAGCCGCCGTCCGCGATGTCGGGCGCGCTCTTGATGTCGACCTTGGCTTGATCAATCGCGCCGCTGCCATGATCCCGCAAGAAGCCCGCCAAAAGAAAATTCGCGAATATGTCGATGGCAATCCGGAATTGCTTGATCTTTACAATAGCGATGCCGAACTGCAACGCGTGATCGACACCGCCATCGAACTGCAAGGCATGACGCGCCACGCCTCCACGCATGCCGCCGGCGTCATCATCGCCGATCGCCCCCTGGTGGACCTCGTGCCGCTGCATCGCATCACCGGCAAAGACCCCTCTGGCGGGGCGCTGAGCGCGGTGACGCAGTTCCCCATGGAGACCGCCGAGTATATTGGCTTGCTCAAGGTGGATTTCCTCGGTCTGTCAACGCTCACCATCATGCGCAAAGCCTGCGAACTGATCGCGCGCCATCGCGGCCTCCACTACAGCATCGACAGCATTCCCTATCGCCACGAAGAAGCTGAGAGCGATGAACAACGCACACTGCTCGATGACGCCTTTCGCATGATTAGCGAGGGCAACACCATCGGTGTCTTTCAGGTGGAATCCGGCGGCATGCAGCAAATGCTTCGGCAGATGCGGCCACGCGTCTTTGAAAACATTGTCGCCGCCATCTCGCTCTATCGCCCAGGCCCGATGGAATTCATTCCCCAGTACTGCCGGCGCATGCACGGCGAGGAAGAAATCACGACATTGCATCCGAAGCTCGAGCCGATTCTGGCGGAAACCTACGGCATCTGCGTCTATCAGGAGCAGATCATGGAGATCGCCGGTGAGCTATTTGGCTACGAACTGGGCGAAGCCGATCTGATGCGCAAAGCCGTCTCCAAGAAATTGCCGCAGGAGCTCAACAAACATCGGGCGATCTTCAGGGAGCGCGGTCCCCAAAACAGCATCGACGAAGAGACGGCTGAAGAAATCTTCGACATGATCGAATTCTTCGCCAATTACGGCTTCAACAAAGCCCACGCCGCCGATTACGCCGTCATCACTGTGCAGACGGCCTATCTCAAGTGCCACTACCCTGAAGAGTACATGACCGCTCTGCTCAGCGTGCAGCGCGACGACCTCTCCAAAGTCTCGACCTTTTTGGAAGAATGCCGCCGCTTGAACATCCTCATCCTGCCGCCCGATGTCAATCGCAGTCAATTAGACTTCGACATCGAGATGGGGGAAGATGGTCGGCGCGCCATTCGCTTTGGCCTGGGCGCGGTCAAGAACGCCGGCGCGCGCGCCCTCCAGGACCTGATCGAGGAGCGGGGAGAAGCGCCTTTCAGCAGTCTTGCCGATTTCTGCAAACGAATCGATATGCGCAAGCTGGGCAAACGCTCGCTGGAGAGCTTGATCAAGGTCGGCGCTCTCGCGGGTTTTGGCGCCCGAGCCGCTCTGATGGCGGCGCTCGATGGCATCATTAGCTACAGCAGCAATTATCATCGCGACCAGGAAGTCGGCCAAATGATCATGTTCGGCGAGGCGGCCGCCGGCGACGACAATCTGCTCAGAGATTTCAGACACGTGCGGGAGCTAAGCGCCCGCGAACTGCTCAAATGGGAAAAGGAACTGCTTGGTCTTTATCTCAGCGGGCGTCCCGTCGACCGTCATCGGCATCTGCTCGAAAAGCAGAATCTCCAAAAGATTTCTGATCTTAAAAGTCCATCGCTGACCAAAGCGGAAACGGTGCACGTCGCCGGGGAAGTGACCGCCGTGCGCAAGATCACCACCCGCAACGGCGACATGATGGCGGTGCTCAGCCTGGAGGACTGGCACGATAGCGCCG
>JAAXID010000263.1:0-6165 GCA_012270545.1 Anaerolineae bacterium | reverse complement strand
CCTGGACGAGGGCGAAATCGTGCTGATCCACGGCCGCTATGACGAAAGCCGCGGCGATCCGCAAATCATCGCCGAGGCGCTCAGCCTCGATTTCAACGCCGCCTTACCCGATGACAGCTTTCCCGAGCCTCATGATGACATTGAGCCCGCCTGGGCGGAAAGCGCTGCTGAGCCGCCTGATGCCATAATGGCAGCGCTGGCAAGCGCCCCGCCACCGGGCTTTGACGAGCTGCCGCTGGAGCCGTCCCTGCCGGATGAATATGACATTGCAGATGCGCCATCGAATGGAGCGCCTCTCGATACGAGCTTGGTCGAGCCGGAAACAGCGCCAGAGGGCGAGCCCGAATGGGTCAACGGCGACGGTCATCTGGCGCTGCCCGGCGAAGAGAAAGCGCAGGAACGGGTGGCGCGCGCGATCTCCGTCACGCTGGTGACATCGGAAGATCCGGACAGAGATCGGCGCAAGCTTCGGCATATCCACAACACATTGGTCTCATACCCCGGTGTCGACCGCTTCCGCATCATCGTCTTGCGCGGGGCTGATTCGACGCCGCTGGACTTCCCGGACCAGACGACGAACATCTGCGAGGCGCTGTGTACGGACCTCGTCGAGATCGTCGGCAGCGACGACTATATCGATATCGACAGCCAGACTTAAGGCGGCATCCCCTTGCGATAGGGCGCGCTATACCGCCTCTTAACGCATTCATATTTGAAAGCCGTCGCAAATCTGTTTAGAATACGCAGGATGCGAAACGCCGCCGGCGCGTTAAATGCGTTGGCGCAGCGGGCATATGGCGGGAGTGGAGAGCGCTTGAATGAAACGCATCGCCGTCATGACAAGCGGTGGCGACGCGCCCGGGATGAATGCGGCAGTCCGCGCGGTTGTGCGCGCCGGATTGGACCGGGAGGTCGAAGTTTACGGCATCCGCCAGGCTTATCAGGGCCTGCTGGCCGGCGATATGGCGCTGTTGAGCAGCCGCGAGGTGAGTGGCATCCTGCAGCGCGGCGGGACCGTCCTGCAGACCGCCCGCAACGAAGCGTTCAAGACCGCTCAGGGCCAGAAGAAAGGTCAGCGTCGCCTCAACGAAAACGGCATTGAGGGCGTCATCGTCATCGGTGGCGATGGCAGCCTGCGCGGCGCGCTGGCGCTGCACAAGATGGGCGTGCCGGTCATCGGCATCCCCGCCAGCATCGACAATGACATCTGGGGCACCGATACCAGCATCGGCGTCGACACCGCGCTGAATACAATCCTGGACGCCGTCGACCGCCTGCGCGACACCGCCACATCGCATAATCGCGCCTTTGTAGTGGAAGTTATGGGGCGCGACTGCGGCTATCTCGCCGTGATGGCCGGCATCCTCGGTGGCGCGGAAATCGTCGTCACGCCGGAAAACGGCGTCACCATGAACGAAATCGCCATCTCGCTGGAAGACGCCTATATCCGCGGCAAAACCCACGCTATCGCCGTCTTGGCCGAAGGCGCCCCTTATCAGGGACCGGAGTTGGCGCACTACCTCGAGCAGAAGCATATCGGCTTCGAGATTCGCCTGACGATCCTCGGCCATACCCAGCGCGGTGGCAGCCCGACCGCCTTTGATCGGCTCTTGGCTACCCGCATGGGCGTCTACGCGATTGAACTGCTGCTCGGGGCTGAAACCGGCATGATGGTGGCCCGCGTCGGCCGCGAACAAAAGCCGATTCCCCTGGCGGAAGCGACCGCGCGCACGCGGCAGATCACGCCGGAATACTTCGATCTCGCCCGTATTCTTTCGCGCTGACCGCCGCAGCTCACGCGTCCCCCATATCAACCAGCTCGCAGCCCAGCAGCTTGATCAATGCCCCGGTCTCTAGGCGCACCTGTATGCCACGTTGGCCCGCGCTGATGACGATCCGCTCCAGCGCCTCCGCCCGCCGATCGAGATAGACATCCCAGCTCTTTCCCAGCAAAGCGAGCGCGCTGATGCCGCCCACTTGCAAGCCGGTAAGTTTCTCGGCATCAGCGTGCGAGGCCAGCGCCACCTTCTTTTCGCCCAGCGCCTTCGCCAGCCGCTTGAGATTCAGCTGTCTATTCGACGGCAGCATGACCAGAAGCGGCTTTCTCGAAGAGGGCACTTCCGCCACCAGCGTCTTGAAGACCTCGTCGGCCGCGAAACCGACTGCTCCCGCCACTTGCTGCGCGTCACGGATCGACTTGTCATAGTGATGAACATCGTAGCGAATCGAATTGGCGTCGAGCAGGCGCATCGAATTGAGCTTTTTGATTTTAGCCACCGCCGTCGTCTTTCATCTCATTCGCCCTCAACCGGCTTATACTGTCGCTTCGCCAGACGCGCCATGATCCCCGGCGCCACGACGCCGCCCGCCAGGATCAGCCGATCGAAGAAGCGCATGATCACATGCCTCGGTTGATGCTCAGCCGCTCGGACGATAGCCTCCGCGACCTCAGCGGCGCTCATCGTCGGCAGCCCGCCGCGAACCCCCGCGCTGGACCCTAGCCGATTCTGATTGAACTCCGTTGTCGTCCGTCCCACTAGCACATCGGTCACGGCGATTTTATCGTCTTCCAGCTCGAGCCGCAGCGAACCAGCCAGGCTGGAGGCGAAGGCTTTGCTGGCGGCATACGTGGCCGTGTAGGGACTGTGGATGCCCGCCACCACTGATGTGACGATCAGGATGTGACCGCCGCCGTTAGCGCGCATCGCCGGAACAGCGGCGCGGATGCTGTGCAGCACGCCGTCGATATTCGTTCGCAGCACCGTCTCAATATGGATCCACTTCCCGTCGGCCACCGCCCCATGATGGCCTAGGCCGGCGTTGGCGACCAGAACGTCGAGCCGTCCGAAACGCTCCAGCGCGCGCTCCACCGCCGCCTCAACCTCCGCCGAATCGCGCACATCGCCGACGAGAGCCAGGAATTCGCCATGCGGAGCGGGCAGGGCGGCAATTTCGTCCTGCAAGCTATCGAGCCGCTCAGCCCGACGCGCCAATCCACAGACATGATAGCTGGCGCGCGCGAAGGCGATCGCCGCCGCTCGCCCAATTCCGCTCGACGCGCCAGTGATGAATGCGACCTGTCTTTGCATTTGGAGCTGTTTCCGCTACTGTGACGGCGAATAAGAGACTACTTGCTTTGAATGCTTATCCTCGGTGTGCTGGGTGGTTAAGACAACTTTCCCTAGCCCACGCCTCAAACAATCAGCAGCGCCTCATACACCCCGAACACCTCGAACAGGAAATGGGTAGTCTCATCTGGCGTTTGCGCAAAGTATATCACCGCCTGCTGATGCGCCATGCAGTTGAACCCACTCCACCCACGCCGATCGAGCGGAATGTTAAGGATTTTGACGCGCATTAGGCAATTTGTTAACATACCCTTAACTTGTTGCATCCATCCGCTGCACTGTGCCGTAATCCGTGAGAAGATACAGACATGGCCGCCGACGACAAGAAGCGGAAAAAGAAGACGGAGATCCACCCCACTGATCCCATGGCGGAAGCGGGACGGAAGATCTTTGCCCGACAGATCCGCCGAATGAAGAGCCATGAAGCCGGCAGCCGAACCGGCGAAGATATTGAAGCCGTGCATCAGATGCGGGTGGCGATCCGCCGCATGCGCAGCCTTTTCAGGCTCATCGGCGCCCATTATCGGCGCAAGACGGTGACTGAGTACGAGCGTGGCTTGCGCGACATTGCGCGCGCTTTAGGCGCCATTCGCGATCTCGATGTCTTGATTCTGGATTTGCAGGATTTTCAAACAGCGCTGCCGCCCGATTCTCAAGGCGCGATCGCGCAGGTGGTCGCCATGCTTGATGATCGCCGCAGCGCCTGTCGCGTTCGTCTGAATCGGCTCTTCGACTCCAAGCGCTATGCCCGTTTTGTCCGTCGCTTTCAGCGGCTGAGCAAAGGATCCGGACGCGGCGCGCGTACGCTGAAACGGGCTGAGACGCCGCATCAGGTGCGTCATGTGCTCCCGCTGCTATTGCACGAACGCCTGGCTCGCGTCAAAGCCTATGATACAGTGCTGCCGGCAGCGGAAGACAGAACCCTGCATGCCCTGCGCGTCGAATACAAGCAGTTGCGTTACGCCCTGGAGTTTTTCCAGCCGATCCTGGGCCGCTCCGCCGGGCGTTTTTTGGGGCAGGTCAAAGCGATGCAGGAGATACTGGGTCGCATCAACGACATCGCTGTTTTCACCGCATACGTCAATAGCCTCGAAGATCTTTCACCCGAGCAGGCCGTGGTCCTGCAGCACTATATCAGCGCCCGCGACGCCGAGCTGGTCGGTCTGCGCGAGCAGTTCAACGAAGCCTGGACGCGCTTCAACAAGCGCACCACTCAGCGTTTGTTTTCCGATTCCATGTTGGTCTTGCGATAATTCAAGGCAGCAATTTGTAGCTGCCGTCCAATTGATAAAACTCGCCCGCCGGCTCGCCATTAAGCTCGAGTGACAGGTATTGCTGCGCCGCCGGATCCCATACACCCAGCAGGAAAATATAGCGTTCGCGGCGCCTAAAATCCGCGTCCGGATTCAGACGCAAGATCTGCCGATCTCTCACCACTTCGTCAACATCCCAGAGCAACGGCGAATAAAATCCATGCACGTGCTCGCCGGGACGCAATATCCATTCTTGCGCCGGCGTATTCCCGTCAGCCGGGTGCCGCAGCTGCAATACAAACAGGTATTCGCGATCGAGCGATTCCAAAGCGCGCCAGCTCGGCTCGAAAGTGATCGGCGTTGGCAAATGTATGACCGCCGGATAAAGGCCGTGAACATACGCTTGCAGCCGGCCGCCAAAGATGACCTTGGGGCGCAACAGTGGTTGAGCTCGATGGCGCTCGGGAATTATCCAGCGATCCTTCAGATCCTGCGCCTCGTAAAGCTCGTAACTGAAAGTGGCGTCACGGTGTTCTTTTGTCTTTCGGAACAGGTCGATCCGACCAAGCGCCGCGACAAGCTGCGTAGACTGTGGAGCCAGCCCGGCATCCAAATAAGCCTTCCGCGCTTTGGCGCCATAAACGAAATGACTGGCGCCCAGGGACTCGAATTCCGTCAGGCTCGTCAGCGGCTGGTCGATGATCCGCATCTGTGGAAAGAAGAAGGGCAGACGTTCTTCCCCTGGAGCCAGGACTACCGGCGTTTCTCCCGTATCACGCGCGAAGTCTTCCAGCCCGAATACCACTTCCATTAGAGATGGATTGAAGACCTGATACTTTCTTAAATCACTGTCCAGCGCATCGTTCGATAGCCAGAGAGAGGACAGGGTAACATCGGTCGCCACCGCTACAGCACCGGGCAGGCTCAGGCAGCATATCGCCAGATAATAGCCGCGCCGCGTCAGCCTGTTCCAACTGCCAATTCTGTCGCACCCCAGTAGTGTCGACAGGGCGATCGCCGACGGTAAACAAAGCAACGGCAGAATCGCGAATCCCAAGCGATAGTGATAACTGTAGGACAAAAAGAAGGTGACAAAATAAGGAAGCGCCAGCAGCAGCGCCCAGCCGCCCGCGCGCATGGAGCGTATGGCCTTCGCGCCGGATGCGGTCAAATAGCGCCCGCGCAGGCTGTATCCGCTCAGCGCCAGGCCGGCGGCGAGAAGCGCGGCCTCCGCTGGCTGGACGTAGCTCGCCGGCGGATCGATGCGCTGCGGGAACAGCGCCGGGTTCGAAGCCAGCGCGCCCGCCAGCAACAGCAATATTCCGACTGCGCCTAGCGCGCGCTCGCGCCGCGTCAGTTTGAGCTGAAAGGCCAGCGCGATCCAAACGAGGACCGCCGCCAACACCAGCGGCGCCAGATAATCGCCGTTTCGCAGCGCCCGAGTCAGCCAGACCGCCTTCGGCAATGTGATGACTTCGTGACCCAGCGCCAGATTGCGCAGATACCAAACCGCGCCCAATGGAAAGCAGGCCAGTCCCGTCCATAGCGCAGCGCTCAACCGCGGCCGCCAGCGGCGAATCTGAAATCGTTTGATGAGCAGGTCGACCGCGAGCAGCAGCAGAATGCCCCAGATGAACGCGCCCGCGGTCGGCTTGGTGAACATGGCGATGCCCAGCATGACGCCGGCCAGCAGCGCCTCGCGCCGCCGTTCATCAGGGGCATGATCGTCGCTCCAGGCGCGTAGAAAGAAAACGGCCGCCAACGTGAAGCTGAATGTCAACGGA
>JAAXID010000241.1 GCA_012270545.1 Anaerolineae bacterium | reverse complement strand
CATCCTTCCAAGCGTTACCGCGCTATGATTTTGTCCCTGCGCGAGCGTGAATTCACCCATACGGCAATATTCTCGGGTATGAATGCCCTAAAAGTGGTGGTGCAAGAGCATTTGCCTTTTTTGATCCCCCTTCTGCTGGCTGATGCGGTGGCTGGCTTTCTCTGGGCGATCGGCATGGAAGTAACGCTGTCCGTATTGGGGCTGAGCGATTTGTCCGCGCCCAGCATCGGAACGTTGATCTTTTGGGGCAACTATCATCACGCTTTGCTGAGACGCCGCGTCTGGATTCTGGCGGCGCCGATTGCGGCATCGGTTTTGATGGTGGTCGGCTTTTATCTGGTCTCGCTGTCGCTAAGTGAATATCTTGATCCTAGGACTCGGCTGAGCCGCTTGACGGTGGGCGAACAGATTGATGGCGGCAAGGCAGGCTAAGAACCGAAAAGAGCTTGGCGCTTTCGCGGCTCTGCCGGTTCGGCGGCACGCTATAGAGGCAGCGACACTCGCACGAATTGACAAGCTAAGAAAACCGATTACTTGCAAAGTCGTAAATCTGCGTTACTATATGCTTGCGCTTGCCTGTTTTGGGCTAGTAGGAGTGTCTTAGAGGCGCTCCAGTATTTCGTTCCATTAAGTTAAGGAGTCTTTCCTATGGCAAGGAAACTTGCACTTTTACTTTTGTTGACGCTTCTGATGGTACCAACGCTTGTTGGCGTCGCCCAGGAGCCGCAGGGTCTGCCGGTTGAAGTGCCGGGCGGACGCGCGAATCTATTTGTCTTCGACCAGATCTTCCGTTGGGGCTCTGTCGGCAACTTTAATGTTTGGCGCACTGGCGGCAATACGCCCCACCACCATGCGCTGATGCTGGAGACATTCTGGAATGGCGATCAGGAAACAGGCGCGACCATCAATGCGCTGGCCACTTCCGGTCCCGTGTACAATGAGGACTTCACCGAGATGTCGGTCGACCTGCGCTCAGGCGTGCTGTGGTCCGATGGTGAAGAGTTCAACGCCGATGATGTGGTCTACACCGTTGAGACGGTCAAAGCCAACTCTGGCTTGACGCAACAAGGCTGGCACGCGCAGCTGAACAAATTTGATGTCGGCGTGGAAAAGACCGGCGAATTCAGCGTCAAATTCACGATGCTTCCCAACCCGCGCCTGCACGCTGTGTTTGAATCACGCTGGGCGGGCTTGTACATGATGCCTAGCCACTACGTTTCCGAGGTGGAAGCGAATCTGGCTGACGGCGAGACCCTCGCCGATTGGCACTGGCAGGCCGAAGATGTCATCGTGCTGGGCAACTACCTGCCCATGTCGGTCGATCCCAACGGCTATTGGGAGCTGTTCAAACGCCGCGACGATCCGGAGAATTCGCTGGCTGGCATCATTACCGGCGGCAGCGGTCCTCCCTACGTTATGAGCATCTTCTATGGCAATGAGAATATCAAGAAGGCGATCGCCATGTCCCGTGGCGAGCTGGATGTATACTTTGATGTCGATATCGAGTCCTTCGAGACGACGCTCGATACCACGCCGACCGCCCGCAGTTGGTACAAAGACTTCCCCTGGGCTTTCCCCAATGAGTACAGCACGCGTCAATTGGCTTTCAACTACGAAGGCGATCCATTGTTGCAAAACAAGGACGTCCGCTGGGCGCTGGCGCTGGCGATCAACAATGTTGAGCTGCAGACCGAGTACATCGGCGGCATCGCCAAGGTTACGACCTTTGCTGTTCCACCGACGGCGACCATGGCGGGGGTATATCATGAGCCGCTGGAACCCTGGTTGAACGAATTGCAGATTGATTTGGGCGATGGCGAGATGTTCAGCGTTTATGACCCGACTGTCCCCGACCAGATCAACGAATGGGCGGTAGCGCAGGGCTATGATGTGCCGGGCACGCCAGCCGAGATCTTCGGCACTGGTTGGTGGAAGTTCGCGCCCGACGCGGCCGAGAAGTTGCTGATGAAAGCCGGCTTGAGCCGCGATGGCGGCGGCAACTGGCTGACGCCCGATGGCGAAATTTGGACCCTCGACCTGCAGTCTGACCCCAGCGAGAACGATGCTTACCGCATGGGACAAGCGGCTGCCGACATGTGGCAGGACTTCGGCATTGACGTCAACTTCATTACGCTTGATCGCGGCGCCTGGGCGCAGAACCACTACGTTGGCGCTTTCGAGGTCAGCACACCCTGGCAGTCCTTTGCTCTGCCGGCCGGCGACTTCTGGCCGCGCATCAACGGCATGCATTCGGACTTCTATGCCCCGGCCGGCGAAGACTACCGTCCCTTGGGCGGCAACGGCGTGCGGCGCTTGGTGGATCCCAAGATTGATGAACTGCTTGATACGATGGAGGGGATCGATCCCTTTGGACAAGCCGATCAAAACATCGCCGTGAACATCGAGTTCATCCAGCATTGGGTCGAGAACATGCTCGACATCACCTGCATCGCCTTCAAGAAGCTGGTCACTTGGGACGAGAAGTACTGGACTGGATTCCCGACCGCTGAGGATCCGTTTGCTATGCCCTTGTACTGGTTCCAGGGCGGCAAATACGCCATCCAAGCTCTGACATCGACGTCGTAACTAGCTTAACCCCCACCCCAAACCCCTCCCCGGCCGCCAGTGTCTACGCGGCGCATAAAGAGGGAGGGGCTTGGCGACAAGAGTTCAATCTCTCCCTTCCCTCATTTTGGGGGAAGGGCCGGGGATGGGGGCAATAGGGATAGTTGATGAATCTGCTGACCACCTACATCCTGCCGCGCATCCTCCAGTGGGCACTTGTCATCTTTGTCGGCATATCAGCCACGTTTCTTATACCGCGCTTATCGCCGATCAATCCAGTCGATGAAATGATCGGGCGCATGACCGCGTTTGCGTCAATCGACCCCCATGCGGTTGTCAGTATGCGCGAATCGGCAATGGCGCTCTTTGGCCTCGAAGGCACATTGCTTGAGCAGTATGGCCGCTTTTGGTCGCGTCTGCTTACAGGGGATCTTGGCGTGTCGTTTGGGAATTTCCCCCGCCCGGTCTCGGATATCATCGGCGCTGGTTTGCCCTGGACGATTGGGCTCTTAAGTATAGCCATCCTCATTTCCTGGGTTTCGGGCGTATTTCTGGGCGCGCTGGCCGGTTACTTCCATGACCGGCGCTGGGCGCAATTCCTCGAGCGCTTCGTCGTCGTTGTTTATCCCATTCCCTATCTTATCATCGCCTTTGTTCTCATCTTCATATTCGCCTGGTGGTTGAAGTGGTTCCCGCTAGTGGGCGGTTCGCGCGGGCAACCGGCGCTCACCTGGGACTACATCAGTACGCTGCTCTATTTCGGATTCTTGCCGGCGCTTTCAATCGTCATCGGCTCCACCGCTTTCCGCTTCATCATGGCGAAGTCGCTGACGACGACCGAGATCGCCAGCGATTATGTCCAGTATGCCGAACTGGCGGCCGTGCCCAAGCGCAAGATCATTTTGTTCTATGTGGCGCGCAATACCATGCTGCCGCAAGTGACGGATTTGGCGCTTTCGCTCGGCGCGCTTTTTGAGGGGGCGCTGATCACGGAGGTATTGTTCGCGTATCCGGGCTTGGGTTTCGTGCTATACAACGCAATCTACAACGCCGACTACAACATCATCATGGGCATCACGCTCCTGTCGATTGCCGGAATCGCTACCGCATCACTGCTAATTGACTTGCTCTATCCGATTTTCGATCCACGCGTCCGTTTGCGATAGGGATCCGCCGTGCTAACCACGATTCGCGATTTATTCCGTTTCAGCCCGTCTTTTCGCATTGGTTCGTTGATTCTGATGGTCGTGGCTGCCTTTGTGATTTTGTCATTTTTCTCTCCCTATGAGCAAGATAGGCTGCGCCGCAAGGTCAAGCGCAACCAGCCGCCCTCGGCTGACTTCATCTTCGGCACGACATCGCAGGGTCAGGATGTCTTCTGGGCGCTGACCTTCGCCATTCGCAACACGCTGATTATTTCCAGCATCGCCGTCTTTATCGGTCGCGGCATCGGCGTGACGCTCGGCATGATATCCGGCTATTTGGGCGGGATCTTTGACCGCGTGGCGCAATCCATCGTTGAGAGCGTCATCGTCGTACCGCGATTACCTTTGCTCATATTGATCGGTTCCATTCTGCGCGGCAGCCTGACGATGTTTACGCTGGGCATTCTCATCGGAATACTCGATTGGGCCTATCCCTCAAAACGCTATCGAGCGCAAGTCTTAAGCCTGCGCGAGCGCGACTTCACGCATACGGCTGTATTCAGCGGCATGAGCAGCTTAAAGATTGTGATTCGCGAGCATTTGCCCTTCATCATTCCCTTTTTGCTGGCGGACGTCATTAGTGGTTTTCTCTTCTCCATCGGCATTGAGGTTACGCTGTCTTATCTCGGCTTGGCCAACCTTGACAGTCCAACTATCGGCACCATGATCTATTGGGGCAACTACTACCAGTCGATTCCGGCGGGCCGGCCCTGGGTGATGATCGTGCCGATGGTCACCGTGATTCTTATGGTGCTAGGCTTCTATCTGATGTCAGTCGGCTTGGGCGAATATCTGGATCCGCGCAAGCGCCTGGTCCGTCTGACGGCGCACGCGGGCGAAGAGGCGGAAGACGATGACCCGCGCAAAGACAAGGATGACACATGGGCACCATAATCGAAACCAACAACCTGCGCGCCTATTACATCACCAAAGCCTACGGCGTTGAGCGCACGGTCAAGGCGGTAGACGATATCACTCTGCGGATTCAAGAGGGTGAAGTTTACGGGATCGCCGGCGAATCGGGCTGCGGCAAAACGACCTTGCTGCGCATTCTGCTCGGCGCCTATCAGCCACCGCTCACGATGGTGGATGGAGAAGTAGTCTATCATTTTGACGGCGAGGAGATTAACGCGGCCGATATGAGCGAAGAGCAGCAGCGCGATCTGCGCTGGCGCACGATTTCATACATTCCGCAGGGCTCTATGCACGTGCTGAATCCGGTGCGCCGAATCCGCGATACTTTCCACGATTTCATCAGCGCTCATCGTGATGTGACGAAGTCGGAATCTTTTCAGCTCACCGCCGATTACCTGCGCGATCTTGGGCTGCCCGAGAAGGTAATGGCCGCTTATCCGCATCAGCTTTCGGGCGGCATGCGGCAGCGCGTGACGATTGCTTTGGCGACCATTCTCTGGCCGAAACTCATCTTCGCCGATGAGCCGACTACGGCGCTTGATGTTGTGGTGCAGCGCGGCGTGATACAGATGCTGAAAGATGTGCAGCAGAAAGAAGGTAGCACGCTCATCTTGATTACGCATGACATCGGCGTGCATGCCAACCTGGCCGATCGCATTGGCATTTTGTACGCCGGCAAGCTGGTGGAAGAGTCGGATACGAAGACGATTTTGGAGAATCCGCGCCATCCCTATACGCGATATTTGATTGAGTCGCTCCCCAGTTTGGATTCGCGTGAAGAACGCCTGAGCATTCCCGGACGGCCGCCAGCCCTGGATCGGCCGCCGAGCGGCTGTCGCTTCCATGAGCGCTGCCCCTTGGCGAAGGAAGTTTGCAAGACGGTCGAACCGCAGTTGATACAGATTGAACCGAAACATTTCACCGCCTGTCACGTTGTCGAGGAGGAGTTGAACCGTGTCGCAGTCTGAGAAACTGCCAGTGTCGGCGGGGCAGGGTCTACGTGCCCCTACGCGGCAGCCGCTCCTTCAGATTGAGAATCTGACGAAAGTCTTTCATATCCGCCAGGGTTTCGCCTCGCAAGATTTTCATGCGGTGGACAATGCCTCAATCATTATCGACTCCGACAAGCCGGAGATCTTCGCCGTCGTGGGTGAAAGTGGCAGCGGCAAGACCACCTTGGCCAAGATGGTGCTGGGCATGGAATCTTCGTCCGAAGGCATCCTGCGCTACAAGAACCGCGTGATCAACGACATCAGCCGGAAGGAGATGAAGACCTGGTTCTACCGTGAGGTGCAGCCGGTTTTCCAGGACCCCTTCGCCGCTTTCAGCCCGCTGAAGCGCATAGACAGCTACCTCTATGAGACGGCGCAGAATTACAAAATGGTGGCTGATAAGAAGGAAGCGCCGCGCTACGTAAACGAGGTATTGAGCGCCGTTGGCTTGACCTTAGCGGAGATCGCCGGGCGTTATCCCAACGAGCTTTCCGGCGGGCAGGCGCAGCGCGTCGCCATCGCGCGGGCTTTGATCACCAAACCATCTCTGATCGTCGCCGACGAGCCGGTGTCGATGTTGGATGCCTCGCTGCGCATGTCGATCGTAAACATGTTCCGCAAGCTGAAAGAAGAGAACAACGTCAGCGTCATTTACATCACGCACGACCTCGCCACCGCCTATTATACCGGTGACCGCATCGCTGTCATGCTGCGCGGCTGGATCGTCGAGATGGGACCGACCGAGCGTGTGCTGGGCAATCCGCTCCATCCTTACACGCAGAACCTCAAGACCTCGATTCCGAGCATCAAGTCCGACGAAGCCTGGGACGAGAAAATCGACCTGGCGGTCATCGAAACTGATGAATACACGCGGACCGGCTGCAAGTTCGCCGGACGCTGCCCCGCCGTAATGGATATATGCCATGACAACGTTCCGCCGAGCGTCTTGCACGAAGGCCGCAGCGTCAAATGCTTCCTCTACGACGAGTCGGTCGCCGCCGAAAAGAAGAAGATGCTGACGCCGGCCGCCATCTAGGATTGTTTTTCACTGCGCCAGGCAGGGCTCGGTGTATCAGAGCAGCGGCCTGTGACTCGTAGAAAGGTCTCCCTCTCCCAATTAAGCAGCTGTTTGCGCATATTGCTTTGGCATATGCGGATGCGCGCGTCGCTATGGCGCCATCTCAGCCGAGACGCGTCCCATCCGGTGGCGAACCATCTCCGACGGCAAATGAGCCGCGCGCGTTACTTGCCGCTGCTACGACTTAGCCTGGCATTTGGTTTCCTGCTGCTGGTCTTCCTGGCATACTTCTACCTTGTCATTGACCATTTGATCGTCTGGCTGCTTCCCGTCTGGCTCATGCTCTTCAGCGCCTCATATTGCGCCATCTGGATCGCTCGCATTGTTCCTTTGATGTCGCGGCAGTCCGCCTCGGGGGTACTGGACGAGATTAGCGTGATCCCGCCGGGCCGCGTATTCATCTATCTGACGATATGCAAAGTTGTCTTAAACCGGGACGACGCGGTCCTTTGGCTGAGCTTGTTGCGGCGCGTCCTGGCCGGCCTGGTATTGCTCGTTCTTCTGATGAGCCTTTGTATCGCCCTTTCGCTGCTGTCCCAAAGTTCAATACTGGAACTGGCCGCGATCTTGCTAGACCTTGTGCTTTCCACTGCCGTGATTTGGCTTGAGCACTCGCAGTCGTCCGTCCTTGCCTGCCTGATAGCCGTCGAGGTGGCCAATCGCCTTGCTGGCAACATCGACAAAACTAGTGTCGCGGTGACCGCCTTCGCGCTCGCGCAGATTCTGTGTTACGCCATGGCGCTTGCAGTTGTCATTGTCTTGGATCACATCAATCTTAGCGTTGCGCTGTTTCTGTTTTTGCTGATACGCGAGGTTTTGGTATCGGCTTTGTGGCGGTTGATTTTGTATGGCGCCAACGAAGGAGAAGGATACCCGGTAGCGAGCGTGGGACCGACAGCGGTGACAGCCGAGAGCGACTATGGCCGGAACGGCTTTTAGGGCATACGCGCGAGAATTTGATTAGTGTAGTTGACCCGATTATACTTCGACCAGCTGTCGAGTTTAGCATCTGAAATGAAAGGCAAAACATGTTTGACGACCGCGAAATGCGCAGCCTTTGGGCTTTGTTGGACATCATCATCCCAGCTGAAAGACCGCTACGGCATCCAGTCGCGCATCTCTCCGGCGACTTCGGTGGTCGATCCTTTCTGTCGCGTCCATAGCCACGACAACCTGCTCATCGCTGATGGCTCGCCGCAGGTCACAAACGCCAGCTTCAACCCTGCCGAGACGATTATGGCGCTGGCCTGGCGCAGGGCTGAAAATATCGTCAACAATTGGTAAAAGGTGGCTGTGTCGACGCGCCACTTGGACAGCAGCAGGAGGAAAAGGAAATGAATCATACGATTACTGCGGAACAAATAGCGTTCTATCAAGACAATGGATTTGTGGTCATACAGGACTTCTTAAACGCGGAAGAACTCGAGGTCTGGCGACAATACGTTGGCGAGGCGGTGGGAAGCCGCGGCAAGCGCAAGCTGGCGGATGGAAGCTGGATAGAAGAGGACAACTATGGCGCGCGTGTCTTCACGCAGCGCATCAACTTGTGGAACGATCACGAGGGCATGCGCCGCCTTATGATCGATGACCGGTTGGGCAAGATGGCGGCCGACCTGGCGCAAGTCGATGGCATACGCATCTGGCACGACCAAGCGCTGATTAAGCCGCCCTGGGGCAACCCGACCGGCTGGCACCTCGACAATCCTTACTGGTCCTTCTATTCGCGCGATGCGATCAGCATTTGGGTGGCGCTTGACGATGTGACGCGTGACAACGGCTGCCTGTACTTCATACCGGGCGCCCACAAGACGGCTACCTACGACAATGTTGGCATCGGCAGCAATATCGGCGATCTTTTCAATACCTATCCACAATGGGGCGAGATGGAAGCGGTTGGCATCGAGATGAAAGCCGGTTCATGTACCTTTCATAATGGCTTGTGCGCGCATGGCGCTGGCGCCAATATGACGCCCTATCACCGGCGAGCGATGACCTGCGCCTACATGCCCGATGGCAGCACCTTCAATGGGCAGAAGAATATCTTGTCGGATGAACAAGTGGCCAGCTATCAGATTGGCGAAGTGCTGGATGACGACGCGCAGTCACCGCTGATTTTTCATCGCAGCAAGGACTATGTGCGCCTTGAAGCGTAGCGGAGACGCGCCGGCGAATTAGCGCCTCTATCAGCGAAATGGCACGGTTCCAGTGTCGTCCAGCGGATAACTCCACTTGTTGATGTAGGCCATGCCATCGAGGAACTCGTCGCCGATCTCGTCCAGTTTGCGCTGCAAGAGCGTCTCGAGCTCAGCTTGAATGTCGGCGTACTCTGAATGGTCGACGAGATTCTCGAGCTGGTAGGGATCGGCGTCGTTGTCGTAAAGCAGCCAGGATCCGTTCAGCGTCCGGCAATAGGTGTAGCGCGCCGTCCGAATGCCGCGATACTCGTGGCCGCCTGCGGCCCGCGACCATTCGCCAAAGGGGTGGAAGCAGGCGAGCAGCGCGCCGTCGCTGCCAGTGTCGGCGGGGCTGTGTCTACGTGCCGCCCCTACGCGGCCGTTGCTAGCAATTGTCTCTCCAGCGAGTGCCGCTGAGAAATCACGCCCCTCTACGCTTGCGGGAATGGGCAGATCGCAGACGCCCAGCAAGGTGGGCATAATGTCGTGCGCGTTGAGGAAGGGCGAAACCTCGCGACTGTCGCGCCCATATTTCGCCGGATAACGCAGCAGAAAGGGCACCCGAATGGACTCCTCCCAGGGCTTCTGCTTGCGCGTCCAGCCTTGCGAACCCAGCATATCGCCATGATCCGAAGCGAATACGAGCACGGTGTTATTAGTGAGGCCGCGTTCGTCCAGTGTACCCATGATATCGCCGACGGACTTGTCGATGGCGCTGCAATGGGCATAGTAGCCGGCCAGCCATTCACGCGCATCGTCGGCCATTTCAGGCGGCACATTAGGACGCAGTTCGATCTCATGCGTCTCGTAGCGATCACGATACTCCTGCGGCGCCGTCTCGTATGGATTATGTGGCGGTCCCCAGGAGAGGACCAACATGAAAGGTTTCGCGGGAGACTGTGATTCGATGTATTCCTGCGCGTCGGCCATCTGGGCGAAGACATCGTAGCCATCCCAGAAACGCATGGTCGGGTCATCATTGTCGTAGTATGCCGACTGGTTGTAGTCGTGCGTGCATTCCAGCACCTTAAAATAGTCGAAGCCAAGGCGGCGCTCCGGCGGGATGTAGCTGCTGCGTCCTCGCCCGTCCACATGCCATTTGCCGATATAGGCGGTGTTGTAACCGGCGCGCTTGAAAGCATCGCCCAGCCCGATCGGCTCGCTGCTGATGGGGACGTCATTGACGATGACGCCGTGAGTCAGCGGGTATTGCCCGGTGAGGAAGCTGGCGCGCCAAGGACAGCAGACCGAATAACCCGAAATCGCATGTTTGAAGTTGATGCTTTCGCCCGCCAGCCGATCGATGTTCGGGGTCTGCACCTGCGCGTTGCCGGCGTAGCCCAGGGCTTGCAGGCGCCACTGATCAGTCAGCAGGAAGACGACATTCGGCTTCGACATGATTGCTCCATTAGTATGTTAAGGACTTAGCGCCAGAACTCATCCCATTCTCGACGAAAGGCGGTCAAGCCTTCCTGGACATTCAAGGCACGCCGCCCCAGCGCTTTCGCCGTGCGTTCCGTGCTCATTCGCGTCCGGTAGGGGATACCGATGTGGCGCATCTGATCCAGCACCGCCTCGTCGGTCCGCGTCGGCATGATCAAGGCGGGATCGGCATCAAAGGCGGCGGCGATTTGATGGGCGAGGTCAATGCGGTTGACCGCTTCGCTGCCGAAACAATGGAAGACGCCGTTGCCATCGTGCTGCGCCAGCCGCAGAAGCATATCAGCGCAGTCGGAGGCCAGGGTGGGATGCGCCACATCATTGACCTTGGGGCCGGTCCAGACTTCCGCCGGCAAGCCGGCCGCCAGCCGGTAGATAACATAGACGGAGAAGTCGAAGCCCAAGCCGTTATCCACCCGCGCCAGCGACGGGGCGGCGTAGTTCAAGCCATAGATGCCCGCCAGCCGGCCAACGCCGTAGTTCAAGCCATCCAGCGCGCCTAAATCGCGCTCGGAGGCCAGCTTCATCACGCCGTAATAGTTGACCGGGTTCGGTGGCGAGGTCTCATCCACCATGTCGACGCGTCCGTCAAAAACCCAGTCCGAGGAGACGAAAACCAGACGCGCGCCAACATCGCGGCAGGCTTCCGCCAGGG
Source organism: Anaerolineae bacterium (assembly GCA_012270545.1). Lineage (GTDB taxonomy): Bacteria > Chloroflexota > Anaerolineae > Aggregatilineales > Phototrophicaceae > UBA6055. The sequence goes on along the minus strand of JAAXID010000241.1, from coordinate 22,539 downwards.
CGCGCGTTCCATCGACCATGATCGCCCAGCACAATTCTCGATTTGCGGACATGTAAACTGGATCGAGAATGGCGGCGCAGTGGATGACGACATCGGGTTTGAACTTGCGGATTGAAACGCGGATGGCCTCACGGTCGGCCAGGTTCAGCGGATCAAGTTCGTAATCGACGTGCCATTCCGGCTCGGGTCCGTATTGCGAGGCGATGATTTCGCTGCCCCGCTGGCGCGCCAATCGGATGATATTGCTGCCGACCAAACCTGTGCCGCCGGTCACATATAAGCGCATTTCAGCCTCCCTGCTTAGGTGAAGGGTTGCTCAGGGCTTTCGCACACGCGCCGTTAGGTCGGCAATGCGACTCGCCATTTCGCCATAGGCCTCGCGCAACTCGGACAATGATGCGGAGCCGCTCTGTGCCGTGTCAATGACCACCGCTTCGGCAGCGGCGTATTCGGCGCAGGCATCGGCGACATCGGCCGCGATATCCCGAGGAATGGTGGTGATGCCATTGGCGTCGCCGTGAAGCAGATCGTTCGGGTAGACATCGATGCCGCCAACTTGCACGGGTTGATGCAATTCGAGCAGGTGCATATAACCGTGGGCGCAGACGATGCCGTTGTAGAAGACGGGAAAATCGAGCGGTTTGATCCCGGCAAAATCCCGGCCCGGTCCATTTGTGACCAAGCCAACCGCGCCGAAGGCTTTGAAGGAGTTGCAGAAAACATCGCCAAAATTGGCCGCGGCGCCGTCGGTATCGAGATTCTGCAAGACGATCACTGGCGGCCCGGCGAGCTCGTCAAAGCGGCTGATTAGATCGGGCAGGCCTGGAACCTTGCGCTCGGGCAAGCCGGCGAATGTGCGGCAGGTTGCGGTTGATGCGAAGCCGACCATCGGCGGCAGGCGCGGGAAGGCCGCCTTGATCTCGCGCGTCATGAATCCGCGGTTGCGCCGGCGGACCTGGAATAGTTCGATGACGTTGGCGATTGTCGCCGAATCGTATCCGCGCAGCTTGTCCAATACGCATTTATGAACCATTTGCAAGTCTCCTTGTCCATTTCACTATTGGCGCTTTGTGCGCAAAAATGGTGCACGCATCTCTTCGACATACATCGCTTGGCTGGGCATGACATTGGCGACATTGGCGTTTTCGCCGAATAAGCTGAAGTAAAGTTGCAGATTGTCGTGCCAGAGCATGGGACCTTCCTTCGGCGATGTTGCCTCGAAGACTACATTCTCAAGCCCAAGCGCGTCGACCACTTTGCCGATTTCTTGCGCGGTATTTTCACCTTGCAGGTCAAATTCTTCATGGTCAATCATCACCATGAAAGCGCCGTCTTCAAGGGCGGCCTCGGCTCCGCGCAGGATCTCGTCGGCGGTTGAGGCGCGCGGCCTCAGGCTCCAATTCCAATGATGAATCGGATGGTGCTCCTGAATGATGCGCATGCCCAAATCAAGCGCCAGCTTGCGCCAGGCTTTCCATTGCGCGGCGCTAACTTCGTCCGTGGTGTTCATGAACTCGATGACGCGGAAGCCCAACTCGCGCCCGGCCTCGATGGCGCTTTCAACCACGCCGCGTTGGTACGCTTGCATGAAGAATGAGTGATCCAGATAAGGCTCGACCGCAAAGCGCTGATACGTTGCGATCTTGCGCTTGAGCCAATCGTGCGGACTGAAAATGATCTGTGTGGTGACGATCTTAACGAAGTCCAGGCGCTCGGCCGCCACTTCGAGGAAGTCCTCCAGTTCGACCAAACTCATTCGCTCGATGTATTGTGGCGCTTCGTCGTATCCGACATCTTTCAGCCAGGTTTGCCGTAAACTGCGCGGCTTCGGATACGTGGGCACATCGAACACTTCACTCATGGATGTAAAGGGCATAGTCGTCCCCTTTCTCGGTAGAGTTCGGTCTACGTCCTTTGGATAATAATGCCGATTGCTTCGCGATGCTACGTTGCCAATATATCGTAATCGGGCGAAAAGGTCGCTTTCTTTCACAAGGCGGTCATTCTCATTACTTTCTTGGTACTACTTAGCTCGCGCAAGATGGTCGATTCGCGGAGGCCTTTGGTACAATTAAGGCTGTCCTTACGCTTCTGGAATGAGCCAATGCGAACGAGCAAAGTCATCCATATCGTCAGTTGCCATGCCGAAGGGGAAGTCGGCAATGTGATCGTCGGCGGGCTGCCGCCACCAGCGGGCGAAACGCTCTGGGAGCAATCGCGCTGGATCGCGCAGGATCAGAGATTGCGCCAGTTTGTGTTGAATGAACCGCGAGGCGGCGTCTTCAAGCATGTTAACCTGCTCGTGCCGTCGAAACACCCGGATGCCGCTTTCGGCTTCATCATCATGGAGCCCGAGCATACGCCGCCGATGTCAGGCTCGAATTCGATCTGCGTCGCCACCGTGCTGCTGGATACGGGCATGGTCGCGATGCAAGAGCCAGAGACGAGTTTCTATCTTGAAGCGCCGGCGGGCTTGGTGCATATCCGCGCCCGCTGCCAAGATGGCAAAGCGCTGAGCATCGAGTTTCAGAATGTGCCATCCTTTGTCGACAAGCTTGATGCCGGGCTGGAAGTTGAAGGCCTTGGGACGCTCAATGTGGATGTTGCTTATGGCGGCGACAGTTTTGTCCTGGTCGACGCCCGCTCAGTGGGATTCGAGATTGTTCCGGACGAAGCGCTTGACCTGGCGCGGATTGGCGCGCGAATCACTGCCGCCGCCAATGAACAGCTCGGTTTTCGACATCCGACTCAGGACGAATGGAATCATATTTCCTTCTGCCAGTTCACGCTGCCTGTCGAGAGGCGCGACGGCGCGCTAACCGGGCGCAATACCGTCGCCATTGATCCGGGCAAGTTGGATCGTTCTCCCTGCGGCACGGGCTGCTCGGCGCGGCTGGCGGTGCTTCATGCAAGGGGCGAGATAGGTCTCGGGGATCGGTTTGTCGCCCGCTCGATTATAGGTTCGCGATTTGACTGTCAGATTGCTGAGGTCGTCTCACTTAGTGGTCGCGAGGCGGTCATCCCGCGCATTCGCGGGCGCGCCTGGATAACCGGCACGCAGCAGCTGATGCTCGATCCTGACGACCCCTGGCCGCTTGGCTATCGCCTCACCGATACCTGGCCCAAGTCTTGAGCGTCACTTACGATCTATTCAGCCAAACTGTCATGGGGCCGACGCCGCGATGTCCCCAGGCGTAGTAAGGGATGGCGGTGAACGGAAACGGGGCGCCATAGGCGTCGAGCGCTCGGCCGCGGATGGTGGTGATTCCCCCTAGCATGTTCGGCTGATGCTCGGCGGTCAGTTGGCTCGCATCTTCCAGCGTCAGATCCAATACCGACGAATCGTTGTCAGCCGATTCCAGCGCGTAGACAATTGGGCCTCTTTCGAGCGCTACCTTCCCGCGCAAGTTGTCCACCGAATCATGCGCGACCACTCGGCGGATGGTCATCGGCAGCTGCAGTTCCACTCGTGTCCTGCCTTCCCAGCGGCGTGACAGCGTGGCATAACCGGCGCAATCGTCAAGCGGAATCGATTCGCCGTCGACGACTAATGTCGCCGGACCGTCCCTGGCGTCGAGGTAGCGGTAGAGATCGCTGGGCAGCGGCTGACCCTGGGCAAATGAGGGAATCCGCAATTTGAGCGCAAACGAAGTCGGCTGAGATACGGTGAGGTCAAGTGTGATCGCGCCATCGCGGGGATAGTCCGTGTCTTGTGCGATATGGATGTCACAGCCTTCGAACTGCAACCGCGTCCGACTGGCGATGTAAAGGTTGACGAAAATGTCATGGCCGCGCCGGGCGTAGACGTAGCCTGATAATGAAGGCAGCAGTCGGACAACGTTAGTTGGACAGCAAGACGTCTGATACCAGGGCTGCCGTGACATCGACGTGCCGAGATTGAATTGATACTCGCCGTCGCAAGCCAACGGATTGACATAGTAGAACGAAGTCCCATCCATGCCGACGCCGGACAGGAAACCATTGTAGAGCGTACGTTCGAGGACGTCGATATATTGCGCCTCGCCCGTCAACAGGAACATGCGCTGATTCCAGAGGATATTGGCTTGGGCGGCGCAGGTCTCGTTGTAGGCGGTTAAGTTGGGCAATTCGTAATCGTCGCCGAAGGCTTCCCCAGCGTGGCGCGCGCCGATGCCGCCTGTGAGCGCCAGCTTCTTGCCCACCACGTTTTTCCACAGTCCCTTCACAGCTGAGGCGTATCGCGCGTCGCCGGTGAGCGCGGCGATGTCGGTCATGCCGGCGTACATGTAACCCGCGCGAACAGCATGACCGACCGCTTCTCGCTGCTCCGTCACCGGCAGATGGTCCTGGCAGTTAGGACCGTATACTTCGCGTCTGTTCGCCTGACCCCGCTCGTCGAGGAAGAACTTCGCCAATTTCAGGTACTTCACGTTGCCGGTGATGCGATACAGACTGACCAAGCCTATCTCGATTTCTTGATGCCCGGGTACATCGCGCAGCTTGCCGGCGCCAAATACCGAATCAATCAGGTCGGCATTCTTCAGGGCGACATCGAGGAACTTCCGCTTGCCGGTTGCTTCAAAGTAGGCGACGGCGGCTTCATACATGTGGCCGACATTGTAGAGTTCGTGGTTGACGCCGAGATTCGACCAGCGCTCCGACCCACAGCGTTCGTCGACCTTGTCGCCATCGATGGTGCGCGCGGTGTAGAGATAGCCGTCGTCTTCCTGCGCGGCAGTGAATTTATCGATGAGCTCGTCCAGGTAGGATTCCAACTCCTGGTTCGGCGCGACTTGCAGGGCATAAGCGGCGCCCTGAACCACTTTGAAGACATCGGAATCGTCGTAAAAAATGCCCTGATGAGAGCCTGCCATCTGTCCACCCGCTTTGGCGAAGTTGTCGATGCGGCCCGTCTCCTCACATTTCTCAAAGTCGTAGGGGATTGTTATGTTCACTGCGGTGTCGATGCGTGGTTTCCAGAACTTGTCTTGAATCCGTACGCCGGTGAATGGCAGGGCTTGAATCGGGTAATCGCCATGCTTAGCGCTCATTCCTCGTCCTTTTCGGTCCGCGCAATGGGAAAAGCCGCGATTCTCAGTTGAGTCGAGCCGTAGGGAATCAGCGTTATCTCCTCGGTCGCTTCGTCAGTGAGATGAGGTCCGACATCGATATCGGCGGCGGAATTGTCTTGCAGGGTCCATTGCGGCAGTTGCCTTGCCGCCACCTTAAGGGTTACCGGCGGATCATCTGTGGAGAAGGGAATCTTGCTGGGCTTTGCCTCTTTCACTTGAAGGCCCGCAAGTACCGTCTCGTCGTCAGGGATCAGGCCATAATTCCAGGCCGATTTGGGGTAAATCTCCCAATCGGCGTGTGGCAGCTCGCCGGCGATCTGTCGCCACTCTTCATCGATTCGGGAGCCGAACAGCAGCGGACCGCGAAACACAGACAGCAAACCCTTGTGCCCTTCGCACAGGCGCAGATCCATTGGCAGTTCGAGCGCAACGCTGTCGCCCGATTGCCACTGTCGTTCGATCACATGAAAGGTGCCGGCGGCGCCAAGTGTTTCAGTTTTCCCGTTGATCGTCAGTTGGACTTCTTCCGCCCAATCCGGGAGGCGCAGGTGGAAATCAAATTCGCAAGGCGAATCCAGCTCGAAGTCAAATGTTATCTCGCCCTTGAAAGGGTATTCAGTCGACTCAGTAATGGACACGGGAATGCCATTCGCCACGGTCGTCGTTGCCTGGGAAGGCGCATAGGCGACCGCGGCGAGCCCACCGCCCGGCGTCGCCATGAAGAGGCTCTTGGTGAATTTGGGCCAAGCCTGGTGCATATTGGCGGTGCAACAGCCATAATGCGGCTCCAGACCGAAGATGTTTGATGGGTCCGTATTGTCGGTCCAGTTACGCTCCGCGACCGTCGCCAGAACTTGATTCACCTGCTGATCGTATTGGTGAGCCCACATGTCGGGACTGAAGGTGGCGGGGAATGCGTTGTAGGCCACCTGTTCCAATTGATCGCCGAAGAAGGGATCGCCCAGTATCCGCATCAGTTCTTCCAGTGAGAACATGAACTCGGCAACGGCACAGAGCTCGCTGCCGCTGACGGGCGATGTGCCGTTGAGATGTTCGTCGCAACTGAAGACGCCGTTGGGCTGACCATGATGCCGCATCAAGTTTTCGATGCCGAGTCGAGAGGCCATCTGGTGCCACGGTTTTCCCGTCTGCACATAGAAGACGCCACCGGCTTTGACCCCCATCGCATTGTTGGGTCCGTGCGTCATCATCCCGTGATTCCACTCTTTCAGTGGTAACACGTGGCGCAGGCCGTAGTTCGCTTGTAATTCGGGCCAGTCGAGCGTGCTGTCAATTAGCAGCTGAGCCAAGTTCAGGAGGAATTCGTCACCGGTGAAGTTGTACAGCCAATGGGCAGCCAGTACGTTGTCCATCGCGCGCGCCCAGCCCCATAGATACAGCGGCTTCACCGGCAGAACGCGCAGCTGATAGCGGAAGTAATTGGTCATCAGTTGGAGGACGCGCTCGTCTGCGCTGACTTCGTAGTGCATCATCAGCACCTTCAGCATAATCATACGCGGCCACCAGTCGGGGAGCTGCGGTCCGAAGTAGCCGCGCTCATCCTGGCTGTGCAGCGTCCATTCGATCCAGGGCTCGACCTTTTTGAGAAGGCGCTCGTCATCAAGCAGATGCGCCAATGGCAGCAAGCCATCGAGATAGTAGGGACCGCGCTCCCAGGATTCGCCGTCGCCGCCCAGCCAGCCGCTGTCCGCTCCCACATCGGGCCAGAATTCGTCGAGGTGGCCCGTTAGTCCATTCGCTTGCACGCGCAACTGGTTCAGCAGCCAGCCGCGCGGTTTGATGGCGCCCAGGGGCAGCGCTTGAAATGCCGCGGGATACAAGGGCTGGCGATTCTGAGGCAGCTTGTCCATTGCGAGCCTTTGAATATGTGAGCTGCTAATTCTTGACCGCGCCGCCCATCAGCCCGTCCATGTAGTAACGCTGCAGCGCCAAGAAAATGCCCAGGCTGGGAATGATGGAGACAATTACGCCGGCCTGCAAAGCGCCCCAGTTTACATCTCCCCAGATGCCGTAGCGAATCGTGGTGAGAAAAACTGGCAATGTGAATTTGTCCTGATCGGACATGAAAATCAGCGCGGCGAGGAATTCGTTCCAGGAGTTAATGAAAGCGTAGATGGCCACGGTGACGATGCCCGGCAGCACCAGCCGCAGCATCAGACGATAGAGAACGCTCAACGAACTGCAGCCGTCCAGCAGCGCCGATTCTTCGATCTCAAGTGGCACGGCGAGGAAACTGTTGCGCATGAGAAAAATGCCAAATGGCAACTGAAAAGTAATGTACACAAGCGCGAGACCAAACAAGGTGTCGTGCAAATCAACTTGAACGATCATGACAAATAGCGGTATCAAGATCGACTGAAAGGGAATCATCAGGGTGGAGAGCACCATGATGAAGAGAACATTTTTGCCGGGAAAGTTGAAGCGCGCGAACCCGTAGCCGCCAAGTGTGCTCAGCACAATGCTGCCCACGACCGTTATCAACGCGACGACCGTGCTGTTGTAGACATGTTGGGCGATGCCGATTTTCCCATAGGTTGTGAGTTCCTCGTAGTTTTGCAAGGAGATTTCAGTCGGCAGATAAGTCGGCGGCACCGCCAGCGCCTCGGCCGGCAACTTTATGGAATTGACGAGTGACCAGGCGATGGGAAACAGGAAAAGAAGCGCCAGGATGACCAGCACGAGGTAACGCAGCCACAAGAACGCACGCCGGCGCAATCGGCGGATTTCCTGCTGCGTCATCGCGCCCTTGTCGACCTGCGCGTCCTGTAGTGAAGTCGCTGCCATCTATTCTTTTTCCCGCAAGACGAATAATTGAGTACCGGTCAGCGCCACCAGAATGCCAAGGAGCACGATAGACATAGCCGCGCCGTAGCCCATCTTGAAATAGGTGAAAGAGTTATTGAAGATCCAAAAGACAATGGATATCGTGCTGTTGCGGGGTCCGCCGCGCGTCATGATGTAGAACTGGTCAAATGACAGGACAGACCCGATGACGGACAGAATCAGGGCGAGCGCGATCGTGCGGCGCATGAGCGGCAAGGTGATGTAAAACAGCTTTCTGAAATAGCCGGCGCCATCGACCTCGGCCGATTCGTAGAGTTCATCCGGGATCGCCTGCAAGCCCGCCAGCAGCAAAATCATCGTGAAGCCGACTGTCTTCCACACCACCGATAGAATAATGACGTTCATGGCGGTGTTGGGTCGGCCAAGGAAAAGCTGTGCCTTCGGAATCAGATTCAAGTCAAGCAGGATCTTGTTGAAGACGCCGATCCGATCATCCAACATCCAGACCCAGAGCAGACTTGATACGCCCAAACCGATCACTACCGGCAAGAAGAAAATGGTGCGAAAGATTCCAATATAGCGAATGTTGTGGCGGACCAATGAAGCGAGAATGAAACCCAGAACGAAAATAGGGGGCGTGATCAGCGCCGTGTAGCGAAATGTGAAATCGAGGCTCTTGAGATACTGTCGGTCTTTGGACAGTTCCTGGTAGTTCTCCAAACCGGTGAAGGCTCGTTCGCCGAAAAGCGGCCAATCATGAAAAGACATGTAGACAGTCATGATCAGCGGAATGATGAAAAACACGGTCACGAAAGCGACAGTTGGGGTAACGAAAAGCAGCCCCGTTAGTTTACGGCGCTGCTCCCAGCTGAGATTCAACAACGCGGTCTGCCTCATCGTCACCAGATGATTTCGTTCAATCTACTCGGCGGAAGTTGTCAAGGGAATAAGAGCCGCCATACCGTGGCATGGCAGGCTCTTGAGTGTTGAAAGGCTAACCTTCCATAATCTGGGTGAAGCGCTCTTGCCCAAGCTCAAGCGCGCCATCGATATCGCCATCCAGTATCGCGATTTGCAGCATCTCCAGCCAGGGACCGTTGGGGTCGTTAAATAGGTCGTTGTAGACGGTGGTGTAGGGCGTATGACCAACTGCCAAAGCGCTGGCGGCGGTGAGCTGGCGATCATCGCCCTCGAAGTACGGGTTATCGATCAGCTCGAGGCGGACCGGAATCTGACCGTTGGCGGCGTAAATCTCAATCTGCGCCTCATCGCTCATGGTCCATTCGATGAAGCGCCAGGCTTCTTCGACATGTTCGGAGCCGCTTGCTATCGCGATGACATCGCCGCCGCCGAAGGAGGCTGCGCCGCCCTCTTTACCCGGAATATGGAAAACGCCGAAGTTCAAATCCGGATGATCGTTGGCGTAAATGGGGATAGCGAAGTTGCCTGTGCCGCTCATACCGATGTTGCCGGCGGCAAAGGCGCTGACGAAGTTGCTGCCGTTGTCGATGCTGGCGCCCTCGGGCACGAGACCTTCTTCCCAGATCGTGTTGTAGAATTCAAGCGCCTCGCGCACGATCGGGTCCGACGTGATGGTCGCTTCGGCGTAGTCGTCGCTGAGCACATCGCCGCCGCTGGCCCAGATGAAAGGCAGGAAGGTGAAGGCGTTGCAGCCGGCGCAGTTCATCGAGAACCAATAGCCGTAAATGTCGTCGCCAAGGGCGTTGATAGCGCGCGCCGCCTCCAGCATTTCGTCCCAGGTTGACGGCGGATCCTCCGGATCCAAGCCCGCCTGCTCAAAAAGGTCGATGTTGTAAACGATGAAAGAGCCGTCTACTCCCGTTGGCACGGCGTAATTGCGTCCCTCATACATGCCCAATTCCATATGCGCCGGCGTCAAGCTGTCGGCGTAGGGCAGTTCCCTGACGAAATCGGTGATATCGACCAATTGACCGGCGGCCGAAAAGGCGGGTGTGTAAATCAAATCAATGCTGGCGATATCGGGCGGTTCGCCGGCGGCGATGGCGGCGCCCATCTTGGTGACAAACTCGCCACTCGGGATAACGGTCAACTCGATCTGGCTGTCATTGTTGGCGTTCCACTCATCGACCAAGGCCTGCGTTTGGAAGGGGATCGACCGAACCCACATCGTCATGTTGATCTGGTCGTCCTGCGCCATGAGCGGCAGGCTGCCCAAGACCAGTACAAACGCGAGTACAAGCAGAATTGTCTTACGAGAAATCATGATACTGCATCCTTTCTAAATTGAACAAAGTTCGGATCGTCACACCTCAGAATTGAGCTTTCGACATGTCGTACTTGGTCCGCTTGGCGCCGCAATTATCGCGAGGCATGGGCCATCCCACTCAAGACGGAGACTACGCTAGTTTATAGCAGGTGCTGACCAATTGCCAACATGCGCTGCTCGTTCGCCGTTGTTTCGCCAGCGTGTGGGGAAAGAGTGCCCGCCAGTCGAATCCCGCGGGTATTCAAAGATTGCGAGGCTAGCCTTCCGCCATGATCTGCGTGAAGCGTTCTTGAGCGACTTCCAGCGCGCCGTCGATATCGCCATCCAGAACCCCGACCTGGAACATTTCCAGCCAAGGTCCGTTCGGGTCGTTAAATAACCGCGGGAAGACTGTGGACCAGGGCGCGTGGCCAACCGCTAGGGCGCTGGCGGCCAGGTGTTGGCGTTCATCGCCCTCGAAGTATTCGTTGTCAACAAGCGAGAGACGGACGGGAATCTGACCGTTCGCCGCGTAGATTTCGAGCTGCGCCTCTTCGCTGAGCGTCCACTCGATGAAGCGCCAGGCTTCCTCAACATGTTCCGTGCCCGCGGGAATGGCGATGACATCGCCGCCGGCGAAAGACGCGCTGCCGCCATCCATCCCTGGAAAGTGGAAGACGCCGAAGTTCAGGTCCGGGTGGTCGTTGACGAAAGTTGGCAAGGCGAAATTACCGACGCCGGCCATGCCTATATTACCGGCGACGAAGGCGCTGACGAAATTGGCGCCGTTGTCGACGGCCGCACCCTCCGGCACCAAGCTCTCTTCCCACATGGTGCGGAACAGCTCCAGCATGTCGCGCATAGCCGGCTCATTGCTGATGGTGGCTTCGCTGTTGTCTTCGCTGAAGAATCGGCCGCCGTTCGCCCAGACGAAGGGCATGTGAATGAAGCCGAGGCAGCCGGCGCAATTCCCGGAGAACCAATAGCCGTAGATATCGTCGCCCAGGGCGGTGATGGCGCGCGCGGCGTCTAGTAATTCATCCCAGTTGGACGGCGGATCCTCGGGATCGAGCCCGGCTTGCTCAAAGAGGTCTTTATTGTAAACCATGAAGGAACCGTCTACGGCAGTCGGCACGGCATAGTTGCGTCCCTCGAACATGCCCAGTCGCATATGCGCCGGCGTCAGATCGTCGACGTAGGGCAGCGCCTGAACATATTCGGTGATGTCGATAAGCTGACCGGCCGACGAAAAGACGGGGGTGAAGATGAGGTCAATGCTGGCGATATCCGGCTGTTCGCCGGCGGCGATGGCGGCGCCCATCTTGGTCACAAACTCGGTGCCGGCGGGGACGACGGTCAATTCAATCTGGCTGTCGTTATTAGCGTTCCAGGCATCAACCAGTGTTTGTGTCTGGAAGCTGATCAAGCGAACCCACATGGTCATATTGATCTCTTCCGCTTGTGCCGAGATCGGCAAGCTGCCAAAGACCAATACTATCGTGAGTACAGCGAAACATAGTCTGCGTAAATTCATGTGGTTCTCCTTAAATAGTTATCTGCGCCAGCGCGCGAATCGTTCAATCTGTCGATTGTTCGATATTGCCTCCTTATCTGCTGACGCGTTGAGCCGAATGCGATTCGTCTGCCGCCTGCGATAATGGTATCCTTCGGGGCGTCAAAGCAAATTCGGCGGGACAGCCAACTGCCGAAAGGCCGCGCAGGCCGCATCCAGATGCGTCTTGCCCTCGCGCAATGAGATTTGCAGATGCCCGGGAACAAGCGCGTCGAAATCGTGTTTCTCCATCTTGAACATGCTGTCGGCGTAGGCATCGATGCGGCAGTCGTGGATATTCTGCCAGACGACTTTGCCACCCCAGAAGACCAGATCGGCGCCGAGCAAGTAGCTGCGGTCGCCGCCGCGCATGAGGAAGCTGAGGTGGCCATCGCAATGTCCCGGCGTCTCGAAGGTCTCAAGCTCCAGATTGCCGACCTTGATCACATCGCCTTCGACGAGTTCTACGTCGACGGGGCAGGGCGGCAAGTAGAAATCTGCCGGGAAGAAGTTGGCGGCTTTGGCGACGTCCAGGGCGACCGCTTTCTCATCGGCGTTGCGAATGACCGGCGCGGCAAAGGCTGACGAATACACTTCGACATCGAGCCGCTTCTGCGCTTCGGCGGCGGCGCCGATATGATCGCAATGATAATGCGTCAGAATCAGCTTGCGGATCTTGCCGGGGTCCAGGCCGTCATCGCGGATGTTGTCCAATATCGTGTCGAAGTCCCGATCCATGCCCATGCCGGGGTCGATTAGCGCCAGCTCCGAACCGCTATTGAGCACGAAGACATGGCAGTCCAGCCGCCCAGATAGCCCAAATCCAAAATAGCCGCCGCCGACAACGTGTAAGTCGCTCGTCAGTTTCATGAGATTGCTCCAAAAGAAAGCCTTAGATTACAAGTAGAACGAACTCGCCAGCATTCGTCAAGGAAGGCCCGCGCGCAGGGCATGATATACTCGCGCAATTGTTTTGGAAGAATTGGAGACAGGCATGCTTATTGGAATTGACCACATCGTCATTGCGGGTGCGAAACTCGACGACTTGACGGCGGCGTTCAAGGCGCTCGGCTTCAATGTGGTCGCTGGCGGACGCCACCCGATCGGCTCGTACAATACCTTGGTCGGGCTGCAGGATGGCGCTTATATCGAGCTGCTCTCATTCTACGAGGAGAGCCCGAAGCATTATTGGTGGGATGCTGTGCACAGCAAGGGCGGCGGGCTGATCGACGTCTGCATGCAAACGGATGACATCCGCGCCGACTATGCCGTCTTTGAGAAACAAGGCGTCGAAATGAGCCCGCTGGTCGGCTTGAGCCGCGTGCGCTTCGATGGCTATCAGCTTTCCTGGCTGAACAATGAGATCTATGGTCAGTATCAAGGGCTGATCCCCTTCATCATCGAAGATGAAACGCCGCGCGAGGAACGGGTTCCCAAAGAGAACGAGCACGCGAATGGGGTAACCGGCATCGACACGATTACGCTGGCTGCAAGCGATATCGCCTTGACGGAGCGGATCATGAGCGCGGCTCTGGGGAGCGTGGGCGAGCCGGCGCGCGACGATGTGCTCAATGCCTCAGGCCTGGTCTATCAGGTCGGTCCGCATCGCCTGGAATACTTGAGGCCCGCCGACGAGACCGGTCCCATGCACGAACATATCGCGCTGAACCGGCCTCTGCCCTTTCGGATCCGCTTCAAGACGGGCGGCGTGAAAGGCGTTGTCGATCCGCGTGTAGCGGCCGGCGTACGCATAGAATTTGTCTAGTCGATAAGCCTGTTATTTTGGCAGCTCACGCAACATTGGATATACTTTGGGAAAGGCAGGACGCCAACCAGGCGCGCCGAATAAATCATGTACAGTCGAGATAGTATTCTTGCGGAAAGGACAGTTTATGAGCGCAAAAAGAGAGTACCCCGAGTGGATGGGCAAGATGCGCGCGTTGAACGCGGAGGAGCTGCAGGAGTTCCTCGATGGGCCTGTTGTCGCGCGGATCGCCACCGTCGACAGCAAGGGCGACCCGTATATCACGCCTGTCTGGCAGGAATGGGATGGGGAAGCGATGTGGGTCATCCCGCGCGCGAAGACGATTTTCGCGCAGCATTTGCTTCGCTTCCCGCGTTGTTCGGTTTCCTGCGCCAAGGACAGCAGCCCCTACACCCGTGTGCTGTTCCGCGGCCCGGCGGAAGTCGTTGAAGGTCCGGCGCTGATGCACGGCGAGTGGCTGGAAATCGGCCGGCGGATGTCGGTGCGTTATTTGGGCGAACGCGGTCCGGAGTATCTGGAGCCTTCAAGAGTGCGCCCGCGTTACCTGGTCAAAATCACGCCGGAGAAGATAATTTCCTGGGAAGGCGTCGAGTGGGCGGCGAAGTATCTCGATGACCAGGATGCGCCGGCCGCCCCCCACTAAGGGCCTGGCATAGCGCGGTGAAATGACAGCGCTCGCTGCTCGGCATGCCGATCGGGAATGCGAATGAGCGTCGCAAAGCCATACGAATCAGCGACAAGTTTCAACGGCTGGCGGCTGCGGCTGTTCATCGCCAATTACGGCGTGTACATCGCGCTGGTGGTTCTGCTGCTCGCCGCGGCCGTTTTGACGCCGAAGCTCTACGATGTCAACACCATCGCCGTTGTCATGCGGCAGGCGTCGCAATTGGGCATCGTCGCCATCGGGCAGACGATGATTCTGCTGGTCGCGGGCTTGGACCTGTCCATCGGCGGCATCTTCATCATGACCTCGATTGTGGTGGCGGACGTCACCAACGGACGTGATGAGCTGGTGCTGCCGGCGATTTTGATTGCGCTGGCGCTGGGCGCGATTGTGGGCTTGGGCAATGGCGTGCTGGTTACCAAGCGGCGCGTGCCCCCGTTTGTGGCGACATTGGGGATGCTTGTGCTGGTCAAAGGCGCCACGCAAGCCTACACGAAGGGCGTGCCCGGCGGTTTCGTGCCGGAGGTTTTGGGCATCGTCAATCAGTCCTGGTTTGTGCTTTCGATTCCGCTGCTCTTGTGGCTGGGGCTGAACGCGTTTTTCATCTTCGTCTTGCGGCGCACCGCTTATGGCCGCAAAGTCTATGCCGTCGGCAGCAACATCGAAGCGGCGCGCCTTTCGGGCATCTCGGTCGACGCCATCCGCATCTCCGTGTATATCCTGGGCAGCTGCCTGGCGGTTGCCTCCGGCGTCGTGCTGACTGGCTATGTCGGCTATGTCGATCGCTTCATCGGCACTGGGCTCGAGCTGGACTCGATCGCTGCGGCCATTGTCGGCGGGACTGCCTTCGTCGGCGGACGCGGCGGCTTGCTGGGAACGATCGCCGGCGTGCTGATGATTCAGGTACTCAGCACAATGGCGCTGCTGATGGGTTTGGATATTGAGGTGCAGTTCATCATCAAAGGATTGGTGATTCTGGGCGCGGTGACCTTGTACAGCCTCGCCAATGTTGAAGAGTAGGCATTGAAAAGGAAAGGGGGCGGATTTGGACAATGGAGTTGATTAGAAAGCAGGTCATGCGAAATAACACGTGTTGACCTTTAGCAATCTTAGGGAGGAAAGCTAATGTTGAGGAAACTGATTTGCGGGCTGTTCATTTTGTCGCTGCTGCTCGGCATGTCGCTTGTGTCGATCGGGCAAGACAGCGCAATGGCGGAATTCGAAATCACGCAGGAAATGATCGACGCCTCGCCCTATTTGCAGAGCGTGCTCTCGCGCCTTGATGAAGTCTACGATACCGGCGAATTCGCCAAGGATCCGCCATATCGCATCGCCCTGGCGGCGCAGGGAACGAGCAACGCCTGGTCGGCGCTTTTTGACGCGCATGCCTACTGGCACGTCGAAGAATTGGGCGAAGAGGTCATCTCCGAATTCCTGTATGGCGACGCCCAGGCCAGCGCTGATATCCAGGTGCCGCAGGTGGAAGACTTGCTGGCGCAGGAACCTGACGCGCTGATTCTGGTGCCCATGGGCGCGGCTGCATTGTCGGCGCCAGTTGAGCGGGCGATGATGCAGGGCGTTCCCGTTGTGCTCTGCGCCAGCGCGGTGGAAACCGACAACTTCGTCACCGAGGTCGGCACCAATCTCTATAATATCGGCGCTAAGTTGGCGCTGTGGCTGATTGACACCGTTGGCGCCGATGGCAACTTCTTGATGATGACGGGCATACCGGGCGTGACCACCTCGGTCATCATGGAAGAAGGTGCCCTGGCCGTCTTCGACTCTTATGGCATCGAATTGCTCGACAACCAACCGGGCTTCTGGTCACCGGCCGAAGGCAAGAAGATCATGGAGACATGGCTGGCGCAGCACGGCGACGAGATTGATGGCATCTGGTCGGGCGGCGCGCAGATGGTCCAGGGCATGATCAGCGCCTATGAGGATGCCGGGATGGAGATCCCGCCGATAGCTGGCGGAGAAATGCAGAATGGCTTCCTGCGCTCGGCGATTGAACACGGCTTCCCATTCTATGCCTGGATGTACCCCAACGCGATGATCACGCTCTGCCTCGACGCCGCCATTCAGATTCTGCAAGGCGAGCCCACTCCGCGCTTCATCGACTTCATCGATACGATGCCCGAAGCCCGTCCCTTCACCGATGTCGAGGCTGCGGATTATTACAGACCGAGATGGAGCGACGACGTGCATGGTCCGGTCATCATGTCCGATGAGAAACTGGCGGAGCTCGGCTTCCTCGTTGAAGAATAGGAGAGCCCCTCATAACGAGAGACTTTGTCTAACTGATCGCACATAGATCACTCCCTTCCCTCATTTTGGGGGAAGGGTCCGGGGATGGGGGCGGCCTCGAAAGGGCATGAGCGAATACATTCTGGAGATGCTCAATATCTCCAAGTCCTTTGCCGGTGTGCAAGCGCTGAAAGATGTATCGATTCGCTGCCGGCGGGGCCAGGTCTGTGGACTTGTGGGCGAAAACGGCGCCGGCAAGTCGACGCTGATGAAGATTCTGGCGGGCGCTTACAAGGCTGACGCCGGCGAGATCATCTACAAGGGTGAAGTCCGCGAGGGGGCGTCGGCCGGCGCGGTCATTGACAGCGGGATCAGCATCATCTACCAGGAACTGGCGCTCGTGCCGCAGATGTCCGTTTCCGAAAACATCTTTCTGGGGCGCGAGCCACGCCACGCATTGGGCTTGCTGAACCTTAAAGAGCTGCACGAGGGCGCTTCGGAACTGCTAGCGCGTTTGGGCATCTCGTTGGATACGCGCATCCCGGTCAGCGAGTTGACTGTCGCCCAGCGCCAACTGGTCGAAATCGCCAAAGCCTTGTCGCAGAATGCGGACTTAATCGTCATGGATGAGCCATCGGCGATCCTGGCTGGCAGCGAGTTGGATCAACTGTTTCGCATTATCGCGTCGCTGACAGAGCAGGGCGTCACCATCATTTACATCTCTCATCGGCTGGACGAAGTCTTTCGCATCGCTGATGAGGTGACGGTGCTGAAGGATGGCGAGCTCGTTGATACGCGTCCCGTTGATCAGTTGGATCGGTCCACGCTGGTCGAGTTGATGGTCGGACGCCCGCTCGACGAGATCTTCCCGCAGACGGAGCACGAGCAGGGCGAGTTGGTCTTGGTCGCCGAGAACATCTCCACCGATACGATCCTGGAAGAGGCCAGCCTGGAGTTGTACAAGGGCGAGATTCTGGGCATCGCCGGGATGGTCGGTTCGGGCCGGACGGAGCTGGCGCGCGCCTTATTCGGCGCCGATCCCCTTACGAGCGGAGAGATTACGCTGGTCAGCGACAAGGGCGCTAGCTGGAGCAATCCGGCGCAGGCGATTGAATCGGGCTTGGTGCTGGTGCCGGAAGACCGCAAGTCGCACGGGCTATTCACTTCCTTGTCGGTGCGCGTCAATGTGACGCTGCCGATTCTTTCGCGCCTCACGCGCTTTGGCGTGCTGGAAAGTCAGGCGGAGGACGAGGTCGTCGAAGCGGCTAAAGAGCGTTTGTCCATCGTCATGGCCTCCGCCGATCAGGAAGCGCAATACCTCAGCGGCGGCAATCAGCAGAAAGTGGTGCTGGCGAAGTGGCTGGAGACGAACCCGGCTGTGGTCATCCTGGATGAACCGACGCGCGGCGTCGATGTCGGCGCGAAGTTCGAAATCTACAAGCTGATGCGTCAGCTCAACGATCGCGGAATTGCGATAGTGATGATCTCTTCGGAGCTGCCCGAGGTGATCGGCATGAGCGATCGGATTCTCGTTATGAATGATGGGCGCATCGTCGGCGAAGTCGCGCAGGACGAAGCGACCGAGGCCGGCATTATTGAGCTCGCCACCATGGCTAGCTCAGAGGCGGGTGCTTCATGAACGTCTCGGCGCGGCTTTTTGGTGGGCTAAGCGATTCCCAGCGGCTGTTTCTGCGGCGCTACGGTCCGATCTTCGCCGTTTACGGATTTATCGTCGTTTTGATCATTATCGGCGCCACGCAGTCGGAGCGCTTTCTGACCGTGCGCAACCTGACCAATGTCGCCCGTCAGGCCGCTTTTCTGGGCATCGTCGCCTTGGGCCAGATGCTGGTCATCTTGACTGCTGGCATCGACCTCTCGGTTGGTTCGCTGGTGAAATTGTCGATTCTCGTTTCGGCCATCGTGATGAATGGCGAAGTGGGCAACCAGGGCGCGGCGATCGCGGCGACTTTGGCGCTCGGGCTGGTGGTCGGGTTGATTCACGCTTTCCTCGTCAACGAGGTGAAGATCGCGCCTTTTATCGTCACGCTGGCCTCGCTGGGCATTTTGCGTGGCATCAGCCTCAGCATTTCGACTTCACCGGTGGGCTCGGCGAGCAGACCCTTCATCATGTTTTATGTGCAGAAGATCGGTCCGCTGCCGGTCATTGCCATTATGTTTGGTGCCCTCCTGGTTCTTACCGCGCTGCTTCTGCGCTATACGGCCTTTGGCAAATATCTGTACGCTATCGGCGGCAACATTGAAGTGGCGCATCTCTCGGGGGTGCCGGTCAAGCTGGTTCGCTACGGCGTCTATGTCATCTGCAGCATCAGCGCGTCCATAACGGGCTTACTCTGGCTGTCGCGCATGGGCGTTGGCGACCCTGCCATCGGCGATGGCATCGAATTACAGACGATCACAGCGGTTATCATTGGCGGCACCAGCCTCTTCGGCGGCCGCGGCACCGTGGTTGGGACGCTGGGAGGCGTGCTGCTTCTCGGCATCACAGCCAATCTGCTGGTCATGCTGGGCGTGAATCAGTTCATTCAAGGTCTTATTCAGGGCATCATCATCGTGGCGGCGGTGGCGCTCTACAAGCAGGAGGGAGACTAAAGTCCATGCCGATACGCGCGCATCGTCCCAGCGTACAGGCGCTGCAGCCGAGCTTAATCCGCAAACTCTCGAACTCCGCAATCGGCCGGACGGATGTCATCCCCTTGTGGTTTGGCGAGCCGGACAAGCCAACGCCACAGTTCATCCGTCAAGCGGCCAAAGACGCGCTCGACGAAGGGCAGACATTTTATCAGCCCAACCTGGGCATCATTGAGTTGAGGCAGGCGCTTGCGGACTATATGAACGGGCTCTACGGCATAAACCTTGCGGCGGACAATGTCGCTGTGACGCCATCGGGCATGACAGCGTTGGCGGTCGCGCTTCAGTGCATCGTCGCCGAGGGCGATGCCCTGGTCATCCCTTCGCCGGTATGGCCGAATCTGCCGGCGGCCGCCGAAATTCTGGGCGCGGAGATCGTCCGCGTGCCCTTGCGCCCGCGCTGTGGTCAATGGCGCCTGGATCTGGATGAACTCTTCGCCGCCTGCAAAGCGAATACGAGTGCCCTGCTAATCAACTCGCCGAACAATCCGACTGGCTGGATGCTGGCGGATGCCGAACAGCAGCTGATCCTTGATTTCTGCCGTGAACGCGATCTCTGGCTTATCGCGGACGAGGTATACAGTCGCATCGTCTACGATTGTGATTATGCGCCGAGCTTCAGCGACAAGGTGACCGAGGACGACAAGTACCTGATCGTCAACAGCTTCTCGAAGTCCTGGGCGATGACGGGCTGGCGTCTGGGCTGGCTGACGGCGCCGAAGTCGCTAATCAGTACGCTGGAGATCGTGAGCGAGTTCAACTACTCCTGCATTTTCGCGCCGGTTCAAATCGCCGGCATCACGGCATTGCAGCAAGGTGAAGCCTTCATCCGCGCGTCAGCGGCGCGTTACCGTGCCGCGCTGGAGGCGGTCGCATGCGCTTTCGACGAATTGCCCCGTGTGACCTTTCCCCTTCCGCGGGCGGCTTTCTACGCCTTCTTTTCAGTGGACGGCGTGAGCGACAGCTACGCCTTTGCCGAGCAGGTTTTGCGTCAGTGCGGCGTCGGTCTGGCGCCGGGCGCGGCCTTTGGTCCCCAGGGCGAAGGTTATCTCCGACTTTGTTTCGCTGCCGATCTGCCCCTGCTGGAGCGGGCGCTTGAGCGGATCCGGCCACTGCTCTCCTAGTCACTGGGCTTGCAATCGCTTCGCTGCCAGCGCAACAGAATTCATTTCATATAGAGGCTCGCCATTGATTGGTTAGAATGTGTCGAAATTGTGGCGAAGACTTTAGCGAGGGAGGCGAAAATCATGCGAAAGAGCAAGGTGCTGGCGAAATGGCGGGCGGGCGAGTTCGCGCGATTCTGTTCGCTGGGGCACGTGCTGCCGTTCTACATTCGCTACGCGGCGCATTATCGATATGACGGCATTTGGCTCGATCTGGAACATCGCAACTTCGAAGTCCGTGAAGTGCAGCATCTATTGGCGCTCTGCCAGCGATATGATATCGACTGCCTGATCCGGCCGCCGACGACGCAGCGAACCAGGCTTTATCGCTTCCTGGAAGATGGCGCGGCCGGCTTGATGATCCCCTTCGTCTCGGACGCGGAAACAGCTCGCGGCATCGTAATGGCGGCAAAGTACCCGCCAATTGGCAACCGCGGGCTTGATGGGGCGGGCCTCGACGCGGATTTTGGATTGGACAGTTGGCGGAGCGGCAGCACGTACATTGCGGATGCGAATCGCGAGACCTATATCGTCGCCCAGATAGAAACGCCGGAAGCGGTTGCCAACGCCGACGAGATCGCCGCGGTTGCGGGCATTGACGCGCTATTCGTCGGTCCGGCTGACCTCGGTCTTCGCTTGGAGACTTATCCAGAGTACGGCATGTCTGTTGACGATGCGGTTGCCCGGGTGGCGGCCTCGGCGAAGCAGCATGGCAAAGTATGGGCGCGGACCGCTGCCTCAATTGAAGAAGTCGACCGATACAGGCGTCAAGGCGCGCTCATGGTGCCGCATGGCAGCGACTTCGCCTTGCGTCAAATCCTGCGGCAAGCCAGTGAAGAAATGGACCGAATGCTGGAAGGACGCTTGTAGAATCCGGCGCGTCTTAGTCACCCCAAGCCTTATAGAGCAGCCGCAGCCAGTTCCCGTGCATGATGTTCTTGATGTCGCCTTCCGCGTAGCCGCGCGTCGCAAGTTTTGCCGGCAATTGCTGCAAGTCAGCGATGGTGTCGAGATCACAGGGCGATTGCTCGCGTCCGAAACCGCCGTCCAGATCGGTGCCGATGGCGGCGTGGCGACTGTTCCCGGCCAATTGACAGAGGTGGTCGATATGGTCAATCACCGTGTCGATGAAGACCGCTTCGTTGCTGCCGCCGCGGACGAAGCCCGGTTGCAGCATCCAAACATCGAAGGCGGCGCCAACGACGCCGTCGCGCTCGATAATTAGCTTCAACTGCTCGTCGCTGAATTGCCGTTGATGGGGCACGAGCGCGCGACAATTGTTGTGGCTGGCCAGCACGGCTCCTTCATATACCTTCACCGCTTCCCAAAATGCCTCGTCGCTTAAGTGCGTCAAGTCCAGTAATATGCCAAGACGATTCATCTCCCGCAACAGCGGCTCGCCCAGTTCGGTCAGCCCCAGTTCGCTGCCGGTGCCGCCGGCGTAACGTCCGGGACCGTAGTGCGTCGGACCCAGGAGCCGCAAGCCGGCCTTCCACCAGCCTTCCAACTGCGCCGGATCGCGGATGGGGTCGGCGCTTTCCATGCTGAGCACGAAGCCTAAGGGGGGCGTCGTTAAGGGGTCAGCGCCGTTTGATTCCCAGGCTTCCCACTCGGTAGCATGCGCGCGCAGGCTCGGACCGTCTTTGAGAATGCGCGCATGGCCATCCATCTGCAGCGCGCGATAGTATGCCAATTGTCCCATGGCGACGCCATAGGCTTGCGCTTGCGAGCCGTAATCGAGATATTCGCGTTTATGTCCCGTTGACCGCGCCAGCATCGTGACGAAGCTGACGGCGACTCGCCCGCGCCGCATGTCGGGCAGGGACACCGTGTTCTGCGCTCTTCCCTTGCCGGGTATGCCGGCTTCGGTCGCCCGAATCGTATAGGCGGACTCAAGCAAATTGCGGTTCCATTGCAGGGCGCTCCAGGCGAGGTCCAGATGCGCGTCAATGATCAGCATTCTGTCACTCCGAAAGCTCCGCTGATTTACTGCCGGTTCGGTGGCGCTGTCGTCACCAGACCATGCCGCGCGCGGCGACATCCCAAACTTGTTCGACGCGGTTGCCGCGGACGCCGTAGATTTGATTGTGCAGGTTGGTCACCACGCAAGTATGCACGGGGACGATGTGCAGGGCAGCGCCAACTTGCGGGATAGCAGCGCAGTCGCTGAAATCGACATAAGCGTGCTCTTCGTTGACCTTGTGAAGACGCGCGGCTGGATATTCTTCAATATAGCCGTAGAGGCCCTCGACAGTTTCCGAATGCAGGGCTTTGCTGCCACCATCGAGGATGACGCGGGTCGCTTCGTTGGCGCTGACGACGGTCGTGCGCACCCGCATGGCGCAGTTGTCGAAGCTGGTATAGCCAGTGTTCACGCTGCCCCAATCCCAAAAGAGATAGGTGCCGACGCGCATTT
>JAAXID010000280.1 GCA_012270545.1 Anaerolineae bacterium | reverse complement strand
ACTAACGTCATCTCCATCACCGATGGTCAGATTTACCTGGAGTCTGAACTATTCAACGCGGGCCTGCGCCCGGCGCTCAACACCGGCATCAGCGTGAGCCGCGTCGGCAGCGCCGCCCAAACGCGCGCCATGAAGGACGTCGCCGGTGGCTTGAAGCTGCAGATGGCGCAATTCCGCGACTTGGCAGCCTTCGCCCAATTTGGCTCCAACCTCGACAAAGCGACGCAACAGCAGTTGGATCGCGGCCTGCGCTTGACCGAGCTCTTCAAGCAGGTGCAATATCAGACGCTGTCGCTTGAGGATCAGGTGGCGCTGACCTATGCAGGCACCAGCGGGCTGACGGACGAGGTTCCTGTTGAGCGCATGCTGGACTGGAAAGAAGAGTTCTTGCGCTCGTTTCGGACGCAATTCTCCGATACGGGTGAATTCATCCGCGAGAATCGCAATGAGCGCGCGGGGGACGAGATTCAGAAAAAACTCGATACAGCCATTTCGACCTTTAACGAGGCTTGGTCTTAGTGTCGCCAGCGCCTGAAGAAAGGAGACACTAGATGCCCACGCTTCGCGAAGTCAAGAACCGCATTCGCAGCGTCAGAAACATCGCCCAAATCACGCGGGCGCTGGAAGCGGTATCAGCTTCGCGCGTCCGCCGGGCGCAGGCGCGTGTGCTGGCCAGCCGAATCTATGCTGAGAAAGCCTGGGAGATCCTGGTTAATGTGCAGGCCGCTAGCAAGAACCTGCCGCTGCATCCCTTGCTGACGGAGCGGGAAGAGATCAATCGGGTGATGGTCGTCGTCATCACCTCCGATCGTGGTCTGGCCGGCGCTTACAACACCAACATCCTGCGGGTGGCGCAGCGCTTCGAAACGCGGCTGGGCAAACCAGTCGACTATGTAACGGTGGGGCGAAAAGGACGCGACTCGCTGGCGCGCCTTGGCGCCAATATCGTCGCATCGTTCACCGATATGTCGGCGGAACCCAAGGTAGCGGATATCACCCCGATAGCCCGCATCGCCATGGACGCCTACCTCGATGGCGAGGTTGACGAGGTGCTCATCGCTTACACCGACTTCATCAATATGCTGACGCAGCGTCCGGCGGTGCTGGGTTGGCTGCCGCTGACCACGCACACCGTGGCCGAGCAAGTTGCCGCCGAATACGTCAAAGATGTGGCGACCGTCAGCGGCGGCATGCAGAACTACGAATATGAGCCGAGCGCGACCGCCGTAGTCGATGAGATCGTGCCGCGCTTCACGGAACTGCAGCTCTATCAGGCGCTGCTGGAAGCGCAGGCGAGTGAACATGCGGCGCGGATGGCGGCGATGAAGAACGCGACCGATAACGCGACGCAGCTGACCGCGGACCTGACCTTGCAATACAACAAGGCGCGGCAGGCGTCGATTACGGCGGAGATTCTGGATATTGTCGGGGGCGCCAATGCCTTGCAGCAGGCGATTGACAGCACCGCTGCCGATATTCTTGACGGAAGTGAAATGAGAGAACAGCTGCAGGATGCCTGAGCGGCGGAGACCGGCTCGGCTCGCCTGAAATCCATAAAGGAGTGAATGCGATGGCGCAAATCCAGGGAACGGTAACCCAAGTGCTTGGCAATGTGGTGGACGTTGAGTTTCCGGCCGGCGAACTGCCCGATATTTTTGACGCGGTGGAAGTCCCGCGCGAAGAGGAAGACAACCTGATACTGGAAGTCGAATTGCACCTCGGTGAGAGCGCTGTACGCACGGTGGCGATGGATTCCACCGATGGTCTGGCGCGCGGAGCGGCCGCCTATGCGACTGGCCAGCCGATTGCCGTGCCGGTTGGCGAGCCAACGCTTGGGCGCATCTTCAATGTTTTGGGGCGTCCCATCGATATGGGCGAGGCGGTCCCGGATAATTCCGAACGCCGTCCCATCCATGCCGACGCGCCCTCATTTGAAGATCAGTCGCCGACGATCGAGGTCTTTGAGACGGGCATGAAAGTGATTGATCTGGTCGCGCCGATGACCAAGGGCGGCAAGACCGGCATCTTCGGTGGCGCCGGCGTCGGCAAGACCGTGACGATTCAGGAATTGATCAATTCGATCGCCACGCAGCATGATGGCTTGTCGGTTTTCGCCGGCGTTGGCGAGCGCACGCGTGAAGGCACTGACCTTTATCATGAGATGAAGGAAGCGAACGTGCTCGACAAGTTGGCGATGGTCTTTGGGCAGATGAACGAGCCGCCCGGCGTGCGTCTGCGCGTGGGACTCTCGGGCTTGACGATGGCCGAGTACTTCCGTGATCAGGGTCGTGATGTGCTTATCTTTATCGACAATATCTTCCGTTATTCGCTGGCGGGCGCGGAGGTGTCGGCGCTGCTGGGGCGGATGCCGTCGGCGGTAGGTTATCAGCCCAACCTCGGCGAAGAAATGGGTATGCTGCAAGAGCGCATCACGTCGACGCGCTCCGGCTCGATCACGTCGATGCAGGCGGTTTACGTGCCGGCGGATGACTATTCGGATCCGGCGCCGGTGGCTGTCTTCACGCATTTGGACAGCACCATCGCGCTGGAACGCTCGATTGCCGCTCGTGGTTTGTTCCCGGCCGTTGATCCGCTGGCGAGCACGAGCAACATCCTGCAGCCGGAAGTGGTCGGCGAAGATCACTACACGACTGCGCGCGAAGTGCAGCAGGTGCTGCAGCGTTATAAGGACTTGCAGGACATCATCGCCATTCTCGGCGTGGAGGAGCTCTCCGATGACGACAAAGTGCTGGTGGCACGCGCGCGCAAAATGGAGAACTTCCTCAGCCAGCCCATGTACGTTGCCGAACAATTCACCGGTCAAGCCGGTCGCTACGTCCCGATCAAAGATACCGTGCGGGGCTTCCGCATGATTCTGGATGGCGAAGTCGATCATATTCCCGAGCAAGACTTCTATATGTGCGGCAGCATCGAAGATGTGCTGGAACGCTACGAAAGCCGCGACGCCGCCTAGGAGGCGCTGATGCCGATACATGTGGAATTGGTGACGCAGGAACAAAGAATCTTCGACGAACCGGAAGCCGACATCGTCATGGTGCCCGCCGTCGAGGGTGAAATGGGCGTGCTGCCCAATCACGCGCCGGTTTTGACGACCTTGACCTATGGCGAACTGATCGTGCGCAAAGGCGCCGCCGAGGAACGTTTCGCGATCTATGGCGGCGTTGTGGATGTGCGGCCCGATAAAGTGGTTGTGTTGGCTGATCTGGCCGAGTCTTCTTTTGCTCTCGACATTGAGAAAGCGCAGGAAGCGCGCGAGCAGGCGCGGCAGGCGCTGGAAGAGGCGCCGAGCGAAGCGGAAAACCGGGAGGCGCTGATGGCGCTGCGGCGGGCGAACCTGGCGGTCCGCATAAGCCAGAAGATCCGCAGCCGCGGCTCTGGTCTGCGTATTCTTGACGAGGAGGGCGACGAGGTCTGACCGCGCCATCCGCAGATTCCAAATCACCAGCCAGCCCCCACCCGGTACTGCGAACGCGGTCCGGGTTCGTTTGTTTTGCTGTAAAATAAAGGTTGCAGTTTTCTTCGGGGAGACAGGAAAGCCCATGGCGCGCTTCGGAAAGCGGCTCGGTGTTGATCTGGGGACGGTGAACGTCTTGATTTACGACAGCGGCCGCATCGTCTTGCAGGAGCCGTCCCTGGTGGCATTGCTAGCGGAAGAAGAGCGCATCGTCGACTTCGGCAATCCGGCGCGTGAGATGCTGGGGCGCGTTGACGACGAAGATATCCAGGTTATGCGTCCACTGCAGAATGGGGTCATCGCCGATTACGAAGTGACCGAAGCGATGCTGGAATACTTCTTTGGCAAAATCGCAGGGCGAATTCGTCTGTTTCGTCCTTCTGTAATGGTGTCCGTGCCCTATGGCGCCACCAGCGTGGAAAAGCGCGCCGTACGCGAAGCGATACTGGCGGCGGGCGCGCGCGAAGTTCAATTGATGTGGGAACCGTTGGCCTCCGCTCTCGGCGCCGGCTTGCCGGTGAGCACGCCCGCTGGCGGCATGGTCGTCAACATCGGCGGTGGTATTACCGAGGCCGCCGTCCTGACCATGAATAATATCGTTCGGGCTGAGAGCGGCCGCGTCGGCGGCTTGCGGCTGGATGACGGCATCATCAGTTATGTGCGCCGAAAATACAACTTGACGGTTGGTCAGCCTACGGCTGAATCGATCAAGATTCAAATCGGCGCGGCCGTCGATCAACCGCAGGAAATGACGATGGAAATCCAGGGACGCGATAATGTGTCGGGCTTGCCGCGAACGGTGCGGGTGACAACGGGGGAAGTGGTTGAAGCCCTGGCGGAACCTTTGGGGCAGATCGCCAGCGTCGTCAAGGCTGTGCTTTCGACCACGCCGCCCGAATTGTCATCGGATATCATCGATCGCGGGATTGTGCTGACCGGTGGCGGCGCCCTGCTGCGCGGCATCGACAGCTACTTGACGCGCGCGACCGGCGTACCGGTCTATCAGGCCGATAATCCGCTGATTAACGTGGTTGTGGGCTGTGGCCAGGCGCTGGAAGATCCCGCCATCATGCGCCGGCTGGCGCAGACCAATTACTTTTAGTCAAGGCTTCAAGGGCTTGCGACGACCAAGGCGAACGCTCACTAGTCATCGAGATAGAAGGTCATGTGCTGCAAGTGGGTAACCGGGTCAATATACTGAATCTGCACAGCGGCCGGCACGTTGATATTGATTGGGGCATAATTCAGAATTGCCATTACGCCGGCATCCACCAATTGATCGGCCACCGCTTGCGCATCCTCCGCCGGCACGGCAAGCATGGCGATTTTGATGCCTTCGCCGCGTATAATCGCGCGCATTGAACTGACGGGCTGGACGACAAATTCGCCGATTCGCTGCCCGATCTTCTGCGGACTGATGTCAAAGAGGTGGGCGATGCGAAAGCCGCGATCCTGGAATCCGCGATAATGCGAAATGGCGATTCCCAGGTTGCCGGCGCCGATGACGGCCACCATCCATTCCTGATTGACCTGCAATACATCTTGCAGCTTGTCAATGAGGTACTCGATCTGATAGCCTGTGCCCTGCTTGCCAAAGCCGCCAAAATGCGACAGATCCTTGCGAATCTGCGCTGAACTGATATCGAGCCGTCCGCCCAATTCTTGCGAGGATGTGACCGATTTGTCCTCTTGCTGCAACCGTCGCAGGGCGCGCAGGTAGAGCGGTAATCGACCGATTACGATATCAGGGATTACTGCCTGCGACTTGGCTGACATCTAGCTGATGACCTCGAACCGCGTTTGTGAAACTTGAAACAAAGACCATCTTACCACCGCGCTGCCTGAGGCGCTAGAGAAGTAGCGGCTGATCATGGGCGCGCCGAACGCCAGGTGGCCGAGCGCCTTCAACTGACGAGATGGCATTTGGCTCGCTTGTAAGCGCAGTGGGGCAATGATACAATGACGGCGCGAAGGGACGAGCCAACTGTGATGACCGCCAACACGGACGAAAAAAGCGTAAACAGCCGACAGCTAGCCAGTGACTTGCAGATCGTTCACGACAGCATGTTGGACGGTTTGGGTCAATTGGCCGATTACTTCGGCTTTAACAAAATAATGGGTCAGTTGTATGGTTGTCTGCTGCTCAGCGCCGAGCCGCTTTCTCTCGACGACATGATGGGTCGCCTGGGAATATCCAAAGCGA
This sequence comes from Anaerolineae bacterium, assembly GCA_012270545.1. Classification (GTDB taxonomy): domain Bacteria; phylum Chloroflexota; class Anaerolineae; order Aggregatilineales; family Phototrophicaceae; genus UBA6055. The sequence goes on along the minus strand of JAAXID010000280.1, from coordinate 5,155 downwards.
GCGTCAGCACCAATATGCGCTCGCTCGAGCACATGGGCATGGTACGGCAAGTTTGGGTGCGCGGCGGCAGCGGACGGCGCAAGTACTATCAGGCTGAGACCGACTTTTGGCAGATCTTCTCCAACTTCCTTAGCGGGCGCGAACTGCGCGATGTGGAGCGGGCGCTGGCCGTGATGGAGGAGAACCGCCAGCGCATTTCCAGCGCCATCGCCGAACTCCCGCCCGATCAGCAGATTCTGGCGCGCCTTTATCTCGATCGGATCGCGCAGATGCAGGCTCTCTTCCGCTTCGCCCAACTGATCATCAACAGCGTGCTGGGTCAGGTCAGCGGCATTGATGTCTCCGACGTCTCGGGCGTGGAGCTGCAGTAGTTATCGCCCCTTGTAGCGCTATCTGCCTGAGATTATAATTCGATATAGTCTTCGCCGTGAGGAAGTGGCGGAATTGGCAGACGCGCATGACTTAGGATCATGTCTCTTTGAGGTGAGGGTTCGAGTCCCTCCTTCCTCATCTTGAATCGCTAGAAGGGCGCGTCACGCGCCTTTGCATTTTCTGTTGGAAGATATCATAGGCGCGCGCTGATTACGGCTCGATGCGGCGCGCGAGAATCAAGGAATGCGTCTTGAACCTTCAGACTGAACGTATCGAAAACCACAGAGCGCAGTTCACAATCGAAATCGAATCCGATCAACTGGAGGATGCCAAGCGAAAGGCGGCTCGAAAGATATCGCGCCAGGTGCGCATCAAGGGTTTCCGCAAGGGCAAGGCGCCGTATGGATTGGTCGTGAAGCAGGTCGGCGAGGGCGCCGTGCTTGAAGAAGCGCTGGAGGCTCTCGGTGACGCGCTGTACAAGCAAGCTCTGGATGAATCCGAGGTGGTGCCCTATGGTCCTGGTGCCTTTGAAGATTTTAAACCGGAGCCTTCTCCCACATTTGTTTTCTCAGTTCCCTTGCAGCCCGAAGTCGACTTGAAGGATTACCTGAATCTGCGTCTGGATTTCGAAGAGCCGGTCGTCACAGACGGCGAAGTCGATGAGGCACTTAGGCAGATGCGAATGCGTCAGGTCGAGGTGCTGGATGAGGAGATTGAAGTCGCCGGACCGGGTCATCGCGTGACGATCGCGGTGGATAGCGAATTCGTCGACGGTGATCCGCCTGATGATGTGGCGGATGCCGCTACAGATGACGCGCTTACAGCCGAGAACGACGAGACCAGTGAGAGCGCCGCGCCAGATGAGGAGCAGGGTCCGTACATTCCGAAAAAGGGTGATACCTTCGTCACGGAAGACAACGCGCAGTTCATCCTGGATCCCAATGAGGATCCCTTTGTGCACGGATTTGTCGGAAATCTGATCGGGGCTGAGCGGGGCAGCGATGTCCAGTTTGAATTGACGATACCCGATGATGACGCCGAAGAAACGATAATCGGCCGCCGCGTCAGCTTTGTTGTGACGATTAAGGACATCGAGGCGATTTCCATCCCGGAACTGGATGATGAATTCGCGCGGCGAACCAGCCGGGAACGTGGTGATGAAGCGCTGGACATGGCTGGCCTCCGTCAATCCGTCCGCGAGGATTTGGCGAGAGCGGCGCTGGAAGATGCCCGGTCGCAGTACAGTGGCAACGTGCTGCAGAAGATTGTGGACGGCGCCGAAATCGAGTATCCCGATGAGATGCTGAACGAACATATCGACGAAATGATTCGTGAATTCGAAGATAATTTGCGGCAGCAGCGGCTCAGTTTGGATGAATACCTGCGCTTGACAAACAGCACCAAGGACGATTTGCGTGAAGAGTATCGAGAGCGCGCGACCCATTCCGTGCGGCAGACTTTGGTATTGCGTGAGCTTGTCAGCGCGCGAGAGATAGAAATAAGCGACGAAGAAGTTGACCTGCGGCTGGAGAATTTGATCGCCGGTTATGGTGCGAGCTCTGAGATTCGCAAGCTGTTTGATACGCCGCAGATGCGCGACAATTTCCAAAATGAGCTCGTTATGAATCATCTGAATGCCCATCTTGCCGCAATAGGACAGGGCGGAGATCCGAGCACTGCAATCGAAGAAATGAAGTCGCAAATGGCAGCCGATACCGAAAGGGCGCGAGAACGCAGCGAACGGCTGCAGCGCTACCGGGAGGAAGATGCTGCCAGCAGCGCTGAAGAGCTGCCCAATAGCGAAGTGAAAGACGCGGCAACTGAGACTGGCAATAGCTAATTCGAACGCTAGGATTCGCTCAAACAAATGAAAGGTGCCCGAAAGCGAATGAATACCTTCCAAAACGTCATACCGATGGTGATCGAGCAGGGCAGCCGCGGCGAGCGCGCCTACGATATCTATTCTCTGCTGCTCAAGGAGCGGATTGTCTTCGTCGGTTCCGGCATCAACGACCAGATCGCGAACCTGATCGTCGCTCAGCTGCTCTTCCTGGAACGCGAGGGGCCCGACCGCCGAGTCCAAATGTATATCAATTCGCCCGGCGGGATCGTGTATTCGGGCTTGGCAATCTATGACTGCATGCAGCAGATTTCGGCGCCGGTCAGCACGGTTGCGGTTGGTATTACGGCGAGCTTTGGCACCGTCCTGCTAACGGCTGGTGAACCAGGCATGCGACTTGCGCTACCAAACGCCACCATCCATATGCACCAGCCCTTGGGCGGGGCGCAGGGCCAGGCTTCCGACATCGTCATCCAGGCTGAAGAAATCGTGCGGCTCAAAAAGCGCATCATCGACATCTTTGTCAAGCACACGGGCAAGACCGAAGAAGAAGTCGAAAACACTACCGACCGTGATGTTTACATGACGGCGCAGGAAGCGACCGAATTCGGACTGATCGATTCCGTACTGCTCTCCGAAACCCGCGAAGTGGAAGGGGCTTGAGGTGAGTTTTTCGCCGATCAAGCATCGCTGCAACTTCTGCAATCGAACGCACGATGAGGTCGATCGTCTGATCGCGGGTCCAGAACAAATTTACATCTGCAACTACTGCGTCGAGCTCTGCCACAACCTGCTGAAAGAAGAAGACGCGGACGAGCTCGAAACGGACGACAACTTCGATTTCGAGCTGACGCTTTCTCCGCGGGAGATTGCGCAGCGGCTTGATGAGTATGTGATTGGCCAGCAGGAGGCGAAGCGCGTCCTCAGCGTAGCGGTCTATAACCATTACAAACGCATACAGTCGCCGGACGAACCACAGGATGTCGAGCTCGACAAAAGCAATATCTTGCTGGCGGGCCCAACCGGTTGCGGCAAGACCCTGCTAGCGCAAACGCTGGCGCGCATCCTGGACGTGCCGATTGTCATCACCGATGCGACCGCTTTGACCGAGGCCGGTTACGTTGGCGAAGACGTTGAAAATATCCTGCTGCGTTTGATTCAGGCGGCTGACGGCAATATCGCGCGGGCGGAACGCGGCATCATTTACATTGACGAAATCGACAAGATCTCGCGCAAGTCAAACGCCAATCCATCGATCACGCGGGATGTCTCGGGCGAGGGCGTACAGCAGGCGCTGCTCAAAATCCTCGAAGGCACGCTGTCAAACGTTCCGCCGCAGGGTGGCCGGAAGCATCCGCATCAGGAATTCCTGCAGATTGATACGCGCGATATTCTCTTCATCGTTGGCGGAACATTCGCCGGACTTGACGATGTGATTCGGCGCCGCATCGGCATGAAGAGCAAGATCGGCTTCGGCGCCCAGCATGAAAGCGGCGAAAAAGACGCCGATGACCTGTTGAGCGAAGTTTCGCCCGAGGACTTGATCCAGCACGGCATGATACCGGAGATGGTCGGCCGACTGCCTGTCATTGTCGCCTTGCAGCCGCTCGAACTTGCGGATCTGGTTCGCATCATGGTTGAGCCGAAAAATGCGCTCATCAAACAGTATGAGCATCTGCTCTCCCTCGATGATGTTGAGTTGGTCTTTGAGTCCGAGGCTTTGCAGGCGGCGGCTGAAATGGCAATCGAGCGCGAAACTGGCGCGCGCGGCTTGCGCTCAATTATTGAGACATGCCTGCTCGATGTCATGTTTGAGGCGCCCAGCCGCAACGACATCACCAAGGTCGTCATTGGTGAAGCGGTCATTCGAGGAAAGGAAAAGCCGCGGATATTCACCAGCGACGGCCGCGTCATTAGCTTGTCCGACGCGATTGATTCAGCCGCCTGATTTCCCCTAGGTCGCCGCTACCGCTGTCATTGAGATTCTGGCAGTAACAGTACCTCTGTTCTCCCGCGAACTCTGCTCTTGAAGCTTTGCGCGTCAAGCTGGGTGGCTTCCTCGCCAGCGCCGCCCCAATTGTATGGAATCGCCCAACGCGGCTGCAGCATGTCTATCAGGCACAGGGCTTCAGCAGCCGTTAGGCGACCATAGCCATCAATGGGCAGCAGCACAATATCCGGTCGTAGGTGCTCCATCCCGGGCACGATTTGCGAGTCGCCAACGTAATATATATCGAAGTAGTCGAGCGAGATCACAAAACCCAGACCGCCGGCTTCCGGCGGATGACGCGGGTCGCTGGCGGAATAGGCGGGTATGGCTTTTATGCTCGCCCGATCAACGCTTATGCTATGCCACTCTCTCAATACTGTCGTATTGTCGATGACGCGGGCGACGTTTTTGTTGCCAATTATCACGGTATGTTCACCGCGGATCTTCTCCACATCGGCGGGCGAACAGTGGTCATAATGGTCGTGGCCAATCAAAATGACATCAGGTGGAGATGCGCGCTTGACCACCCGCCACGGCGCAATCTGAATGAACAGCGATCCAGCAATGGCGAAGCTGCCGTGCCCCTGCCATTGGATTCGTTCGATCATTGCAATTGTCCTTCGCTGCTCTTTGTCGCCTATCCGCCGAAGCGTGAACGCTCGAGTTGAAGATTTGCCTACAACTAAATTGTAAATGACCTTACCCAGGTGTCATAGTTTGTCTACAGCTTTTCGCATAGGAATCGCCGCTTTCATGGGAGTGTCTAATTTCGAGGAGGTGAAGTAAAGATGGCACTAGCGCAAACCCGCTAGAGAACTCCCTTCTCCAATGCTTGGGATGCTCGCCATAGAGATGGCGAGAAGGGCCGGGGATGGGGTTGGAAAAGCAGAGTCCAGCCATTAGACACTCCCCGCTCCCAGGTATTTTGCCCTGCGGGGGCTCTCCCGTTATAC
>JAAXID010000049.1 GCA_012270545.1 Anaerolineae bacterium | reverse complement strand
CATCTTCCAGCATAAAATAGATGAACTCGACTTTCACTTCATTGAGCAACTCAAGCGCTTCGTCAATGGTATCGCCATGTGTATGGCAACCGGGCAACTCCGGAATTAGCGCCACAAATACCGGTTGACCGTCTGTCGTTTTGTCAAGAAATGTCATCGTTTGATATGGTTGACTAGCCAACTGCTCAGCGCGCTGCCACATTTGCCTATTCATATGCGCAGTCCTTTCATACTCCTTTTCTAGTCTTCATCGCTTCTCATTGTATCTCTCACGGCGATGAGCTTGTCAATTAGCCTAACTGCTTTGCGCACGTTGTACTCTGGGACTGTTCGGCTACGCTTCAAAGTATCTCGCAAGTCCGGGTAGTCAGGGTGCACATAGTAATCATGTTTCGCGCCATGTTTCAATACGAAACCGAATCCTTCGTATAGCGATTCTATGTCCTTACGCCTCCAACCCGATTTGGACCGCCGCATGCGCTCCAGCAGTTTTTGAGCTCTGGAGGGCATTCATCCGCCGCCATGTTCGTGCTGAACAACTTGTATAACTGACGAACCAGCGATTTCATCAGTATTCACAGATACATAAAAACAGTACTCGCCAGGTTTCTCAAACTGAAGATTATTGAATTCCAGAAGCACATTACAATGTGGGGGTATCCCACTTACACTCTTTGGCATCTCAAACGGACCCTGCATCGCAAATACTTCATTTCCATCCTCGTCGGCAAGCGAAACGGACAACTCGTGAGGATTGTTGCTATCAGCGATCTCCGCTTCTATGATCAGCGCCAAGCATAATCGGCTATGTAGAAAGGGAAAAGCTTTCGTAGAGATTTCGCGAAATGCGCCAAGAATATGCAGTTTTCCGGTTATGGGATCAATTGTCGCGTAGTCCGCGGTAACCATTAATGGGATCTTCACTTCAGCCCACCCTCATCACATTGATTTCGCCAAAGGAGTATATCACAATAAAAAAGGGCGGAGGCAGCCCTCCCCCGCCCTGCAACAGCGCCTAAACGGTGATGTTGTACAAGCAGCTCGCCACTTCGGTATCGAAGCGCACGAAGGCCAGCCGCACCGTCGCCGTCAACTGATACGAGTCGTAATACGACAGGTAATCCACGCTGACCGCGATCTTGCGCCGATAGCCGACATACCAGCCGGGCCGATACACGCAGACCGCCTGACCCTTGCTGTTCGTGCCGCCCCCGACCTTGCCATCGGCTTCCGTCAGCGACATCTCGGCCGACACGAAGACCGGGATGCCATCCACATAGCCGATCTGACCAGTCTGCGCCGTCGCTAGCGGACCTGCCTTGTCCATCGTCAGGAACTCGCTGATGTTCAGCAGCGCCGCGTAGGTGCCGCTATCCACCAGCCAGGCCAGGTCGGAGGGCCGCGCGGCGTACTTGCCCGACATCTTGAAGCGCGTCTCGCGCATCTTGGCTAAGGTCGGCGCGCCGTTCATGTTGACCGCGTTGGCGGTTCGGTCCACCAGCGGCAGATGGCGCAAGCCGTTCAGCGCCAGATACTTCGCCGGCGCGGCCGGCGCGGCCGCATCGCTGTTGATGTTGCCAGTCGCGGCCGTTGTCGTGTCGCCGTTGAGCAGCACGTTGTCGATGGCATCAGCAATCGCGCGGACAGCCTGCTCGCGATAGATATTCAGCACCGGGATCACCGCGTCTTCCACCAATTCGCTGCTGAAGCCCACCCGCAGCGCTAGCTTCTTGGCGTTCAGCGTCACCTTTCCGCTGCCGATCTTGCTATCGGGAATCGGATTGCCTGAATCAAGCGCCAGGTGGGCTTCGTCCTGCGTCTCCGGCACGAAGTACACCGTCGGATCAGTCCCCTCTATCGGCAGCTCGAAGGGATTGCTCGGCATCTCCACACTCTGAAACAGCGGCAGAATCGTATTGTCCTGCCGCGCCTTGTGCCAGATCTGCTGGCTCCACAGATCGGGCACCCACTCATCGCCGAAGCCGGTCTGGGCGCTATACGCCAGCTCATCCGCCTTGATCGCCTTCAGCTTCGCCCGATTGACCTTGGCCGCCAGCGCGTTGCTGAAACGCTCGCTGACCCCGCGAAAGCTCTTCGCCGAGCGCAGCAGCATATAGCCGTGCAGCAGGTCCATCGCGTCCAGCGTATCGAACTCGCTGCCAACCTCGATACGTCCCATCTTCAGCGCCTCGCGCTCATCCGCCAGAGGCAGACGCTTGAGCGGCGCTTTTATCTCTTCGGTCATCGACCGTCCTTTCTCTCTTGCAGAATCTGAATTCGTGGCACCCGCAGCGCCCAACCCCAGCCGCGACATGTCCAGACCCAGCGCCTTGTACGCGCTCTTCAAGGTCCGCACATCGGTATGTCGTGGCTCCGCCGGGGTCGGCGTCAGGCTGCCTTCAACGATGGGCCAGCGCTTGATCCGCCCGCCCGTCTCCACTTCGACCAGATGTGGCAAACTGCCCGAGGACCAACTGAGCACGCCCTGATCCACCAGCCGCTGCACCGCTCTCACATAGCGCTTGTGCAGATCCAGCTGCGCCTCCGCCCAGAGCCCGATCTCGTCCGGCGCCAGCCTATCGATGACGCCGATCACCGCCGCTTTCAAGGTGCCGTCCAGGCCATGGTGGTACAGCACGGGCCGCCGCTCATACCAGTCCAGCCCGACATCGGTCTCCGGCGTGAAGTATTCGCCTTGCATATCGCGCGCCTGCGGTTCACCCCATGTGATCAGGTAACCGCCAACGCGCCCGGCCGACTCGTCGATCATCTTCACCGTCTTGATTGCTACGCACCCCTGTGGTTGATTCATACGCAATATCCCTCGCTTGCCAAAACGGGATTCCCTTCCTTGTACCGCTGCCTCAGTCCGTCCACACGCGCGCTATCCTGGTGCAGAGGCGGGCAGCCATGCGGCACGTCAACCGCCTCCGCCACCGCCCGAAAGCGAAACCACGAAGAACGAATTCCGTGCTTTGTTAAGCGCCTGACGGCTTTCACCATCAGCCATTTCAGTCGCAAATCTAGCACGAATGTTCTGGAGTAGGGGTACGGATTGTCTCGGGTTGCCTTTTTCTAACAAAGGGAAGAATGTAGGGCGTCCTATCAGGTCGCCCGCACAGGCACCTCCCGCCCTGCGCCTTAGCGCAATCGCGAATCCGTACTATGATGGTAGGCGTAAGCAACGCTGGAAAGCGCGCATGGACGAAGAACTCGCCGGCACCATCGAGCGGATCACCTATTACAACGAGGACAACGGCTACAGCGTCATCAAGATCCTGCCGGAAAAGCGCTACCCGCGGGCGCAGGCTCGTGATGGCACGGTCGCCGTCGTCGGCTTTATGCCCCAGCTTAACGAAGGCGAAGCGGCGGAGTTCACTGGCGAGTGGGTCACTGACCCCAAATACGGCCGACAATTCCGCGCGCAGCAGGCGATCCCCGTCCCCCCGAACACAATCCAAGGCATCATCAACTATCTCAGCAGCGGCATCGTCAAAGGCATCGGACCGCGCACGGCGGAAAAGATTGTGAAGCATCTCGGCGCTGATACGGTTGCCATCCTGGACGCGGAGCCGGAGCGCATTTACGCCGTCCCCCGGCTCAAGAAGGAGCTTGCCAAGCATCTCATCGAAGTTTGGCCGCAGAAACGTGGCGAGCGCAATATCCTTATCTACTTGCAGGGGCTTGGCATCAGCGCCAAGATCGCCCAGCGCATCACCAAGGAATATGGCGCTCATACGCAGCAGATTATCCAAAACAATCCCTATCAACTGGCGCAGGACGTCTTTCTCATCGGCTTTCGTAAAGCCGACCAGATCGCGCGCCGGCTGGGCTTGCTGCCGGACGACCCGCATCGGCTGCGCGCCGGCCTGCATTACGCGCTGAACGAACTGGCGGGCGAAGGTCATACCTATGTCCCGCGCGACAAGCTGCTGGAGAAAGCGGCTGAACTGCTCGGCGTCGACGATGCGGCCGCGCTGACGGTCGCCCTGCAAGGCCAGGTGATGGCGGCCAAGCTCGTCGAAGACAAGCTGCGCGACCTGGCGCAGGCTGAGCCGATCCACGCCATCTACCTGCCACGTTTCTTCCGCGCCGAAACCGCCGCCGGCCAAATGCTGGGCGCTATGGTGAAGGGGAAGAGCTCGATTATCGACGACCACCGTGATACGGATTGGCGGCAATACCTGGCGGATCTCAGCGCGGAGAACCAGATCTCACTGTCTCCCCAGCAGCAAGATGCGGTGCGAGCGGCGCTGACGAGCAAGGTCAGCGTGCTCACCGGCGGACCTGGCACCGGCAAGACCACGACGCTGCAAATGCTGATCAACGCGCTGAATGAGGGCGATTATCGCTTTAATCTGGCATCGCCGACTGGACGCGCAGCCAAACGCCTGGGCGAAGCTACAGGCGAAGATGCCAGCACCATCCACCGCCTGCTCGGTTTCTCGCCCGACGAAGGCGGCTTCGAACATGACGAATCCAACCCGCTGACGATAGACATGGTCGTGATCGACGAAGCCTCCATGCTCGACTTGCAGCTCTTCCATAGCTTGCTCAAAGCGCTGCAGCCGAGGACGCATCTGATGCTTGTCGGCGATGTCGACCAGTTGCCTTCTGTCGGCGCCGGCAATGTCTTGCGCGATGTTATCGAAAGCGGCATCGCGCGCGTCACCCGCCTCGACCAGATCTTCCGCCAGGACGACAAGAGCCAGATCGTCAGCAACGCCCACCGCATCAATCAGGGCAAACATCCCATAACCGACAACCAGTCCAGCGATTTCTTCTTCTTCAACATCAGCGATCCCGAGGCGGTTGCCGATATGCTGGTCGATATTGTCAAGCGGCGCGCGCCCGAGCGCTGGAGCCTGGATCCCGTGCGTGAAATCCAGGTGATAGCGCCGATGTATCGCGGCGCCGCCGGCGTGCACAATCTCAACAGCCGGCTGCAGAAGGAGCTCAATGGCGACTTCCGGCAAGCTGAGGTCAAGCTGGGAAACCGCCTCTTCCGCGTGGGCGACAAGGTGATGCAGACGCGCAACAACTACGACAAGGAAGTCTTCAACGGCGATATCGGCTTCATCGACAGCATTGATGACGCTGACAACTCGCTCGAAGTTGTCATAGATGGCCGCTATGTCGTCTACGACTTCAGCGAAATGGACGACCTGATGCACGCCTATTGCATCAGCACACACCGCTCACAAGGCTCGGAGTATCCGGCCGTGGTCATGCCTATTCTGACGCAGCATTACCTGCTGCTGCAGCGCAACCTGCTCTACACCGCCATCACGCGAGCGAAACGGCTCGTCATCCTCGTCGGCACGCGCCAAGCGGTTCACATCGCCGTCAACAACAACAAAGTCGCCGAGCGTCATAGCGGCCTGCTGCACAGGTTGCGGGCTTAGCGATTCCCGATATTTAATCGTTGTAAGGCTTGATTGGTATTAGCTGTCTGGCGCCCAATCTGTGCCCAATTGCTCCTGTCAAGCCCCGTCAGCGTGGGGTTTCTCGGACCTAAACTGCGTATTCGCCTGCATTTAGCTCCCCTTCCCTAGCTCNNCGCCATAGAGATGGCGAGGAGGGGCCAGGGATGGGGTAGAATTTCGATGTTCAAATTGTAATACAAATCAAGCCTTGTATGGGCGACCAGTCAGGCCGCCTGTCAACCCCTTCGAAATCTCAAACTAGCTCAACCCGCACGCCCATCGTCTCCGTCGGACCCCAGCGCCGCGCTTCACCGTTCGTCGTGAACCGCAGGCGATACGGCGCGGGCCTGTTCGCCGCTAAATGCGCCGCCAGCGGACCCGCGTCGCTAGCGGGTTTCAGATACTCCAAAGTATGCCCGCCAACCGTCAAGCGCCGGCCGCTCGCATTCAGCTCATCATCCCGCAGCGGCGCGCCCGCTACACCCGTCACCGCCGACATGACGCCAGCGTAACGCGGGACATCATCCGTCGCGAAGCTGATGCTGCCAATGCCAGTCACGCCATTTGCGTGCTCCGTCTCCCGCGGCAGACGCTCCGCACGCGGCGTCACATCCTCGATGATGAAGGGGATCAAGCCCTGCCAGTCGCCATCGACCTTGCAATTGATCCACCTTACTTCATAGCCATCGGGCCGCGCCCGAGCGCCCTCGATCAAGTCGCTGCATTCGACGCCCTGCGCGCGAAAGGCTCTGTGATCGCCACCGATATCATCGGTCGCCATGCAGAAGTCAATCAAGCCGCCACCGCGCTGATGCAGCAGATCCCACCAGGGATGGGCTGGGCTCTCCGCGTAGAATCCCAACAGTTCGATATAGCTGCCGTCGGCGAATCCGATCAAGGCGTTGTAGGAGCCGTAGGGATGCTTCCCGCCTTCTATCACGCTGAAGCCCAGCCCGCGCCAGGTCTCGATCGCCCGTTCCAGCGACGCCACCGCAATCACAATATGATCAATGCCGGTGATCATAGGCCGCACCTCTCAGCGATATCCCGCTCAAACATAGCCGCCGTCCACTTTGGTCACCAGAATCGGATCATCGCCGTTAATGATGACCGTGTGCTCGTATTGCGCCGACACGCTGCCATCCACCGTACGCAGCGTCCAGCCATTTTCCGCCGTCTCGATGCGCCCGCGACCGGTATTGAGGAAGGGCTCCAGCGTCAAGACCATGCCGTCCGCAAGCACATCACGATTGCGCTTGTTGTGATAATTGGGAATGGATGGCTTTTCGTGGATATGCCGCCCGACGCCATGCCCGCCCAATTCACGCAAGGTGCGATAACCGCGGCGCTTGGCGAATTTCTCCACCGCCCGCCCGATCGCGTTCGCCCGCTGACCGGGCCGCGCCAGCTCAATCGACAGTTGCAACGCGCTGCGCGTCGCCCGGCACAGCGTCACGAAATCGGCGCGCGCCGGTGGCACAATGATGGTGGCGCCAGTATCGCCCCAATAGCCCTCCAGCACCGCCGACACATCGACATTGAGCAGGTCGCCCGCTCGAATGAACCGGTCCTTGCGCGGGACGCCATGCGCCGCTTCATCATTGAGGCTGATGCAGGTATAGCCGGGGAACTCGTAAGCCTGAATCGGTGCCGAGACCGCTCCCATCTTGAGCAAGAAATCACGCCCGATATCATCCAGGGCGCGCGTGCTCATGCCGGCTTCGGCGCTATCCAGCATCAGCTTCAGCGTCAAGCCGCAGATCTTGCCGATGCGCTTCATGCCGCGCAGGTCCCTGTCGCTTTCGATATTCATGCGCTTTCCCACTCGCATCTAAATGTAGCGGCTTGTTCGCTACTGTGTTGATATAGTCCAACGGAAATTGAAAGAAGGCGCTAATTTAGAGTAAGTGCCAAACTTCTCACATAAGGAGCTTACTCATGGATTTAGACACCTTCTTTACCATATTATACGTGGTAGTTGACGATTGGTATAGAAAGGAAATAAAGGCTCATATGAAGCGGCACGCAGGTCCGGCCTTAAAAATGAGCGATAGCAAGTCTTGACTATTGCGATTGCTGCGCAATGGTCGCTCATGGTTTCCGCGGAGGCTGAAGCATATCAGTTTAATAAACGGCGCGGAACAAGAATCGGCAAATCATCGAAAAGGTGATCACCAGGCTAACTCAAACCTTTGACTTACATCGCGTCAATGCCCACAGCGAAGACGGGAGGCTCGCAAGACTCGCCGCCAAAATCGCGGCATACAACATGGCCATATGGCTCAATCGCGCCTGTGGAAGACCGGATGTCGCTATGGCAACTCCGATCTGCTAATACCAATCAAGCCTTCTGGGGGCGAGTCGCCCGTCTCATTCCTCGAACAGATTCTCCCCGTGCGAGAGCCGCCGAGCGATGGTGTAGGTCTGCAATTGCGAGCGCATGGTCGGGGCATGCGCCGCCAAGTAGCGCGCCGCCGCGATCAGCACATGATTTGCCCGCTCTTCCGATTCCCGGCGGATAATGCTGTACTGATTGAAAGCCGCTTCAACACACTGTATCGTGTGGAAATCGCGATCTTCGCGCAGCAGCAAATGTCCCATCTTCGCCATTAGCCGTTGAGGCGAACCGCCGCTGACGAGATACTGCGCCGCCAGCGCCCCCGCCTGATTCACCTGCTGCTGCAAATTGAGCAGTGATTCGAATTCCTCAAGCAGAGAGTCGGGATCGTCAATCGGTGCGGGATCGGGAAGCCGGACCGAGGGCAGATTCAGGAAGCGGTCGAGGTAGATGCTCATCGCCGCATCGAATATGCCGCGCGTCAGGCTGATGGATTCCACGCGTCCCAAGCCTTGATGCACCGCGTTGGCGAAGGTGAAGGTGTGCAGGGCGGTGTCCCAATCGCCGAATTCGTTGCTGGTGTGGAAGTGGGCGATGCGGCGGGCGGCGGCATAAGCGACGATGCCGGCCAAATCGACCGGCGTCATGCCAGCGCGCAGACAATTGAGCAGCAGCTCGATGATCGCCCCCGGCTCATCACCGAGCAGGGTCGGCATCAGCGCCTCGACATCGTAACTGGCTTGGCGCCCCGAACCGGTCTCGAGCGCCTCCGGCAGTTCGGCGAAGGCCGCCTCCAGCAGCGGGATCAGGTCAATCGGCTTGCGCCAGGCGTTGGATTCCTCCATGCGCCGCGCGTCAGTCAGGTTCGGCACGACGCTGGTGAAGGCCAGCTCGGCGTGTTCCCAACCAGCGAGATCGACTGAAGTAAGGGCCTTGTTGATGAAATCCAGTGTATGCCCTGAATCGAGGTAGCGATGGTCGGTCGCCGCCGTGAAGAGCATATCGGCGATCTGCGCATCATCGGCGCGGGCCCGCAGCGCGGAGACGATGGCGCGTTCGCCCGCTTGCGCATCCCGCACTTCGACGAATTGGCGGAACCACTCTTTCAAGGTCGGAATATCCGTTTCGTCATTGGGCAGCGGCCGCGGATTGAAGCGCGGCGACATGCCGGCCGTATCGCTCGCCACATCGGCCAGACCATGGAAGAGCGCCAGTGGCCGATCATCTTTGTCCAAATAGGGGACCAGATTGATCGTACAGCCCAGCGTGGTCAAGCCGCGTCCCCAATCCATGCCGCGATATAGCGTGCCGAAATCCAGTCCGATGCGGAAGGGCTCGGCCGGCGCTACATCCTGACCGAGCAAGTTTATCACCGCTTTGGCGACCACCAGGCTGAGATTGTGCTGCAAGCCATCGCGCAGACGGTTGCGCTGATGCTCGATCGTATTGCCGTTCGCGCGCAGATCGACATAGATCTCGCCATCGCGCACGTCGACGGGGAAGCTGTCGATATCGTCCGCCCAGAGATCGAAGGCGCCGCCGCTCGCCAGGTCAAAGCGGGCGTGATGCCAGTGGCAGCTTAATATGCCGTCTTCGACCGAGCCCCTGTCCAGGGGAAAACCCATGTGCGGGCAGCGATTGTCGAGGGCGTAGACCCGGTCGCCATAGAGGAAGAGCGCCAGCGTCTTGCCGTTTGGGTGCACGGTGATGCAGCCCTTCCCCTGCAAATCCTCGAAGCGCGCGACAGGTACGTATGTGTCCTTTGCCAATACCATGACAGCCTCCATGAATTTCGTTTCTTCCATTGGGACAGCGACTTCAACGCCGCCATCATCGCTGTTGTTACTATGATGCTCTTCGCGCCTTTGCTCTTACATTAGATTCCGCGCTCGAGCCCCAGCCGCCGCTTGTCTGTCGCCCTCGCAAGTGCTAGACTCAGGGCATTGAAGCGAGAGGAATTCGCTTGCCCGAACAAGCCCTCTACCTCAAATGGCGACCGCTCTCCTTTGATGATGTTGTCGGACAAGACCATATCACGCGCACGCTGCGGAATGCCTTGATTCGCGGGCGCATCCGCCATGCTTATCTCTTCAGCGGGCCGCGCGGCACGGGCAAGACGACAACGGCGCGCCTGCTGGCGAAAGCCCTCAACTGTACCCATGAGGTCGCCGCCCAGCGCCCTTGCAATGAATGCGCCAATTGCCTCGCGATAAACGAGGCGCGCTTCCTCGATCTCATCGAGATCGACGCGGCGTCGCATACCGGCGTCGACGATGTGCGCGAGCTGCGCGACAAGATCGCTTTCTCCCCAGGTGAGGGCAGCTACAAGGTCTACATCATTGACGAAGTGCATCGCTTCAGCGGCAACGCTTTCGACGCGCTATTGAAGACCTTGGAAGAGCCGCCCGAACACGCGATCTTCGTCTTGGCGACGACTGAAATCGACAAGGTGCCCGCCACCATCAAGAGCCGCTGCCTGCAGTTTGAATTCCGCCGCGTATCGCTGCGCGAGCTGGTCGAGCGGCTGTCTTTCATCACCGAACAGGAATCGCTGATAGTCGAGCCGGCGGCGCTGGAATTGATCGCGCGGCAGGGCACGGGAAGCGTCCGCGACAGCATCAGCCTGCTCGATCAAATCGTGGTTGATCCCGACGAAACGATTACTTTGCCGATGACGCAAAACCTTTTGGGCACAGCCCATGCGCTGCAGGTGGGCGAATTGGTCGAAGCGCTCGCCGAAGAAGATGTCGCGCGCGGGATACATCTGCTCAACCTGGCGATCGACGGCGGCAGCGATCCGCGGCAGTTCGGCCAGCAGATTGTCACTTACCTGCGCAATGTGATGCTGGCACAGACGGCCAGCGTCGACTTGGTAGAAGCAGCGCGGGAAGAGCAGGCGAGCTACGAAGAAATGGCTGAGCGATTTAGCCGCGCGCGCTTATTGAAAGCNNTCGCTGGAGCTGGCGCTGATTGAAATCCTCCATGAGGACGACCCACCCGCCACACAGGTTGCGGCCGCGTCCGGCCGGCGGCAATCGGCTTCGAGCGTCACTCCCAAATCGCCGCCGCCCGCGAGGGAACACGAGCAGCCGGACTTCGAACGCATCGCGCCGAGCGCCCCGGGCGAGCCACCGGTGTATTCGGCCGCGAAGATCGCCCAAAACTGGATGCAAATCCTGACACAGGTCCATCGCTACAATCGGAATCTGCCGGCTCTACTCGAGCACGCGCATGTCCGGCTGATCGAGGGCAATCGACTGGTCCTCGGCGTAACGACCGAGTTCTTCCGCGAGAAGATCACATCGGCGGACCGGGCGAAGTTCATTGAGCAGGCGATTTACGACTTGCATGAGGTCAAGCTGCGGATCGACGTACGCGTGGTTGATTCGGTGATCGCGCCGGCAGAGGCGGCCCAAACTGAGGCGGCGTCGGTCGACGATCCTTTGATCGCGGCGGGTAAGGAGTTGGGAGGCGTCGTCGATGAATAGAGGCAGAGTTGACCTCGGGTGGCGGATTCTTGTCTTCGCCACAGTTGAGGTCATTAATCCGCTGCTGCTGATTTCGCTGGCGCTGTTCTGCAGCTTAGGCTACATCCTCACTTTAGTGGTGTCGGTCGATATCAATATATGGTCGACCTTGCTTTGCTTCAGCATTGTGGCGCCGCTGGTCGGGCTGATGATACGGGCGCGGCGGTTTTGGGCGCGGGCTCCGCGAGAGATTCTTCCCTTTAGCCGACGGGCGCTTCTGCCTCTGTTAATCATTGTCGCTCTTTTGCCGGCCTGGTTGTTCATTCTCGCCTACCCATCGCTAAAATCGATTGCCCATATAGACATATACTTTGTATATGTGGCTCAGCTATACGATGGAGTCGCGCCCCCGGACAACCTTTACCTTCCTGGGCATGGCCCCAATCATTACTGGTTATTCCACGCCTTCATCGCGGCGCTCGTGAAGTTAACGGCTCTTGATGTTTATACGGTGATCAACTTGGCAAACGGCGTTTTCATATTCAGCAGCGTCTATTGGCTTGCGCAAACGCTTATCACGCTGAAACTGGCTAAGCCCCGTACTTTGGGGCTGGTCATCATGACCTTATTCCTGTTGGGCGCGCTTAATCTCACTGGCGTGCTCAGCTTGGCGGGGAACGCGCTCGCCGGAACTGAGGAGCTGCTCAATCCAAGATCTGCCTTGCTATCGGGGGCCGATCGCCGGTTGCACAGCATAATCATAAAATTGTTCCACGCCAGCGGAATGACGCCGGCATTTACCGCCTTTGCCGCGGCACTGTATTGCTTGCTCAGCCTGGTACGACGAAGAGCGAGTTTGCTGAACCTGACCATCATTTCAGCGTCCGTCATCGCCGCATTCGCGGTCATGCCGATTGTGGCACCGCTCATAGGTTTAATGATTCTAAGCCTGGCGCCAATCGCCGTATTCCGCCTGATGCGCGATCGGAGANNGGTCTATATTCGCTCGTTTCTCGGCGGGATTCGACCAGGCATTGTTCTCGCCTGGCTACTGATTAGCCTGGCATTGACTTTGCCACTTCTACGCTATGTCACCGGACTAGCGCAAAGTACCCCGGGGGCGCTTACTTTTTCGCTTGCGTCTCAAACAAACATAGGCATGACGATTGCCGGGCATCTTTTGTTGCTGCCCTTAGTGTTGCTTCATCTGATTTGCACCGTTAAGCGGCCGCGACGCGAGTCCGCTTGGTTGTTGCTCGCCAATGCGACCGGACTATTGCTGGTTCTGAGCATCGAATTGAGTGATGATAATCAATACAAGTTGCACTACTTGCTTTCTGTGCTCATGGCTCTCTCCAGTTTGACTGCGCTGAGTCTCTGGATAAATCGCGAAGGCACTTTTCGCCGGCGAATGGGGCGGCATATTAAAGTCGCCTTGGTCACCTTGGCGCTTGTGAACTGCCTATACGCGCAATTATCGCGGATTCACCGCGCGCTGACAGAATATGGCACGGCTGATTTTGTCGGTGTGCATACATACTGGCTGAAAAGCGACTATTCCAGGAGACTTAGCGCTCTCAATTGGATACGGGACAATACACCTTATAACGCTGTTGTCATCCTGCCTTACATATATACCGAATTCGCCAGCCTTATCAGCGGGCGGCTGACCTACATTCGCGATTCTGGCGGTCGTGAATACTTTATCCCAGACGCTTCCTTGTTTGATGCGCGAAAACACAGGACTAACGTGTTCTATGATCAAAACATCAGTATCGAAACATATCGCGCCCTGGTCGAGTTTTTTGAAGCTGAGTTGCCTGGCCGGCCCTTGTATGCGGTCGTATACGACGCTGACCTGAGGCCCGAAGTCCTGGCACGACGCGGCGCCCCGCTCGTCTTCGAAGATACGGTCGACGCCGCCAAAGTATATTATATAAATCCCGCATATGACGGTTAGGGGAGTATCTAATTTCGAGGAGGTGAAGTAAAG
>JAAXID010000218.1 GCA_012270545.1 Anaerolineae bacterium | reverse complement strand
CAGGGCATGCGCATCTTGCCCCACCAATCGTGCTCGCCCAGGTGAAAGCCATGATCGGTCGTGACGATCAGCAACGTGTCGTCCCAGAGATTCAGCTCATCCATTACATCCAGCACCGATCCCAAATAGTGATCGCACATGCTCATCAGGGCGGCGTATTCGTAGCGCATGTGCTGCACTTGCTCCGGTGGCTCGGTGACGCGCTTGTAGGGCGGCCAGTCGAAGAGCGGTCCGTCGTACTCATGCGGATACAATTCTTTCCAGCCCGGCTGCGTGAAGAAGGGTTCATGCGGATCAAATGTTTCGATCTGCAAGTACCAGTTGTCCGCTTCGTGGTTCGTCCGAATGAACTCCAAACCCTTGACGAAAGTCTGCGCCTGCGGCATCGAGCTTTCAGTGGTTATGTAGGTCCGATTAACTTCGTCTTGCAAGCGGGAGCGGAAACGCCGATCGGCATCCTTGCTGTTGACGCGGGCCTCAACGACGCCTTTCCAGGGGTCGCCCTCTTGGCCGCGATTGAACTCATGAGTGGTGAAGCGCGTGTGATAGGTGGCGCCACCGTCTTCCCAATAATGCTGGTGGTCGGTGACCTTGTGAGTATGAATGCCATTCTCATCGAGGATCTGCGGCATCGAGTCGTCAAAGGGCTCGAGCGGTCCCCAGCCACGGTGCAAAAAATTGTAACGCCCGGTATGCAATTCGCGCCGCGCCGGCATGCAGGGCATGCTGCCGATGAAGGCGTTCTCGAAGGTGACGGATCGCTCCGCCAAGCGGGCGAAGTTTGGCGTATGCACCCAGTCGCAGCCGTAGGGCGTCATCAAACGGCGATTCAGTGAATCGAACATGACCATGATTGCTTTCATGTTTTCTCCTCCAGAATGCGTGCTTCAGTTTCGTTTCGGGCGCCCCATAGGTCGCGTCGGTCGCGTAGACACTGACCACCGACACTGACACTGCCCACACCCACAAGCGCTTCGAGAGGGGGAGCGGTGCGTGTTGGAGGCGGCGTCAACTGATGGCCGCCTTCAGCGCGACGATTGCAGCCTCTTCCGCTTCATGCGCTCGCAGGACCTTGTCGCGAATGTCCGCGCGCAGGTCGCTGATCTCTCCCGCGCTCAGTGGGAAGTCGTTCTCAGACGCCGTCTTCAGCGATTCCAGCCGATCGCGCTCGGCGATGATCTCGTCCAGATGGGCCGCGCCGCTCTCGATGAATAGCTCAGTTTTGCGGTCGATTGCTTCACGCGCATCCCCCAGCAAGGGCGCATCCTTCGGCAAAAGACTATCGAGCAAGCTTTGCCAGGCTTGCCCGGCGTCTCGGTACTTCCCGGCGACATCTGTCAAGGCGGTCGACTCAAGAACCTGCGCCGCCTCATCGAGAAAATCGGCGTAGACATCGCGCTCGGCTTGAACCGTCTTGCCAAAGGCCGGCCCCAAGAACGTATAGGCGGTGGTCAGCGCCGCCAGCAGCGGACGTCCGGTCGGGTATTCCTTCGCCCAACTGCCACGGCTCGTTTTTTCCAGCATCTCCGCCCAATGCCCCAGCGCGCGCAGGCCGAAATTCTTGGCCGAGCCTTTCGGCGGCTTCTCCGTCATCAACTTGATGCAGTCGTCAAGGCCCTGCCGTATCGCGTCGGCGAGTTTGCTTCCGTCCGGCGCCGCCAGCAGCAGCAGCGCATGCCGCTCCTTCTTGATGCGGCCGCGCGCCTTGTCCAGATCGTCAGCGCCAACGGTGAGTGAAACGCGGCTGCGGTCGGAGATGTAGGCCTCGCCTTTGTCCGGCTCGTAGCCGTAGATGACCAAGGGCATGGTGTACCAGTTGGCTTCGTCATACGCTATTGCATTATAAGGCAGCAGCGAGCCGTCCGGGCTGGCCACCGGCGCGTAGCCTTCTGCCAGCGCGTCGATCAGATTCTGCCTCGCCTTGTCCGC
The DNA here is from genome assembly GCA_012270545.1 of Anaerolineae bacterium. Classification (GTDB taxonomy): domain Bacteria; phylum Chloroflexota; class Anaerolineae; order Aggregatilineales; family Phototrophicaceae; genus UBA6055. The sequence continues at coordinate 11,467 of JAAXID010000218.1, read as the reverse complement.
GTTTGCGCTGCGCGGCAACTCCCGCGGCACCTTTAATCGGTTGAAGATCCGCTCCATCGGCTCGAAGGTATTGCGCGTCAGCAAGTTGACTTGGGGATCATATCCCTGGTAGTGAAAAGTGAAGTAACCGAAGGCGATGCCGCCGCTGATGCCGAGCAGCATCGCTTCGCTGTAGGGCTCACCCGTGTGCGGCGCCTTCGCGCCCTGATAATCAAGGGCGTTGCGGATCGCGGCAGTGTCCCAATAGCGGCCTTCAAACTGCGTGAAATTCTCTAGTGTCGGCATGAAATCGCGCTTTCTGTCGCTCCTCTGTCGGTTGCTTCCAGTTTAATTTGAAAAGCGGCGCCCTCCCAAAATTTGCGACATAGTCCGCAGGCCTCCTTGCTCAAGCACCGCAGAAACAGCCATGACTGCGCAAGGCATTGTCGCTCTCCTGGACGTCCTGACAATTCGGGGAAGAGTATAGCAGACAAAGCGCATAATGCTGCGCCAAAACCCTTATCGCTGACCGCGCGCTTTTGCCACTTGAGAAATGAGTCGTCGCCGATATTCTTCAGCTATTCGGATGGAAAAGTAACAGTTGAACATTGGCGAATGAAACGCTTGCTCCGGCGAGAGCCACTCTATTACGGCTGGTACATTGCGCTGGTCCTGGCGATCACGGAGACGGTATCTTACGGTGTGCTCTTTTATTCCTTTCCCGTCTTTATTGCGCCGATGGAGGCGGAATTCGGCTGGTCGCGCGGGGAGCTTTCGGGCGCCTTCTCCCTTTCATTACTTATCACCGGCTTGATCGCCCTGCCCGTCGGTTACTGGCTAGACAAACACGGCTCGCGTTTACTGATGACAGCTGGGTCGATCGGCGCGACGGTCATGGTCATGTTGTGGTCGCAGGTGAACACGTTCCCGGAATTCATCGCCATCATGGCGCTGATGGGATTCTTCGGCGCAGCGATCTTGTACGAGCCCGCCTTCACGGTGATCGCAACCTGGTTCGCGCACAAGCGCGGCACGGCCATGGCGGTCGTCACCTTCATCGCCGGCTTCGCCAGCACCATTTTCACACCCCTGTCGCATGCGCTGCTGGAGGCCTTCGGCTGGCGGCAAGCTATCTTGATCCTCGCCACTATTCTGGGCGCAATCACGATACCCCTGCACGCGCTCGTGCTGCGCCGCAAACCCGCTGATCTGGGTTTGGAAACCGACGGCGAAGCGAACGCTGTCAATGCCAGTGAAAGGCCGAGCATCAGTCTGCGCGCTGTGCTGCATTCCCGCTATTTCTGGCTGCTCACATTAGCATTCTCGCTGTCTACCCTGAGCATTTTCGCCGTGCGGATCCATTTCATTCCGCTGCTGATCAGCGTCAATATTCAACCGGGCAGCGCGGCGCTGGCGAGTGGCGCGATTGGTGTCATGCAGGTTGTCGGGCGCATGATCTTTGCCCCGGTCGAACGTCGTTTCTCCAGCCGGACGATGGCGATTGGCGTATTTGTCCTGTTGACCATCTCGCTGGCGATACTGCTTCTAGGCAGCACTCCATTCCTGATCGTATTGTTCGTCGCGCTGTTTGGCATGGCGATCGGCACGCATACGCTCACGCGCCCGCTTATTGTCGCGGATACTTACGGCGCCGCCTTTTACGGCCGCATCAGCAGCTCCATGGTTATCTTCCTCACGCTGACCAGCACAACTTCGCCCTTCGCCGCCGGCCTGATTTTTGACCTCTTCGGCTCTTACAACCCGATGCTGCTTTTGGCGACCGGATTCAGCTTGTTTTCAATTGCACTGATATGGCTGTTGCCTAAGAACGCGCCTCATAGCCTCACTCCCCGATCTCAGTCGTCCCAGAATCACGGCTAGCCCTCGCAAGCCATCGTCGCCCGGGTAATAAGACAGCGCTGATTCAGCGGCACGTTCGTGTATTCATGAAACTCGTCATTGAGCCAGCTGACGATGACGCGCGCGATTTCCGCATCGCCCAAGCCGAAATGGAGCGCCATTTCGTTGCCGGCGCCCAGGCTCGAACCCGACTTTAGCTCACGCATCTGCGACAGCCCGTCATCGGTGACAACCCGCACGCGCGTGCCGATGGCATCACGGTCGATTGACCCACCGCCTTCGAGCGCTATGGTGATCCAGTTGTTCCGCTTGCCAGCGTAAGCCGTATTTCGAAACAGCCCATGCGCCTCGTTCCACCAGGTCAATGCGAAGTCGACGCGTCCGTCTCGATCGTAGTCGGCCGTGCTGAATCCCATCGTTGCCCCCGCGCCCTCGCTGAAAAGACGCTGCTCAATGGCGCGGAAACTGCCGTTGCGCTGATTATGATACAGCATATCCGGGTAAACGAAGTGCATGCCGCCGGAAGCGTATTCCGCCGGCAAGCCATAAAGTTGGTCTGGATTGTCAAGTTGGACGCCGCTCTTGTTTGCTACGGCGGATATACCAGTGGAAGCCAAGAACAAATCCAGCCAGCCATCGTTGTCATAATCGAAAAAAGCCGTGCCCCAGCCGACTGCCGAGCCCGTCCGATAGGCGACGCCAGCGTAGTCCGTACTGTTGTGAAACGTTCCATCGCCCAGATTCTCCAGCAGAACCATTGAGCCGATCATGTTTGAGAAATAAAGATCCAGATCGCCGTCATTGTCATAATCCCCGGTCGCCAAGCCCATGCCGTGCACCACCGCGTCCGCCCCCGTAGGCGCCGACACATCGGTGAAGCACCAGCCGGCGCAGCCCGCGCCATCGTTCCGCCATAAGACATTGCCGACCGCATTGATTACTTTATCGTTGACAACGTACAAATCGAGATCGCGATCATCGTCGTAATCCACCCAACTCACCGCAAAACCAGCGCCCAGCAAAGGCTCAAATCCCAACAGGCCGGACACATCGGTGAAGCGGCCATCGCCATTATTGTGATAGAGCACATCGCGGCTGCGCGAGAAATCGAGCAGCTCGCACTCGGGATAGCAGGACCAGTTCGTCACGTAAAGATCAAGATGGCCGTCCTCATCATAATCGCCCCAGGCGGCGGTCGTGCCTTTGCCGATATCGCCGACGCCAGCGACTTCTGTCACATCGGCGAAGCCGGCGCCCGCCAGATTGCGAAAGAGCCGATTCGGACCATTGTTCAGCACGTACAAGTCGCGCCAGCCATCGTTATCATAATCAGCCCAGACGGCGCCGCCACTATGCGTATCGGGAAGGCTCAGCAGGTCGGAGAACTCGGAAACGGCGAAGCTGCCATCGCCATTGTTGTGGTAAAGCACGTTAGGATCGAGGTTGCCGGTGACGAATAGATCGACCCAGCCGTCCTTGTCGTAATCGGCCCAGGCGGAACCGGCCGCTAGATAGGCATCGTCATACGGGACTGGCAGATCTTCGTACCAGATTGCGCGGTGGGTCGCCGTTATACGGGCTTGAGCGCTGACATCGCGGAACAGAATCGTATCGTCGACAGCGGAACTCCAGCGCGCGCCCGCCAGAAAGATCAGCAGCAGCGCCGCGATTACCCGCGCCATCAGTCGCCTTTAGTGGGTATCCGCATCATCGATCTGGCCATCACGCAGGTTGATGATGCGATCGGCATAGTCATCGACGATGGGATCATGGCTGGAGATCAGGATCGATACGCCTTTGAGGCTCACGAAATCCTGCAGCACGGCGAACACCTCGTGCGTCGTTTCGCTGTCGAGCTCGCTGCTCGGCTCATCGGCGAGGATCAGGTCAGGCTCGGTGACCAGGGCGCGGGCGATGGCGATGCGCTGCTGCTGCCCGCCGGACATCTCATAGGGGCGGTGGTCATAATAATCGAGCAAGCCGACCAGCTCCAGCGTATCGAGAATGCGGCGGCGGCGATCGCGGCGCGGCACATTGCCCAGGCGCGCCATTACATCAAGGTTCTCGTAGGCGGAGAAGCTCGGCAGCAAACCCATCTGCTGGAAGACGAAACCGATGCTTTCGCGCCGCCAGCGGGTCCGCTCGACTTCTTCCATCGTGGCGATGTCGATCCCCTGGATCCAGATGACGCCGCTGGTGGGGCTGTCCAAGCCGCCCAGGCAGTTCAGCAGCGTCGTCTTGCCGCTGCCGGAGCGTCCGCGCAGGGCGACGAATTCCCCGCGCTCGACCTCGAAGTTGATGCCATGCAGAGCGTGGACATCGCCCGAATCCGAGGCGTAGACGCGCCCGACATCCCTTGCGGCGATTACGGTCTCCGTCATGATTTCCTCCGAAAGCGGTCGATGAGGCCGCCGCGCGTGCCATTTTCGCCGACGCGAATTTCACGCTCCAGTTGGATTTCACTTTGCGATGAGGTCTCGTCAAGGTTCTTGGCTGGTCGAATCACGATGCTGTCTTCGGTTACTTCCATCTCGACGCGATTCTCGAAGCCTAGCTCCTCGCGATATTGTTTCGGGATTTGCAGGCGACCGGCCGAATCAAGTACGATGAGTTCCTCAAAATGATCATCCCAGCGTTCGGCGAGTTCGGCGCGCTCCTGCTCAGCATTCGGCGGACGCCGCTTCACCCCGGGCCTATTCCGCCTTACCGTCTCGCTCGCCAGCTTGCCATCGCGGATGGCGACCACACGGCCGACATGCTGGGCGATCAGCGGATCGTGGCTGACGATGCAAATGGTCAAACCCAGATCGCGGTTGAGCCGTTGGAAGAGTTCATAGACTTGGTCGGAGGTGGCGGAATCGAGTTCGCCGGTGGGTTCATCAGCCAGCAGCAGCTTCGGCTCGTTCGCCAAGGCGACAGCGATGGCGACGCGCTGCTGTTCGCCGCCGGAGAGCTGGATCGGCTTGTGATCATAGCGATGCGAGAGATCCACCAGGTCCATCAATTCGCGCGCGCGCTTGTCAATCCGCTGGCCCGCGCCGCCCGCCAGGGTCATCGGCAGCTTGATATTATCTAGCGCGGACAGGTAGGGGATCAGGTTGCGGCTGCCCTGCTGCCAAACAAAGCCGACTTCGACCTGTCGATAAGCGGTCAATTCGCGGATGCTGAGCTTGAGCAGGTTCTTGCCGTCGATGATGACCTGGCCTGCCGATGGCCGTGTCAAACCACCGAGCACATTCATGAGCGTGGTTTTGCCGCTGCCGCTGGCGCCGACCACGCCAACCAGCTCGCCGCGCTTGACCGTCAGATCGAGCCCCTGCAGCGCCATCACTTCGATATCGGCGACTTTGAAGATCTTATAGAGATCATCGCAAATGAGAAATGCGCCGTTGGTTGTGGCCATTACAAGGTCTCCCCCAGCTTAACGGCCTGGAAGATGCGCATGCGGCGCAGGATGACAAGCAGAATGAGCATGATGAGCAGGAAAGTGCCAACGAAGAGGGCGACGATCTGGGCGATCTCGCTCCAGGCCATCGTGACGACATAAGGCGGCACGACCCCTTCCAGGCTGCTGACGAATTGCATATACGGGATGTAAAGCACGCTGACCAGCAAGCCGATGCCCAGGCCGAGCGCCAAGCCCATAATAATCAGCAAGCCCAGCTCCCAGGCGACCGAGACGATCATAGATGACTGCGACAAACCGATAGCGCGCAGGATGCCCAGCTCGACATAGCGCCGCTGGTAAGAAAAGATCGTATAAAGCAGGAAGCCGATCATTGTGGCCAGCGACGAAGTAATAAAGCCGATCGACAGCAAACCGAAGAGGCCTTGCCGCTCCGGGCGCGATTGTTCGCGGTCGATGCGCGAGATCGGCTCGTCCACCAGCACGCCGGCGGCGCCCCGATCGAAGACCGCGCGCGAGAAGCTCCGCCGATCGAATTCCGGGCCCACGCGCATGATGACGCGATGCGCCAATTCGATCTGCGCCTGCTCGAAGAGATAATCGAGGTTGCCGACAAATAGCGCGCCGTCCTTTTCCGGGTACCAGCGCGGGAAGTAATTGAGCTCGCCGACAATCTGCAAGTTGACCTTGAAGACTTCGCCGGCACTGCGCACATCCAGCTCGAGCAGGTCGCCGACATCGAGAGCGCGCTTCTCCATGAATTCGCGGGTTGCGAGCACGGAATCCTGCTGGAGCGCCAGCGCGTTTGTCAAATATCCCAGGCGAATGTCGGCGAAATCGGGCCGCCAGAAAATAATCGGACCGAGATCGGCGCGATCAACGCCGACGAAGCGGCCTTCGACGCTGCCCGAGGTCAAGCGCGCTTTGGCGGCGTATTCGCCGATGCGGGTGGCGCCGAGGACGTGGGGCATGGACGTGAATTCGGAGATGTGCATATAGGCGGGTGGCGTGTCATTGCCGCCACCCCCACCTGGTATCGAGTTCGGGTTCTGGCTGAAGACGCGCACCGACACATCGGCTGAGACGCGATAATACTGCTGCTCGTAGAGATAACGGTCGATGGTGCGGGCGAATGAGGCGGTGTAAATGCCGAGGCTGATGGTCGAGACGAGCAGGATCAGCGGCAGATAGTAGGCGCCCGGCGAGCGCTCTAACTGCCGCGTCACGATCAGCAAGCCGACGCTGTTGCTCCACTGGATCAGCCAGGCCATCGCCCGCAGCATGGGCGCCAGGAAACGCAGCAAGAATAGCGTCAAGGCGAAGATGGTCAGCGGCGGCAGCAGGAAGACGAAAGGCTGATTATAGGCGTCTTCAATGTTGCGAGCGCCGCCTTCGACATCAATCAGCCCGCCCTGCTGGATGACCTGATAGTAAAAGTAGCCGATCAAGATCAACAGCAGGACATCGACGCCGAGCCGCTGCCACCACGGGCGTCGCAGCAGGCGCGATTGATCCATCTTGTGGCTGATGATCGTGTGGCGGGCGGCGCCGATGGTCGGCACGACGCGGATGAGAATGGTGAAGACGATCGCCAGGGCAATGGTCGATCCGATGGTCGGCGGCACAGACACGATGAAATGATGCCCCCAGCGGAAGTCCATGAAGCTGCGGGTGGTGCCGATCAGTTGGGTGAAGGCGATGGCGAGCAAACCACCGACGATGAGCGCGATGAAGCCCATGATGACGCCTTCGACCGTTGTCAAGCCGACGACCTGGAATGGCGAGGTGCCGCGGCTGCGCAAGACGGCAGTCTCGTTCCGCTGGCCGTCGACGACCAGGCCAACCAGCATGACCAGGAAGATGATCAGCAGGATGACGATGGGAATGCTGAAGATAGTCAGCGTCAGCGTGAGCACAGTGACGATGCGCTGGTAGGGACGCAGTTCCTCGACCGGCGAGGCTTGGATGTAGGTGCCGGGCAGATACTGGTCGGCGATCTTCTCGGTGTCGTTATGGCGGCGGATGAGCTCGTCGACGCGGGAGGTGTTTACGCTGCTGCCGTCAGTCACGATATACCAGACGGCGAGGTTGATTTCGGATTCGGTATAGGGCGCGAGTCGGTTGCGGTAGGTTTCTTCGTTGATGATTAAGATGTCTTCAAAGACGTTGGGACGATAGAACCAGTATTCGTCGTCTTCATCAAGGGGCCGCCAGATGCCGGCGATGCGAATCAGCGTGATCTGCATGGGATCGTCCGCGTCCAGCCGCCAATTGTAGCCCTGGTAATACTCGCCCAGCTGAATGCCGAACTCGGAGGCAAATTCCTCATGAATCATCACGTCAACGTAGCTGTCAGGCGCCGGATCGGCAGGCGCCGGATAGTTGCCCTCGACCAGTTCGACTTGCTCGAAGATATTCTCCGTCGTGCCGAAACTGACGTAGTCGAGCGAGCGGTTTTCATCGCGATAGTTGGTTTCACCCGATGGATAGAGGCGGAAATTCTGCGTCTCCAGATGGCGGACGACCAAGGTGGAATCCAGGCCGAGCTCCGCCCCGCCCTTCTCGCGCAAGTAACGATCGAGGTCGAGCGTCGCTTCCCAATTGACCGGCTCGTTCCAGGAGCCGATATAACTAAACAGAAAGGAAAACGGCGGTCGATTGATGCGGTCGGGCCCTTCCGTGAGGCGGTCGGTGAGAACACGAAAGGCCACCGACTCGGAATAGATGGGGATCGTCAATACCAGCGCCACCGCGACCGTCAAGCCGATGATCGTCGCCAGCGACAGCAGGGGCTGGGCAAGCAGTCGTTTAATGGCGACGATGACGACGGCGCGTGTTCGCAAATACAAAGGCATCATGGACCGATAACCGTCTGACCCTCTTCAGCGCCTTCGAGGATTTCGACGCGGCCGTCGCCTTCCAAGCCCAGGCGAACGTCTACGCGCTGCTGCACGCCTTCGTTCTGCACAACGATGAAGTTGCGGCCGCTGAATTGTCGGATAGCCGAGCTGGGCAGCCAGAGCACATCATCCCGCTCTTCGATGACCACGGTGAAGTTCATACGGTCCCCGACATCGAATTCGTCGGCCGGCGGCTGCTCGTCAAAGCCGACGTGGACCAGATCATCCGTCGACAAACCATAAGGAGCGGGCAAGCTGGCAATCGCGCCGCTGTATACATTCCCCGGCAGCGCCGCCCGTTTAATGAGCAGAGGCATGCCCTCGGCCAGTTCCGACAGGTCTTCCGGGCTCATTTCGTCGGTGATTTCTAAGACCGAAAGATCGGCCACCAGTCCGACCGGCTCGTAGGAGACGATCGGCTCGCCCGGATCCGGCGAGAAATTGACCAAGCGTCCCGTCATCGGCGCGACCAGGTCCGCCTTTGCGATTGTCGCTTTGATCTCGTCCACGCGCTTTTGCGCCCGCGCGACGTCAAAGCGCAGCTGCGGATCGACGCCACTGGTCAATTCGTCGACGGCAACCTGCGCCAGATCGCGCTCAAGCGTCAGCAAATTGACTTGAAGCTCGTCAGCGCTGCTCGGTTCATCAGCGGCTTGGGCAATTACGTGGTCCAACTTCAGCTGCGCCATTTCAAGGGCAAGCGCGGCTCGCTGGCTGTCGTAGCGCACTTTGCTGTCGGCGCTCTCTAAGATCGATGTGGCGATGGCCAGTTCCTCTTCGGCGTCCAGCAGTTGATTTTCCCAAACAGCGGTGTTCAGGCGCGCCAGTATGTCGCCTGCGACCACGTCGGCGCCGGCCTCCACGAAGACCTCGGATACGCGGCCATCGATTTCAAAAGCGATCTCTTCCGTAACCAACGGCGTAATTCGCCCGAAAAAGCGGCGCTCGTATACGATCTTGCCCCGCTCCACCTGATAAACCGGTTTGCTGGGCACAACGGGTGTGGGAATAGCTGTGGGCTCGCCCTGCGTGATCGCATCGCCGAAGGTCGCTTGCGACGCGCATCCCGTCAAGGTGAACAATCCCAGCATCAATAGTAAGACAACTCGCACGGTATTCCTTTCTTTGCTCGCAAAGTTTTTCTGAGATGAATTCTTACTTGAAGACAATATCTCGCGCCAACACTTCTGTTGAACCGCGCTATTGTACAACATCTTGATGAAGACTCCACCCAGGACTGACCGCGCCTACATTTACCCGGGCGCGGCATCGTTATCATTTGTCAGCCAGTTCAATCGCCGCTGGCTTGATCTGTGACGCGCGAATGCGATCCATATCGAATTTCAGACCGCGGTCGAACTTGTAAATGCCGTTCTGCTCCTGATAGATATCGGTCAACTGCGTGTAGCAATAGCCGAACATGTTGACATCATCGAGCAGAATGGCGCAGAGCTTTTCAAAACGGTCGTAAAACTCGTCCAGGTCGCGCGGGCGCTCGCCATAGCCCCAGGAGTCCTCGCCTTCCTTGACATTGGGATTCCACCAGATGCCGCCGAATTCGCTGACGAAATAGGGCTGACCCTTATAGGGAATCGACCAGCGGATGTCACCCGCCATGCGCGCGGGCAAACCCCAGCTGTCGGCGCTGTTAAGGTAAGGATCGCCCTGCGCCAAACCCGCGTGACGCTCGCGAAAGGTATCGGGATCCTGAGTATAGTCATGGCTGTCATAAACATCGGCAGCCGGCACACGATGCGAATAACCAGAAGCATCAAGCACCGGTCGCGTACCATCCATCGCCTTGGTCGCCAGATACAAACCATGCGTCACATCGTCCAGCGCAGTTATTCTGTCGGTGATCGACTGCCAGGTCTCGTTCAGCGGGCACCAGCCGACGATGCTCGGATGCGAATAATCACGCTCGAGACATTCCAGCCATTGGGTGATGTAATCAGGTCCTGGCTTCTGATGCTCGCCATAGTGCGGACCGCGGTATCCGCAGCCCCAATCGCCAAATTCGCCCCAGACGATGTAACCCAATCGATCCGCATGATACAGGAAGCGTTCTTCGAATACCTTTTGATGCAGGCGCGCGCCGTTGAAACCGGCCATCATGCTCAGCTCGATATCCTCAATCAACGCGGCATCGCTCGGCGCCGTCATGATGCCATCGGGGTAATAGCCCTGGTCGAGCACGAGACGTTGAAAGACGGTCACCCCATTGATCTTGATGGCTTTGTCGTCGATGGAAATCGAACGCAGGCCCGCATAGCTTCGCGCGCTGTCGACCGTGTCCCCATCTGCGTCAATCAGCGCAATTTCCAGGTCATACAGATGCGGATCGCCGACGTTCCAGAGCTTGAGCCGATCGTCGGGGATCCGGAAATCCAGGCGCGGTGACAGGTCGTATTCGGCGGAACAGTCGCCGCTTGTGACCTCGCCATCGGCATCCGCAAGCGTCGCTCGCAGGCGCAGGCCAGGCGCGTTGCCAGTGATCGGCTGCTCCAATCGAATTGTCTGATTCGCCAGATCAGGGGTGATGCGCGGACGGCGCAATGCGATATCGGGCACGGGTTCCAGCCACACCGATTGCCAGATGCCGGTTGTGCGCACATAAATCGCGCCCTGCGGTCCGTATTCGCGCGCCTGCTTGCCACGCGGCTGCGGCTTCTGACCGTCGTCGCGCGCCCGCAGCACAATGGTGATCTCGTCTCCCGCGCTCGCCACATCGCTGATGTCGCAGCTGAAGGGTGAGAAGCCTCCGCGATGCCGTCCCACTTCCTCGCCGTTGACCCAGACCGTGCTGTCATAATCGACGGCTTGGAAGTGCAGCAAGATGCGTTTGCCCGCCCATTTCTCCGGGATCGTGGCGCTGCGGCGATACCAGACGGCGTTGTAATAGTCGTGATTTTCAATGCCGGACAGCTTGGATTCCGGGCAGAAGGGCACGGTGATTGTATCGCTCAGTTCGCGCTCAAGCAGACCGCGATGGATGCCGCTATCGCCTTGGTCGATTTCAAAACCCCATTCGCCGTTCAAGCAGAGCCAATCGTCACGGACGAATTGTGGGCGGGGGTATTCGTTGCGTGGAATTTCGGACATGGCAACCTCCTATTGAACAACCCTTAACATAAGATGAGTTCAGATAAGATTCAATATGATAGACGATACGGGAGTGTCTAATTTCGAAGAGGTGAAGTAAAGATGACGCTAGCGCAAACCCGCTAGAGAACTCCCTTCTCCAATGCTTTGGGATGCTCGCCATAGAGATGGCGAGAAGGGCCGGGGATGGGGTTAGAAAAGCAGAGTCCAGCCATTTAGA
>JAAXID010000191.1 GCA_012270545.1 Anaerolineae bacterium | reverse complement strand
GACATACCACTCGATGGCGAGCAGCAGCAGCGCAGCCAGCGCCAGCCACATCCAGAACTCTTGCGTGCCCAGCTGTTCATCCGCGTCGGCGGCTGCCATCCCGCCGCCCAGTTGCAATTCGGTTTCGAGCGCGGGCCTAATATCACTTTCACCGGTGGCGAAGAGATTGACGGCGAAACGCTGCGCGCTCGTCACTTCGCCATCTTGCAGGATCTCCAGGCGATAGAGCCCCAGCTGTCCGGTGTTGGCAAAAGCGACGCGGTCGCCAGCAACCGACAACTCGTGCGCGCTGCCATCCGGCGTCGTGATGCGGATGTTTTCGGCGAGCAAAGGCGGCGATATCACCAGCACATCGCCGACGCTCAAGCCATTTGGCAACGACAGGATATCGGCCGGCGAGAACCAGTCCAGCAAGTTCGCCATCAGCACGGGCCAGGCGATCAGCAGCGGCAGGTTGGAATCGCGCAGATCGAAGGGGAGAATCGCGATCTGCCGCGCGTTCACCTCGCCCGCAAGCAGAATGGCGCCCGGCTCGGCGCGGAAAAGAGTCTGCGCCCAGTCGGCCGTGATGGCGCGATATTGCAGCAGACTCATCTCGTCTAGGTCGACGAAGGCCGTGATCGCCGACTCTTCGTCCACAATCTCAATCTGATCGGTCGCCGGCAGCTGCGCGCCCATCGTGAAGAGCGGCGTTGAATTCGGCGGATTGACGATGAGCATGTCGCCCGCCGGCAAATTATTCGGCAGCCAATTATCGAAAACGTAGAGGTCGAAGGGTTCGCCGGGCAGACGTCTGTTTTCCGCGTTTCCGCGGAAGGTCTGAACACCGGGCAAACTGCGCAGCGCTTGCTCGAGGAAGAGGTTTTCGCGCTGCGACACATAATAGACGCGGCGCGTCTTGCTTTCGTTGCGCACGGTCCAGGCGCGATTATCGAGCGCTAGGAAGTCTTCGACATCGTTGTCAAAGGTGAGCGTCGCCGAAAGCGTCTCGAAGGGCTCGGTTATTGGCTCGCCAAAAGGAATGGGCAGCTGACTGCGTGGGGGGATGACGCCGCTGCGGGAGAGGCGCAGCACATCATCGAGGCGGATCACCAGCGAGATCTCGGCCGGAGAATCGCCATAATTCGTCACCTGGGCGAAGAGCTGCGGCGGCTGGCCAGCGAGGGCACGGGTGGCCAGAGCGGTGATGCCGATATTGTTCGCCGATTCGCCCACCGGCACATAGATCGGCTGCGGGATATTGGCGGGCAAACTGGCGGCATCGCCCACCCCGCCATCGGAGATCATGACGATGCTAAAATTCTCCGCCCCGGCAGCGCCGGCGGCAGCCAGCGTCAGCGCCGTATCCCAATCGGCGGATCCATTGCTGACGGTCATGCCCTCGAGGGCGCGGCGGAGCTCGTTCTTGTCGGCGGTGTATGAAGTCAGCGGCTCGGCGATGTCCGCCACGCGAATCAGCGAGATGATATCTTGCGGATTCATATTGCTGACGATCTGGCGCGCCTGCTCAATGGCCGCGGAAAAGCGCGACTCGCCGGCGACATCGGTCGCGGTCATGCTGGCCGATGCGTCTACGAGTAGCGCAATCTTGCCGGCGCTGATGGTCGGCACGGTGATGAAGGGACGAGCGAGCGCCAACACCAGCAGCAGCAGAATCAGCAGCTGCAGGAAGAGCAGCAAGTTGCGCCGCAAGCGCTGCCAGGGCGTATTGGCTTCCGTATCCTGCACCACCTGTCGCCAAAGGAAGGTGCTCGAAATCAGCAGCTCCCGCCGGCGCAAGCGCAGCATGTAGAGCAGGAGAATCGGAATCGCGATCGCCAGCGCGGCGAAGCCAACCGGCGCCAGGAATGACATGGACATCCTTCAGTTACAGTGAGAAGTCTCATGCAGTATATCATGCGGGGGCGGGCGCCTCACAGAGTCGCCGATGTCAATCTGTACATGTGGCGGGCGAGCCAGCGGCTAACCCGGACACGCCGTCGCTGCTGTCCGCGAGCGCTCAAGTATCGGATTGCGGCTCCTCAATCGCCGGCAGATTCAGCAGATGCGCGTTCAAGTCTTTAAGCGCTTGGCGCAGCGGAGGCGCCGAAATCGCATCGATCTCCGCAAATTGGCTCACGCGATATTGGTCGTTCAGATTGCTCGATCGCAGGACCGTCATCGAGTGGGGATCGTCCAGCCGGATCAAGCGCGGGTATTCCTCCACCAGGTTGTGGCGTAGCATCTTCAAAGTGGTTTCGAGGCTGGTCGGGCGGCCGTCGAGCTTAAGCTGAAGCGCCGCCAGATCGACTCGTTCAAGGGCCGCAGCCTGTTCAGCGCCCGCCAATAATCCCAAGCCTGCCTCGATCCAGGCTTCCAGCGGCCGATAACGCGTGGGCGTCAGCGACTCGCCGCGCAGTGTCAGACGCAGCGCTTGAATGAAGGCGCGCGCAAAACGGATCATCGTTTCCTGGCTTTCAAAAACTCGACAGCATCACGCGCCGCCCGCCTTCCCGCTTGGATCCGCTCGTCGAGGCGAGCGACGCCGTCTGACGATGGCGCGTCGCGGCAGTAATCGCTGCCGATGAGGCTGAGGCCAGCCGGCAGCAATTCATGAATGGCGCGAACGTTATCGCTGTGGGCAGCGCCATAATCTTCCTGCAAGTCGGCCTCGGACCAGTAATCGACGCGGGCGACAAGGGGCGACGCTCTCCAGCCCAAATGCCGCGTCACGGCGCGGATGGCTTCGTCCGTTGACATGTCGTCAGAACTGCGCAGCCCGACTTGAATCAGGCGATGATCCTGATCGGGCACGCGCCCGGCTTGATCAGTCGTGATGATGAAGGGGAAGATCTCGTCCAGGTCGCTGTCAATCCGCAAAGGCAGATCGCGTTTGTGATAGCCGAGCGAGACGCGCCGAATCGAATCGTAGCGGAACCCAGCCAGGCACTCAGCCGCTGCGGGCGCCAGATTCCAGAACATGCGGGCGGCATAACGCGCGGGCAGGGCCAGAATCAGCGCGCCGGCATCGAGCATGATGCCGTTCTCGAGGCAGATGGTGAAGCGATTTCGCAGGCGACCGACGGAACTAACCGCCATGCGCATCAGACGTCCGCCGCGCAGCCGATATGCTAGCGCGCAAATAAGCGCTTCAGTGCCCTCAGCAAAAACGCAGGCCTCGCCGCTGATTTGGATCATTCGCCCTTTTAAGCCCAGGTCCGCTAGCAGCGCGTCATCAGCGATTGGGCGGAATGCGAAGGCGCAGGCGTCCATGATGAAGCCGCCCTCGAAGCTGCTGCGGATGCCGCCGCCAAAGCGCCGCTTTACCTCGATGACGGTGTAGGGAACATGCCGCTTTTCCAGTTCGTAGCAGGCGGAAAGCCCGCTCAGCCCGCCGCCGATCACCACCACATCGCGCATGCCGTTTTCCCTGCGCCGCTGAAGAATTCAAGGCATCATAACTGAAAAAGGCTATCCATGTAGGGGAACCCGGTGGGTCACCCAAAATTGGAGTGGTGAATTGCGTGGATATAATCCTCAGCCGCCCAAAGTTTGTAGGGACGATCCTTGGATCGCCCGAATCAATAGACTACGAATGCGGGCGACTCAAGAGTCACCCCTACTATACATTTCCTGAGATAGGATCTTTCCCCGATAATCACCACTCCACCCAAAATACACACTAGGACAGCCCGTGACAATTTCGAGTATAATACGCGTCGCAACGAAGGTGGACGACATGACCGCAGACAGCCCACACATCCAGCGGCTCAAGCAAGCCGGCTATCGCTTGACCCAAGCGCGGCTGACCGTGCTAGAAGTGCTTGAATCCGAACACGGGCATATCACCTCGGCCGCTGTGCTGGGGAAGGTCGAAGGCATCAACCCGGCGATCGGGCGCGCGAGCGTCTTCCGCACGCTCGATTTGTTCACGCAGCTCGGCATCATCCGCCCGACCTATATCGACACCAGCTTGACGCCCACCTACGTGCTGATGCATGGCGGGCATCATCATCACGTCATCTGCACCGTGTGCAAACGTTTCTACGAGTTCGACGATTGCGGCCTGGAGGCGCTGACGCGAAATCTGGAAGAGACGCTCGATATGCGCATCAGCGGTCACCTGCTGGAGTTTTACGGCTTGTGCGCGGCTTGCCAAAAGCGGTCCGCGGCGCCGGCATAGGTGGTGAGCTTGTGACTGAAGTCCTCATCGTCAGCGCGGTACGAACGCCTATCGGCAAGATCCGCGGGACCCTGTCTTCAGTGCGCCCCGATGACCTGGCGGCCTTGGTGATCCGCGAAGCGGTCGCGCGAGCCGGCCTTGCGCCCGATGAGATTGAAGAGGTCTATTTCGGTTGCGCCAATCAAGCGGGCGAGGACAATCGCAACGTGGCGCGGATGGCGCTGCTGCTGGCGGATCTGCCCAATACGGTGGCGGGCGTCACGGTGAATCGCCTCTGCGCCAGTGGGCTGAACGCGGTCAATCAGGCGGCGCGCGCCATCAAAGCGGGCGAAGGCGAAGTCTTCATCGCCGGCGGCGTCGAGAGCATGAGCCGCGCCCCCTATTCGCTGCCAAAGAATCCCATCGGCTTCGGTCCCTCGGGCAATGTCACCGGTTGGGATACGACCCTGGGCTGGCGCTACCCCAATCCCCGGCTGGCGGCGCGCTATCCGCTGGAGGCGATGGGCGAGACCGCTGAGAACATCTTCGAAAAGAGTTGCGCCGGCGAGATCGAAGGTGGCGAAATCAGCCGGGCGGAGCAGGATCGTTTCGCCCTGAAGAGCCAGGAACGGGCGATAAAGGCCATCAACGCGGGCTATTTTCAGCGCGAAATCGTCCCGGTGACGATCCCGCAGCGCAGAGGCGATGACACTGTAGTCGATACCGATGAACATCCCTTCTACCGGCGAGCGAACGGTCGTTACGAAGTGGCGACCAGCCGAGAAAAGCTGGCGGCGCTGCGGCCCGCCTTTCGCGAGAATGGCACAGTGACGGCCGGCAATTCGAGCGGGATGAATGATGGTGCCTGCGCCCTGGTCCTGATGTCGGCGGAGAAAGCGCGGGACTTGAACTTGCGGCCGCTGGCGCGTTGGATCGGCAGTGCCGCGGCCGGCGTCGATCCGCGCGTGATGGGCTTGGGTCCAGTGATGGCAGTGCAGAAGCTGCTGGCGCGTCACGAACTGAGCATCGCCGACATCGACCTAGCTGAGTTGAACGAAGCCTTCGCTGTGCAAGCGATCGCCGTCATGCGCGAACTCGGCTTAAGCGAAAGCATCACCAACGTCAACGGCGGCGCCATCGCCCTGGGGCATCCCCTGGGCTGCTCGGGGGCGCGCATCTTGACTACCCTGCTCCACGAGATGCATCGACGGCGTGAAGAAGGCGAGCGGATGCGCTATGGCTTAGCCACACTCTGCGTCGGCGTCGGCCAAGGCGAGGCGACGCTGATTGAGCTGCCCGCGGAGACAGCATGAAGCGCACCCCTCAACTGAGCGCGGAGGACGCCGCTCGATTGGTCAAGCCGGGCGCTGTGATGATGGTCGGCGGCTTCGGCATGACCGGTTCGCCGGTGCACCTGCTGCATGCGCTGGCTGAAACCGATGTCCGCGATCTGACCTATATCGCCAACAACATTGGCGAGCCGGGGCTCGGTGGCGGGCGGCTGCTGCGCAACGGGCAGATCAAGAAGGCAATCGGCTCGTATTTCACCAGCAACCGGGAAGTCGTTGAGGCGGCGCTTAGCGGCGCGATCGATTATGAATTGCTGCCGCAAGGTTCGATGGCGGAGGCGATCCGCGCTGGTGGCGCCGGCATCGGTGGCTTCTATACGCCGACCGCCGCCGGCACAGACCTCGCCGAAAACGCCGAGACGAAACGAATCAACGGTACAGCCCATGTCTTTGTGGCTGGATTGCGCGCCGATGTGGCTTTGATACGCGCCCGCCAGGCTGATGCCGCCGGCAATCTCGTCTATCGCATGACCGAGCAGAACTTCAACAAAGCGATGGCGACCGCGGCCGATCTCGTGATCGCCGAAGCCGACGAAATCCTGCCACTGGGGGCGCTCGACCCCGATCACATCCATACGACTGGAAACTATGTTGACTATCTGGTGGAAGCGAAGACGACGCTGGAAGAGCTGGGTACATCAGCCGATGTGCGCAGCTTGCGCGGAAAGGTCGATGAGCAGCGCATGATGATCGCGCGCCGCGCCCTGGCCGAGCTCAAGGCCGGCGATGTTGTCAATCTCGGCATCGGCATCCCCACGCTGGTCGCCGATTTAATCAGGCCCGAGCAGGGCATCATTCTGCATACGGAAAACGGCATGCTGGGTGTGGGTCCGGCGCCGGAAGCGGGGGGCGCGCTTGATTACCCGGTCAACGCCGGCAAAGCGCCGGTGACCGCCCTGCCCGGCAGCAGTTATTTCGACAGCGCCGATTCCTTCGCCATGATCCGCGGCGGGCACATCGATGTGGCGATCATGGGCGGGCTGCAAGTAGACGAGCGCGGGAACCTGGCGAACTGGGCGATTCCCGGGGCGCCATTGCTGGGCGTCGGCGGCGCGATGGATCTGGCCAGCGGCGCGCGCCGGCTGATCATCACGATGACGCATTGCAACCGCGCTGGAAGCCCGAAACTGGTGCCACAGTGCAGCCTGCCGCTCACAGCCGTAGCCGCGGTCGATCTGGTGATTACCGAATTGGCGGTCTTCGCTTTTGCTGGCGCGGGCATGCGCCTGGTCGAGTTGATGCCCGCTGCAACGCTGGATGAAGTGCGCGCGACGACGACAGCCGCGTTCCGTGTTTAGCTATGATTCGAGCGGTTATCGAATTACGCGGGCGGCCGCGTAGGCGTCGGTCAATTCCCGCCACTGGCGCATCAGGCCCTTCGTCATTTCGCCCGGCGCGCCGTCTCCGATCGTCACATCATCGACTTTGACGACCGGCAGGATTTCTTTTGTGCTCGATGTGAGGATCACTTCGTCGGCGGCGTAGTATTCGTCGAGCGAGACATCGCGCAGTTCCAGCGAACCTTCGGCTTCCAGCAGCTTGATCACTTCGGCGCGAGTGATGCCGAGCAGCAGTCCGGCCGCCGGCGTGACCCAGCGCCCCCCCTTGAAGATGAAGGTATTGCTGCGTGTGCCCTCGCTGATAATGCCGTTAGTGACATAGATGGCTTCGATGGCTTTGGGGTCGCGCCCGTTAGCGCTGGTCTGCGCCATGATGGCGGGGATGTAGTGGATGGTCTTGGCTTCCGGCAGATGGCGATGCAGCTCGGTCGTCACCACGTGGGCGCCATCTTCGTACCACCAGCCCGGCGGTGCTTCCCAGGGCGTCACCATCACCAGCAGGCGCGAATCACCGCGCGGCAGGAAGCCCCCCTCGCCCTCGCCGCCAGTCACGACTATGCGGATGTTTGATTCCGGAAAGCCGTTGCGCTTGATCGTTTCCAAAACAATGTCGCCGAGCGTTTCAATATCCCAGGGACAAGCCAGATTGATCAGCGCGGCTGAATGATGCAGGCGCTGCAGATGGGCGCCCAGATGAAAGGGCAGGCCGGCGTAGGTGCGCAGGAAATCGAAGACGCCGTAACCGCGCAGAATCGCCAGATCGGTCGTCGGAATGCGCGCGTCCGCCGCATTCACGTATTCGCCATTGATATAGAAGACACACATTGTGCCGCTGCCGCATTTCCCAACGCCGTTTCGTCAATTGTAGCAGAGCCTGACTCGAAGTCGAGCGCGGCTGGCAGTGGGCAATCGTCAGATGAAAAGGCGATTCTTCGTCGTTAAAATGAGGGGCGCAATGAGAAGAATCCTGGCGCTTTTTGGCTTTGTACTTGGATTAGCCGTCCCGGCCGCCGCGCAAGACGCCGCGAGCATCCTGCTGCCGCGCATCAACAGTTTGCGCGCATCCAAAGGCTTGCCCGCCTATGCGCTGCACGCTTCCCTCACCGCCGCCGCCAACAATCATGC
>JAAXID010000043.1:13670-16161 GCA_012270545.1 Anaerolineae bacterium | reverse complement strand
TAACCGCAGACCCACTTCTCAAATTCAAAGGGATCCTCCCGCGCCAGTTTTCGCGCTTCCGCCACCGAATCGGGCGTGCCGCGCATGTCAATGTCATCGACGTTGAGATTCTTGAAATTGTGCAAGATGCGGTCGCGGATGAGCCCGATAGAGAACTTTGAAATGTCGATGCCGATCCACTTGCGCCCCAGTGATTCGGCGGCGTGAACCGTCGTGCCGCAGCCGCAGAAGGGGTCGAGCACGGTGTCGTCTGCGTTGGAGCTGGCTTTGATGATGCGCTCCAGCAGGGCGAGCGGTTTTTGTGTGGGGTAACCGAGGCGTTCCATTGCTTGGGAACTTATAGGATTTATGTCAGTCCAGACATCATTGATAGGGCGTCCTTTCGCCTCATCTAAGTAACGCTTTTTTCTTGCGAGACCGGACTTTGTATAGTGTAAGCGATTCTCATCCTCAAGTCGTTGCATCGTTGAAATTGGACATAACCAGAGGCGGTTGACCCCATTCCACTCGTATTCGTAGCCCCCGCCTTGTTTACTCGTTGCGGTTAAATCTGCTGAAGAATATCGGCGGCCATCTGCATCTTGGTAACGGAAAGCTGTCTTGATGTACTCGTCGTCGTAAGGCAAGAAAATTGTATTACTTGTGAGTCGGTTTGACTTGCCGAAACTAAGCAATACATCGTGCGTGTTCCCTAGTCGTTTCGCATCATTGTGTGATGAAGTCCGTTTCCAAACAATCTCATTTCTAAAATGCTTTTTTCCATAAATCGCATCCATCAGCAGCTTCAAATAGTGGCTCGCGGTTGGGTCGCAATGCAGATAAATGCTGCCCGTGTCTTTCAACACGCGCCCCATGGCACGAAGCCTTAATGCCATATTAAGAAGGTAAGAGGCTAGCGACGAGCCCTTTCGCCTCGCCCCCCCCCGCTCATTTGTTCTATATCTTGGGCGAATTTAATAATGGTCGCCAGCGAACGACTGCGCGGGTCGCGATGTAAGTCGTCTAACGTCTCGGCGTCCTGGTCGCTCCACTTCCAGATGTCGACGAATGCTTCGACCGGCTTGTGAGTTTTATCTTTGCCCTTAAATGGCAGGTTGTATTTCGAGTTGGAATTGAAGGGCGGGTCGAGGTAGATGAGGTCAATCGAAGCGTCGGGCAGCGCCTCGGCGTCGTTCAGGACGTCCAAGCAGTCGGAGGCGAAGAGTGTGCGGTTCATGGGCTGATTTTACCACAGAGGCGCAAATCCCCTTAGCGAAGGACGGTATACAAGAAGCCGGACGCCGCTATCTGAGTCGCTATCATCCACATCACTAGCAGGCGCGTATGCCGTTCTAGATCCGCTTTGGTCGCTAGGTGAGGGCGCTCCGTTTCCAAGGCGGTTTCCACTTTGGTTAGCCGCTCCAATATCGACGTTAACTGTCGCGTTGTGTTCTCAGCACTGGCCATTGTCGTCCCTGGATCTCCAAACTTACTTCCACTATATCACCCGGCAGCGATTCGTCAATTTGCCGATGCCTTCGATCTCGATGCTGACGACGCTGCCATCGCCGAGAAACTGCGGTGGCTTCCGCGCCTTGCCGACGCCGGCGGGTGTGCCCGTCAAGATGACATCGCCGGGATTCAGCGTGAAGGCGCGCGAGAGATGCGCGATCAGGAAGCGCACGCTGAATATCATATCGGCGGTCGAGCCCTTCTGCTTCACTTCGTCATCCACCTTCGTCACGATGGACAGATTCTGCGGGTCGGGGATCTCATCGGCGGTGACGACGACGGGACCGAGCGGGCAGAAAGTGTCGAGTCCCTTCGCCCGCGTCCACTGTTTGTCGCGCGTTTGCAAGTCGCGCGCCGAGACATCGTTGGCGATGGTGTAGCCGAAGACATAATCCAGCGCCTCCGCCACCGAAACCTTGCGCGCCCTTTCGCCGATGACGACCGCCAGCTCGCCCTCCCAATCCACCTGCGCCGTGATGTCGGCTTCCCATTCGATCACATCGCCATGGCCGATGACCGCGCTCGGCAGCACGGCGAAGACCAGTGGCTCGCTTGGCGCCTCGTTATCCAGCTCGCGGGCATGCTCGGCGTAATTGCGACCGATGGCGAGGATCTTGCCCGGCCGCAGCGGCGGCAAAACGCGCGCATCGGCCAGCTTGTCGATTATGCCAGTCTCCACAAAGGCGGCGTCTGCGAGCATCAGTTCAGTAATGTTTCGGAGTCCGAGCCGCAAGATTTCGTCGCCATTCAAGACGCCGGTATAGGTTTCGTCTCCTGTGACATATCGCAGCAGTTTCATTCGCTTTCCAATGGCTATGTCGCTTAGGGTTGGGCTAGTCTAGCAAATCGGAAGGCGCAAAACCAGAAGCGAAAGCCCCGTCCAGGGCGGCCAATGTGGATTGACGGCGGCGGCGAACACGGCGATTCTCAATCTCTGATAAAATGCTTCCTGGATTCTAGATTGCCTTTTTCAGGAGATTGACCTTGAGGCTGCTGCGCG
>JAAXID010000043.1:0-13600 GCA_012270545.1 Anaerolineae bacterium | reverse complement strand
ATATCGATGCCACCGTCGACGGCGCCTTCGCTGCGATCGGTGGCGCGGCGCTGGTGGGCGGCCAATTCGGCCTCACCGCCGTCATCGCCAAAGCGGAGCAGATTCTGCAATGCTTCCAGGATCGGGGCGCCCTGGCGGCGCGCTTCTATCAGCATAGCGGCACGTCATTGACCGCGCCCAAAGTCGGCGCATCGCTGGTCATCAATCAGTCGCGCATCAACCAGGAATTGATCAACTGCGCCCTGGGTGGCCAGGAAGACAACGCGAGCGCGCAAAGCTTCGGCATCGAACCCTGCGCCAGCGCCGGCACCTTGACCTATGAAGGCGATACGATCAGCTATGTCTACGTCGGCTCGCACCCCGATGTCTGCGATGTATTCCAGCTGCACTTTGACAACCTGGCGGGCGCAAACGAAGCGCCGACAGCAACAGCTTCGAGCCAATAAGCGGACATAGCACAATTGGAGGGAATGATGGCGGGCTTCAATGGATTGGGCATGCATCTGGGCAATTTGTCACGCTTGTCCGACGCCAGGTCGCGTTCGATCAGCGCCGAGAATTTCGCTGGCGCCAAAGGGGCTGGCGGCATGGCGACCGAAGGCACCGGCCGCAGCGCCGCGCGCGATCTCGGTCGCGGCTGGAAGGTCTCGCCATCGGTGCGCATCGCCGCCGGCGAGACCTTCACCGTCGCTGATATTGCCGGTCCGGGGGCGATCCAGCAAATTTGGATGACGCCGACCGGCAATTGGCGCTTCTCCATCCTGCGTATTTACTGGGACGGGAGCGAGCAGCCAGCGGTCGAATGTCCGGTGGGCGACTTCTTCGGCGTTGGCTGGGGTGAATACGCGCAGTTGAGCTCGCTGCCGATCTGCGTCAACCCGGGCAGCGCCTTCAACTCGTATTGGGAGATGCCCTTCCGGGCGCGCTGCCGCATCACCATGACCAATATCGCCGAAGAAGAAATGACGCTTTATTACCAGGTCAATTACACGCTGACCGATGTGCCCGAGGACGCGGCCTACTTTCACGCCCAGTTTCGCCGCGTCAACCCGCTGCCCTACAAAGACGTCTACACCATCGTCGATGGCATCGAAGGGCGCGGGCATTATGTCGGCACCTATATGGCCTGGGGCTCAAACAACAACGGCTGGTGGGGCGAGGGCGAGATCAAGTTTTATCTGGATGGCGATGAATACCCCACCATCTGCGGCACCGGCACCGAAGACTACTTTTGCGGCTCCTACAATTTCGATCCCAGCCCGCGGCATAACCAAGGCTACGTCACCTATACCACGCCCTACGCCGGTTTCCATCAGGTGATTCGGCCCGATAGCGATTACAAGACGCAATTCCGCATGGGCATGTACCGCTGGCACATCATGGATCCGATCCGCTTTGAGTCGGACTTAAGCGTCACGATGCAAGCGCTGGGCTGGGGATACAATCGGCGCTATCTGCCGCTGCAGGACGATATCGCCTCGGTGGCCTACTGGTATCAGACGCTGCCGAGCGCGTCCTTCCCGCCTTTGCCCGAGCGCGATCAGCTCCAGATTATCTGAGCCCGCAGATTTCATCGTAGAGCCGTTCGTAGCTGGAAGCGGTCCGCTCCCAGCTGTATTCGGTTTCGATCAACGCCCGGCCCTTGAGCGAGAGGCGCTCGCGCAGCGCGTCGTCGCGCAGCAGCCGCAGCGTTTCTTCGGCGAAGCGATCCACAGGAACAACGATCGCGGATTCGCCATTCTGAACATTGATGCCTTCAACGCTTAGCGGCGTCGCAACTACCGGCGCGCCCATCGCCAGCGCTTCTAGCACCTTGTTTTTGAGTCCAGCGCCCATCCGCAATGGACAGGCGAAGACGGTCGCTCGCGCCAAAAAGGGCCTCACATCGCGTACCGGTCCGGTGACGTCGATATGATCATTCCTTAGCGCGCGCATCCAATTCGGCGGGTTCACCCCCACCAATTGCAGCCGCGCCCCTGGCAGGGTTTCACGCACCTGTGGCAGCAGCTTCTCGACCAAAAGGCGGACCGCATCCTGGTTTGGCGGGTATTCGTAATTGCCGACGAACAGCAGCGTAGCCGCATCGCGTCCGCTGTGGCGGGGCGCAAAACGCTCAAGCTCAATGCCGTTGGGGATCACATCAATACTCAGCGCCGGTTGCAGCTTTTCTAGCATAGCCCGGTCGGCAGCGGATATGACCACGATGCGATCGTAGGGCCTGAACATAAAGCTTTCGAAGCGGCGAACGATTGGGAGACGCAGCCGCGCGCTCAGCTGGCCCCGGCGGGCGGCCGACTCCAGATAGAGCGCGTGCGATTCGTAGGGCGTGATCACATTCGGCAGCCGGGCGAAGAGCGGATGAAATTCGTAGACGCTGACGGCGCCGAAGCAATGCGCCAGATCATAGTCGCGGCGATTGAGATAGTCATGTATTTTCCGCCACAGCGCCGGGCAAAAGCTCGCCTCGGCCGCTGCCGCAAAACGAGCGGAGGGGACGAAGAGCCGCCGCAAATAGGCTCCACCACTGCGGCGCCGCTCTCGCACCAGTTCAATATGACGAAAGAAGCCCTCATATTCCGCAATTTGCCGCGTGTCGTCTTCGCGATCATAGAGCGCCAGCAGGTCGATGGTGTAGCCGCGCCGAGACAATTCACGCCCCAAATGCCAGATGATAAGGCGGTCCCCGAAGTGGACGGGATAGGGCGGGCAGCGCGAGATTAAGAGGATGGTCTTCATGGGGGACCAGTCGCTAGCATATCGAGCGTCATACTACCAGCGGAATCATTGCGCGGTAAGTCTGTTGCCATCGGCCAAATCAAAAGACCCACCGGCGCTGTGAGTCTTGGTTGTGCCGAGACCCAGACTTGAACTGGGGACACCCGCATTTTCAGTGCGACGCTCTACCAACTGAGCTATCTCGGCAAAAGTATGATTTGGAAGAACGAGTTTAGATAGAAGGTTGGCGAATGTCAAGAATCAACTGGATTGGGGAGTGGTGAATTGTGGATATGGCAACCATAATCCTGTCTAAGATAAACCTAGATGTAGGGGTGACTCTGTGAGTCGCCCGCATTGGCAAATACAGGCTTCGGGCGATACGAGTATCGCCCCTACAGTCGTTTCAATTTCAGCCAATCCATGATCAGCTGCGCCGTCACCTGAGGCGCGGCCAATGGGAACAGGTGCCCCTGCCCCGCCATCTCCATGCCATCAAGCGCCGGCGCCAATGATTGAATGCGCGCGTAAGCCTCGGTGAGGAGCGTGTCGCTGTCGCGGCCGCGAACGATGAGGGCCGGCGGTTTTCCGCTTAATCTAGGCAAGGTCTCCCAGATCTCCAGATAGACGGTCGCGAAGTAATGCGCCTCCCAATCGGCGCTCCAGACCAATTCGTAACCGCCGCCGTCGGAGCGCTTGATGCCATGCTGGACATAAAGCCAGAGCGCTTCGTCGGACCAATCGGCGAAGAGAGGCTTCTGGCGAAAACGTTGAAAGGCGTCACCAGGGCCGGCGAAGCGCTGGCGGCGGCGGAGCGCTCCTTGAACCAGAGGCATCTGGTCGATATTGCCGTCGTTCCAGGCGGCGCGTATCACGCCAAGCATGTCGGGGGGCAATATGGGCGGGTCGAGCATGATCAAGGCTCTGAAGTGCTCGGGCGCCTTGAGCAGCGCCAGCATGGATACAAGGCCGCCGAGCGAGTGGCCCACTGCTACGACATCGCGCATACCGTGCGCCGCGAATCCGGCGAGCAGGTCGTCGGCCTCCACGTTCCAAGCGCGATATTCGGTCGGCGGCGCTTGCTCGCCCCACAATGCGCGCGGCGGCAGACAGACGCAGCGAAACCCGCTCAGCTTTCGCAGCAGCGGCAGGTAGGTCCGCGGCGGGAAACCATTGGCGGGCGCCAGGTGCAGGAGCGGCGCGCCCGGTTGGCCCGCGAGTTCAATCAAGGACGGCGACATGCTCGGGTGGATTTCATGCTATTTTAGGGAAGGACTTGGCCGCCAGCGACTGTATGAAAAGAGGGCTATCGAGGAGGACCGAAATGATTGATCGTTCGACAATCTTTATGGTGGGCGCCTCAATAATCGCCTTGCTGGTCGTGCTTGAGCTTGTGCGGCGGCGGCACCTCAGCGAGCAGTATTCGCTGCTCTGGCTGGGCACAGCGATCGTTATGCTGGTGGTCGGCGTCTGGCGCGATCTCCTCCACAGCCTGGCGGCGCTGGTCAACATCCACCATCCGCCGAATCTGCTCTTTCTGTTGGCGGCTCTGTTTCTGCTATTCATCCAACTCTATTTTTCCACGGTCATCACCCGGCTCACGCGCGAAAGCAAAGAGGCCGCTCAACAGATCGCTCTGCTGCGCTACGAATTGTCACAATTGCGTAGAGAGCAGATTGACAGCGAGGATGATAGCGGCGATTAAGGCGCCAATATAGATCACCAGCTCCGGCAGATGCAGCGAGAGCGGATTGCTGTCCGTCTTGGCGAATTCGCGCAGGCTGCGCAGGGGCGCCGTCGGTCGGGCCAGGCGCGGTCCAATCCGCCAGGCGAGCAAAAGACCGCCGAGCATGCCGCCTATATGTCCCCAATTGTCAATGCGGGAGCCGGGCGCAAAACCGATCACCAGGTTGATTACGATCAGAAACAGCATATGTTGCAGCCGCGCCCGCACGTTGGGGTAGAGGCCGCGATGCTGATAGAGATGCAGGGCTTCGGCCGCGAAGATAGCGAAGACCGCCCCCGACGCGCCCACCGACCAGCCGTCAAACCGACCCAAGGCCAAGCTGGCCGCCGACCCCGTCAGGCCTCCGAGAAAGTAGATGAGGGGATAACGTATACGCCCAAAGATCGGCTCCAAGTTTCTCCCAACGATATAGATCGCGTAGACATTGAAGAAAACATGACCGGGACTCCCATGCAGGAATAGCGCGGTCAGCAAGCGATAGACTTCGCCCTGGCTGACGACGCGCTCCGGAATGAGCGCGCCCCCCAACAAGAGTTCAAGTTCAAGCTCTTGTGACAAGAATCCCGCCAGAAAGATAAGGGCGTTGGCGGCCATCAGCGCATAGGTCAACCAAGGCTGATCTTCGAGCGCGCGCGGGGGCGGCTTGCGGCGCCGCACGCTGACAGTCCCCGTCTGCACCCCGGAATCGCGCTTCCGACTCAACGGGTGATCTTGTTCTTCCTGGCTCTGCATCGTTGCTTTCTCAACTATGGCTCAACAGCGCTATCATAAGCGAAAACCGCTGATTATTCAGCCTTAACTTTATTGACAGACCTATGATCTGCCAGAAACATTGTGAATCATTTTACAAATTCGCGTCAATTCATGCTAAGCTTATTCTAATGTCATAGAAATTTGCATATAATAAAATTACTGCAAGGTTGATTGCCAGGAAACGCTAGCTGATGTTCGCCCAGTCAATTGCCGAATTGTTAATTGTCCCCGATGAGATTCTTTGCGAGATGCACGAAGAAGGCGATGCCTGCGATGTCATCGTGCGGATGGATGACGGGACGGTGTATACGGCCCTGTTCGCCACGCTGTCATATATCCATCGCCAACTGTCGCTGACCTGGATGGTCACCGAGTCCATTCCGGAGACGCCGCCGGTGCGTTATGCCGTCCTCGATACGCCGCATATCATCGTGGAAGAGCTGCAATTAAAAACGATTGAAGACGCCATCGACAATATGGTCGCGCAGGACGTCTTTGAAAGCCTGTTCACCCGCGTCACCGAGGACGAAGTCGTCGATGCCGATCGCGCCATCAAGACCAGCCAGCTCGCTACGCAAGAGATCGCGCAAGCCGTCATCGAAGAAGTGCTTGTGCTCATCGACGGCTAAGCGCCGCCTCTTATCGAATTCAGCAATATCCCCTATAATCCACACCGGTCATTCCTGCGGTCAGACAATATCGACTGTATAGCGAGCCTGATTTCGCCGAAGCTCAAGGGAAGCGATAAGCCATTCGCCGGTCACCTGAACATTATATTGAGGGAAGAGGATGTCTGAAGAAATCTACGAAGAGAGTCAACTCTACAAGATTCGACATTCGGCCGCCCACGTTATGGCCGAGGCGATGCTGGAACGCTTCCCCGAGGCTAAGATCGCCATTGGTCCGCCGATTGAAGACGGTTTCTACTACGATTTTGAGCTGCCAAAGACGATCGGTGAAGACGACATTAAATGGGTCGAAAAGCGGATGAAGAAGATCCTCTCGCAGCGGCACGAGTTTACCAGGCGCGAGGTATCGGCGGCGGAAGCGCGCGAGCTCTTCCGCGACCAACCGTACAAACTGGAACTCATCGATGACCTGGTCAAGGACCGCCTCGATGATAATGGCGCGCCGATTGCTGAGCCGGCCGACTGCTTGACCATCTACTCGCAAAACAAGTTCACCGATCTCTGCCGCGGTCCGCATGTCCACAGCACGAAAGACATCAATCCCAAAGCCGTAAGCATTTCGCTGCGTCCACCGGCGGGCGCTTATTGGCGTGGTGATGAAAAACGCCAGCAGCTGACGCGCGTCTATGGCACCGCCTGGGAGAGGCCCGAGGAATTGCGTGACTACCGCGCCCGGCTGGAAGAGGCGATCAAACGCGATCATCGCGCCCTGGGCGAAAAGCTCGACCTATTCATCATCGACTCGATGGTGGGCAAGGGGCTGCCGTTGTGGCTGCCCGCTGGCGCGACGCTGCGCGACACGCTCGAACGCTGGCTGCGCGAGATTCAGATTGAGCGCGGCTACTTGCCGGTGATCACGCCTCATCTGGGCAATATCGAGCTCTACAAGACCTCCGGCCACTATCCCTATTATGCCGACAGCCAGTACAGGCCGATCGATGTCGATGGCGATGAGTTTCTGCTGCGGCCGATGAACTGCCCGCACCACTGCCGAATCTACACCAGCCAGCCCCGCTCTTACCGCGATCTGCCGCTGCGTTACGCCGAATTCGGCACCGTCTATCGCTACGAACAATCGGGCGAGTTGCGCGGCTTGACGCGCGTGCGCGGCTTCACCGTCGATGACGCCCATCTCTTCGTCCGCCCCGATCAACTGCTAGACGAGTTCAAAGGCGTGGTCAGGCTGATACAGCATGTCTTCGGCTCGCTGGGCATGACCGATTTCCGCGCCCGGCTGGGCACCCGCGCTCCCGACAGCGACAAATACGTCGGCGATAACGCCCTCTGGGAGGAGGCCACCGTCGCCATCGTTGATGCCTGCGATGAGCTTGGCCTGGAATACCATATCGAAGCGGGCGAAGCGGCCTTCTATGGACCCAAACTGGATTTCATCGTGCGCGATGTGTTGAAGCGCGAATGGCAATTGGGCACGGTGCAGGTCGATTACAATTTGCCGCAGCGCTTTGATCTGGGGTACGTCGACCGAGACAACGAGCGTAAGCGCCCGGTCATGATTCACCGCGCGCCCTTCGGCAGCCTGGAGCGCTTCATCGGCATCCTCATCGAGCATTTCGCCGGTGCGTTCCCGCCCTGGCTGGCGCCGACGCAGGCGATCATCGTTCCCATCCGCGAGAGCCACAACCAATACGCAAGCGAAATTGAGGGCTTGCTCAAAGAACGCGGCCTGCGCGTCAAAGCCGATTTGCAGGATCGCAATATGCGCTCAAAGATCAAGCAGCACCGGCGCATGCTGATCCCCTGGCTGCTGATCGTCGGCGACCGCGATGTGGCGAATCGCGCGGTCAGCGTCCGGTTGCGGACGGATGAGGATCTGGGCGCCATGCCGCTGGAGGCCTTCGCAGATGCCGCTGCAACCAACATCGAGGCGCAGTCGCAGGAAATCACGCTTTAATCCGCGCTTCCCATTGCCGGCAATAGAAAGTCAGTCGCCCTTGGCAAACTGCCCGCGCTGCCAACCAAAGACCGCATACGAATATGTTGCGCCTGATGCGCTGTTTTACAAAGGGGGAACGTAACTCTCGATTCTTCCTACCTGTGAATATGCCGCGCGATGCGATAGCGATACCAATTCAAGAACATCTGCCAGTAACGCGGCGTGGTCGATTCCAACAGCTGGTTCATCTCGGCATAAAGCAGGGGCTCATCGTCCGCATCCACCCAATTGTGCGCCACCATCGCCTCAATCAGTCTTGTGATGTCGCGCCGCGCCCGCCGCCGTTCGCTCCAAGTTAGCTTTGTCAGGGGGTGCTTATGAATGATCCACTCCACGCCCCTGCCTGGCGCGCCAAGCCGTCCTAAGGCTTGACGGCGTACTGGAATATAGAGCTTGCTCTTCATCGCTTGGTGGCGGTTACTCATCGTATTGTCATGACGGCGATACAGATACAATTCTTCCGGCAAATTTGCATATCGAATGCCATTCTCCCACACTAATCGCATAAAAAGGTCCACATCAGCGCTGTAAGCAATAGTGGGATCGTATAACGGCTGCATGTCGAGATACTCTCGCCGCAGCATCATGTTTGCGCACTTCATTGCTGTTCGAATGTAGAGTACAAAATTTAGGACTATAGAGTGGTGGTAAGTAGGCAGCCGGGGGGAAACTATGGTTGTCAAATCTTCGTTACATACCCTATGAAATACACCGACGCCACCGATATCGGAATGCGCCTCCAGATAAGCCACCTGCTTTTCCAGACGCTGCGGCAGGCTGATATCATCGCTGTCTATCCCTGTTATCAGCTTGCCCGACGCCTGAGCGATGCCCGTGTTGCGAGCAATTGCTTCGCCCTTATTCACAGGTAGTTGCAAGATGCGAATGCGGGAGTCGTGTTCGGCATAATCCTGGATGATTGCCAAGGACCCATCCGTGGAGCCATCATCGACGATCAGGAATTCAAAATCGGTAAAGGTCTGCTGCAGGATACTTTCTATCGCTTCAGCAAGAAACCTTTCACTGTTGTAGACCGGCATGACGACAGATACTTGAAGCATGTGGTCATCTTTCACTTAGGTCTCGCCCCACTTACAGCAAACGACGCCCAGTATTTCAAAGCCACTTAGACATCAGCAGCGCTCCAGGCAGGAGTCGGTTTTCGCCTTCATCTACCGGTGGATATGCCGCGCGATGCGGTGCCGATACCAGTGCAGGAACATCTGCCAGTATCGCGGCATGGTCGATTCCAACAGCTGGTTCATCTCATCAAGCAGCAGGGGCTCATCGTTCGCATCCACCCAATTGTGTTCCACCATCGCCGCGATCAATCGCATGAGGTCGCGCCGCGCCCGTCGCCGTTCGCTCCGAGTTAGCGCTATTGGCGGGCGCTTCTGTACGATCCATTCAACGCCGATGCCTCGCTCGCCAAGCTGCCGTAATGCTGGTCGGCGCGCTTGAATAATTGCCTCCCCATATATCGCTCTATGACGGTTGGCTTGCGTATGCGCGTGACGCCGATACAGGTACAGTTGCTCCGTCAAATTTGCGAATCGAATGCTCTTCTCCCACACTAATCGCATAAAAAGGTCCACATCAGCGCTGTAAGCAAGCGTGGGATCGTATAATGGCTCGATGTCGAGATACTCTCGCCGCAGCATCATGTTTGCGCACTTCATTGCCGTCCTCGTGTAGAGAGTATGATGCAGGACGATGGAATGATGACGCGCAGGTAGATGTTGTGAGACTACAGGTATCAAATCTTCACTACATACTTGGTGAGATACGCCGACGGCGCCGATATCGGGATGCGCCTCCAGGTAAGCCACCTGCTTTTCCAGACGCTGCGGCAGGCTGATATCATCGCTGTCCATCCCCGTTATCAGCTTGCCCGATGCCTGAGTGATGCCCGTGTTGCGAGCAATTGATACTCCCTTGTTCTCAGGCAGTTCCAAGATGCGAATGCGGGGGTCGCGTTCGGCATAATCCTGAATGATAGCCAAGGACCCATCCATGGAGCCATCATCGACGATCAGGAATTCAAAATCGGTAAAGGTTTGCTGAAGGATACTTTCTATCGCTTCAGCAAGAAACCTTTCACCGTTGTAGACCGGCATGACGACAGATACTTGAGGCATGTGGTCATCTTTCGCTTAGGTCTCGCCCCACTTACAGCAAACGGCGCCTAGTATTTCAAAGCCACTTAGACATCAGCAACGCTCCAGGCAGGAATCGGTTTTCGCCTTCACCTACCGGTTGATGTGCCGCGCGATGCGGTAGCGATACCAATGCAAGAACATCTGCCAATAACGGGGCGTGGTCGATTCCAATAGCTGATTCATCTCGGCATAAAGCAGGGGCTCATCGCCCGCATCCACCCAATTATGTTCCACCATCGCCTCAATCAGTCTTGTGATGTCGCGCCGCGCCCGCCGCCGTTCGCTCCAAGTTAGCTTTGCTAGCGGGTGCTTGTGAATGATCCACTCCACGCTCCTGCCTGGATCGCCAAGCCGGCGTAGAGCTTGATAGCGTATCTCAATGGCGCCCGCTCGTTGAACTGCTCGGTGACGCCTGTACTGCGTATTGTCATGACGGCGATACAGGTACAGGTCTTCCGGCACGTTAGCGTATCGGATACCTTTCTCCCCTAGCAAGTGCAAGTGTAAGTCCACATCGGTTCCCACAACGACGCTGGGATCAAACAACGGCTTTCTGTCTAAGTATTTCCGTCGCACCATCATTGGCGAGCTTCTCATCACTGTCCTTGTGAAAAGCAACAAATTCAGCGCCATAATGGGATGACGGGTCGGCAACTGGCGAAAACGGACTGGTGTCAAATCCTCATCACATATTCGGTCGAATATACCGACCGCGCCAATTGCGGGATGCGCATCCAGGAAAGCCACCTGTTTCTCAAGACGCTCTGGCAGGCTGACATCATCGCTGTCCATTCCCGTTACATACTTGCCGGCCACATGCGCCATGCCCGTGTTACGCGCATCCGCTTCTCCTCGGTTCTCAGGATGCTGAAAAAAGCGGATGCGCGGATCGCGCTCGGCGTAGTCGCGAATGATCGCTGACGAGCCATCCGTAGAGCCATCGTCGACGATAAAGAACTCAAGATCCACGAGCGTTTGCTGCAGGATGCTGTCTATCGCCTCAGCAAGGAACCTTTCGCTGTTGTAGACCGGCATGACGACGGATACTAGGGGCAGTGTTTGTCTCTCGCTTCGGTAGCGCCATGCTTTCAGCGCGCGGCGTCCGCTCTTTTGGATCCTGTACCAATATCAACAGCGCTCCAGGCAGGATTCGAACCTGCGACACTTGGTTTAGGAAACCAATGCTCTATCCCCTGAGCTACTGGAGCTTTTTTGCCGACATGCTGCGGGCAATATCTTATCAAGCTTGCGCCCCACATTGAGACGCTGAACTACCAGGGCTTTTTCGCCCAACACGCTGCGAACGACATCTTATCAAGCTGTCGCCCACATTGACGCGGCGGCGGCATTTCTGCGCACTTCACACGATTGTATCAACGGAACCACCTCCCCGCAAACGGAAGCGGGGGCGCCTTAGCGCGACTAATTCGCTCGGTCGCAGCCCAGAAATTGGGGCTTAATTTATGCGCGAATATGCTTGACATTGGGCGCAATTCCTGGACACTAGCAGTAGCATCACATAACATAATGCGTTACCATGACGCTAGTCAAGCAATCAGTCGCCAATTTCGATTGTGCTAGCGGCCGATCGGCAGGGCGAAAGAATCGAGGAGAAAGCAAGCATGACGCATATCATCACCAGCCTGTGCCTGCGGGATGGCGCCTGTGTGGAAGTTTGCCCGGTCGAGTGCATCATCGCCGGGAAACCGGAAAACGAATGGCCCTGGTATTTCATCGACCCGGATACCTGCATTGATTGCGGCGCTTGCATCCCTGAGTGTCCCTATGAAGCCATCTTCATCGAGGAAGAGGTCTCATCCGAGTACGAGATGATGGAAGGTCAAGAGCGCGTTCCCTTCGATACCAAGGTGATCATCGAACACGAGGAAGGTGATATCGTCGACCTCACGCCGGATATCGCTCCCAATTACGATTTCTTCACGCAAGGTCCAGGGTACGACGCCCTCAACATGTAAGCGCGACAACAAGCTGCTGCTCCAGAGGTCCGGTTGGCCAAGGCGCCGGCGGATAGCCAGCGTCTCCCTCCTCCACTCTTCCCTGCATGCTCAACAGCGGCGCGAGAAGACGGGGGAAGGATTTCATTTTGCCACTGCGCGCTTCTTCGGTGAGATCATCCCCGTCACCAGACCGACGCTGAAAAGCACGATCAGCAAACCGAGAATCATGCCCAGGCTGATGCGTTCATCCAGCAGGAGCGCGCCCCAGATGAGACCGAAAACAGGTATCAGCAAAGTCACCGTCAGCGCTTGCAGGGGACCGGCGCTGATGACCAGGTAGTAGTAAAGCTGATAGGCGAACGCGGTACAAAGTACGACCAGGCCCAGCGTCGCCAATACGGCAACTGCGGACACCTCAGGCACGGGCAGATCCAGCGCGGAAAAGGGCGCGAGGATAATCGCCGCGCTGAGCAGTTGACCGGTCGACATTGACAGATTGTCCAGGCCTTGGAAGAAGCGCTTGGCGAAAACGCCGCCGGTTGCGTAGCTCAAGGTCGCCGCGAGCAATGCCAGCGTCGCCGCGAGCACGTCTGCGTTCAGCGCCAGCGGACTGCCGCCGACCGTAATTGTCACGCCGACGATGCCCAGCAGAGCGCCGATCAGCTTGTAAGGCGTCAGCGGCTCGCCCAAGCCAACCGCCGCCACAAGTGCTGTGAAGAGCGGTGTAGTCGACATCAGAATGGCCGCCATCGAACCGGTCACGGTCAACTCCGCCCAGGCGATCAGCGTGAATGGCAGCGCCGAACCAAAGAAGCCCAAGACCAAGAACTTGCGCCAATGCGCGCGGATATTCAGCTGTAGCCGGCGCAAGCGCGCATAAGCCAGCAGAATTACCGCGGTCAGCGCCACACGGATGAACATCAGCATAACCGGGCCGATGGGCGCCACCGCAACGCGAATGAAAATGTATGACGCGCCCCACAAGGCGCCGAGGGCGAAAAGCGCCGCCAACTGCTTGAGCGACAAGGATCTGCCTCCCGCTGCCGAAAGCGCAGCCATTCTAACACAGGCGCGCTTGCCGGGCAGCGTCGCATCGCCGGCGGGACTGTCCATTCGGCTAGGTGGCCGCCACCCAAAAGTATGATGCGAATTGGGCGGCGCTTGCGGCAAAATGAGTGGGACGCAAATCAACGAAAGGAGAGCGCTGTGACAAGTGCCCTGCAGCAACTATCGAACGGAATGGCCGACCTGGTGGAAGCGTCGGCCGAAAGCGTCCTGCGGGTGGAGGCCCGGCGGCGCCTGCCCGCTAGCGGAATTGTCTGGTCGGAAGACTTGATCGTATGCGCGCATCACGCGGTGGAATTCGAAGACGATATCAGTATCGGCACGGCTGATGGCCAGCGCCTGCGCGCGACGCTAATCGGGCGTGATCCACGCATTGACCTGGCGCTTTTGCGCGTCGATGCGTCGCTGAAGCCGGCCGCGTGGGCGCCTCAAGATGAACTGCGAGCGGGCAATCTGGTGATCGCGCTCGGGCGCCCACGAGAGAATATTCGCGCCTCGCTGGGCATCGTCACGGGCTTGGCTGGCTCAGCCGAGGCCAGGCGCCAGATCAAGCGGATGAA
>JAAXID010000118.1 GCA_012270545.1 Anaerolineae bacterium | reverse complement strand
GGTCTTGAATCACGCCCGCAGCCAGCGCATGAAGCAAATGTCCTCCGCCCAGTTTGCGCAGTTGCTGGGCCAGACCAGCAGCGTGGAGGAGACTCGCGGGGAAGAGATTCATCCGACCGTTTCCGCAGAAGAAGTCGACGAGTTTTATGCGGCATTCGGCGGCGAGCCAGAGGGATGAGTCCAAAGCACTTTGTTCTGATTGCGACGGGTAGCGCCCATCCACTTTTGACTTTACTATGTGGCGCAAGACGAGTAAGATAAATAGGCATTCGGGGCGTGGCGCAGCCCGGTAGCGCGCACGGTTTGGGTCCGTGAGGTCCCCGGTTCGAATCCGGGCGCCCCGACTTCCGGGTGAGAGCGAAGCGCGGGTATGGTGTAATGGTAGCACTCCACCCTTCCAAGGTGTCAGTACGGGTTCGAATCCCGTTACCCGCTTCAACTGTCAGCGCAGATTGATTTCGTTTCAGCGAGGATTATGCGGATCCATAGCTCAATGGTCAGAGCAGTCGGCTCATAACCGATTGGTTCCAGGTTCGAGTCCTGGTGGATCCATCTAAATTCAACTTAGCCCACTGTATTGAATTGAGCCCAGCAACTGGCACAGCCAATCTTGAATTCGCGCGGAAGTTGATCGAACACTGCTGCTGGGAAGATGAGCGCGTCTGGCAGCTCGCCATCGTGCCCTTGTCCGCTGCGCAGTTTGCGCAAGAAGTCGGCTTCGGCTTGGGATCGATCCAGCGAGAATGCGCCCACATCATGGAAACCGAGCGGCTGTGTTTACAGCGCATTCGCGGCCAGTCGTCTCCAGAAAGCCTCATCAGCGAACTGCCGCACCCTCGAAGGGCGATGCGGGCGCGGTGGCGCGCGATCCATGCGGACTGGACGCGGTACATGGGCGAGTTGAACGCCGAACTCTTTTTCTCCGATTGCAGTTTTGACGATGGCGGTCGCGAAGCCACGCTGACTGCATGGCAGCTGATATTTGACGTCATCTACCAAGGCACAGTGCATCGAGCGGACATCATGCGTATGGTGGCGGAAGTTCACGAGCCACCCCAGTTCGACCTGAGCCTGATGCAATTCCTGAGCGGGGTGTTTCGCCAATGATTGCCGCTGCCGTAAGAGAGCTCTTCGAATACCAGATTCGTGAAGATCGCCGCCTTTGGGACGAGGCGATCATGGCGCTGCCAGCGACCGCCTTCAAGGTCGATACGGGTTATTCCTGGGGCACGCTGCAGCGCGAGTGCGCGCACGTCGTCGATGTGATGCAGGCCAGCTTGGAGCGCCTCCACGGTATCAAAAATACGACGGTAGCTATTACGATCGACGACCCCACACGCGAACAGGTGAGAGCGGCTTGGGACATCGTGGAAGGGCAGTGGGGGTCTTATATGGCTGACCTCGATGATCAGCGGTTTACCCGAGAGATCGATATCGTCTACCGGGATACCGCAATGAGGACACCGATGTGGCAGACGATATTCCATGTCCTCAACCACAATACGCTTCATCGCGCCGAGATGCGACAGATGGTCGTTGTATTAGGTGGGGCCGCGGGTGCCGACCGTAGCTTCAGCGCGCACTGTCTCGCAAGTTCTGGCTAGGACTGGCGCCTGCAAGCGTACTCCCTTGAATCGCGCCGCAGTTTGCTGCTGCAAGCTAAACATGTTATTGTTTTAAGATCAGCCATCTTGAGCGCGCGCATGACATTCCCTTGCGGGCGCTGTTGCCGCAGCGTGTGGAGAATCTGGTTGTGGGCGGTCGCTGCATCTCTTGCGACCATCTGTCGCAAGCGTCGATTCGCGGCGCGGCCACCTGCATGGCGACCGGACATGCGGCGGGCACTGCGGCGGCTGTCGCGGCGCTTAATGGCCAGTTCATGCGTGATGTCGACATCCGTCAGATTCAGCGGAAATTGATCGAGCAAGACGCCATCCTGAGTGTGATTGAGAGCCGCGAACCCTGGCTGGGCGAGTCGGTAACGGTGCGGGAGAGTTCCACGGAGTCGCTGCCCGCCGTTTGATGCAAGTCGCTTGACGAACCGAATTCACTTTCTTCACGTTTGAGGTGAAACTTGCAGCAGAGCGAAGCTGTCGAACCCGTCGGTAAGGCGGATCTGTTTTCCACCTTGCCCGCCGAGTGGCGCCAGGACCTTATCCCGCAAATTCAGGCGCTGCTGCGAGAAACGAATCAGAAAGTCTTCGTCCTCGATGACGATCCCACCGGAACACAGACGGTTCACGATACTATCGTACTGACCGAATGGACCGTTCCCGCGCTCGTTCGCGAGCTGAAAAGCGCCGACCCAGTCTGCTACCTTCTGACTAATTCGCGCAGTGTGAGCGTGGCGCAGGCAGTCGCGCTCAATCAGGACATTGCGCGGAACCTGCGCTCCGCCGCCGAACGGACCGGGCGGAACTACACCGTCGTCAGTCGCAGCGATTCCACCTTGCGCGGACATTTCCCGGCGGAAACTGATGCGCTGGCGGCATCGGCCGAGTCGCCACCGGACGGTGTTTTGATCATCCCGGCGTTCATGGCTGGCGGACGCTATACGATTCGCGGTCTGCACTACGTGGAAGAGGGCGGTGTACTAATCCCGGCTGCGCAGACGCCGTATGCTCGAGATAGCGTATTTGGTTATGAGCATTCCGACTTGCGGCAATGGGTCGCAGAGAAGACCGGCGGTCGAATCAGAGCGGATGATGTCTTTAGCTTGTCCATCGACGTGATTCGCGATGGCGGCCCGGAAGCGGCAGGCGTGCTGCTAGACGCGCTATGCGATGGCGCGGTATGCGTCGTCGATGCCGTGAGCGAGCGCGACCTTGAGGTGGTGGCGCTGGCTTGTCTGCGCGCCGAGGCGGCCGGAAAAGACCTGATCTATCGCAGTGCCGCGTCTTTCGCCGGCATCCGAGGCGGCATCCCGATTCGCCCGACGCTGGAGGCGAAAGACATGCCGCCGATGTCTGACAATGGTGGGCTGGTGGTTGTCGGCTCCTATGTTACGAAGTCGTCGGATCAACTTGCCGTTCTGCTGGCGAGCGGAACGGTGAAAGGCGTCGAACTGTCCGTCGCCGAATTGCTGTCTGCCGCCGATGCCGGCTCTTTTCTTGAGCCAACCGTGCAGGAGCTGGCGACGATTCTCAGCGGGGGAAATCACGCCGCGCTCTATACCAGCCGCGACCTTGTCAACGGTCATGATGACGAAAGCAGCCTGGCAATCGGTCAGCGCGTCTCACAGTGTCTTGTTGACATCACGCGGCGGCTGCCCGTCGTTCCGCGCTTCATCATCGCCAAGGGCGGCATCACCTCAAGCGATCTGGCCACCGGCGCGTTGGCAGTGAAACGCGCGCGTGTATTGGGTCAGATATTGCCCGGCATCCCGGTTTGGCAGCCGGATGCGAACAGTCTCTACCCAGGCGGCGCTTATGTCGTTTTTCCGGGAAACGTCGGTGACGATGGGGCATTGCTGCGCGCGCTGCAGATCCTCACGGGGTAAAACGGATCCTTGGTCGGATGGCGCTCAACTCCAGCGCCGGTGCGTCTTGATTCGATCGTAGGCTGACCGCACTTCTTTGAATCGTTTTTCCGCTTCGTCTTTTTCGTGCTCGCTCACATCAGGATGATACTTGCGCGCCAGGTTGCGGAAGGCTTCCTTAACCGCTGCCTGACCGGCGCCGACTTCGATTTCCAGCGCCAGGTATGCGGCACTGATTTGCTCGGCCTGGGCGGTCTCCAGCGGGCGCGTACCCCGGGTGCGATAGTGAAAGCGCTGGCGCGCGCGCTCCTCGCTGATGCGGCGCTTGAAGTTGGCGGAGGCGATATCGCCGATGTACCAGCTACCGCGGATATTGGTCTGATAATCGCGTCGGCGCACGGATACGGCGTCGAAAGGAAAATCGACCGTATGCCAGACGCTGAATTCGTTGCGCTGTGTCGTTTCATCCATGTTGACCTGGAGCAGGCGCAGGCTTTCTTCGTCGATGGCGAAAGCGAATATGGCGCCCCTGTTCATGACGCGCAAGTCGTCTTGCCAATCGCGCAGGCGGCCGCAATAGCCGTCATCGGGCAAAAGCGCCGCGTCAACGAAGAAGAGCGAGCCGATGCTGGCCTTCGTATTTTGCTTGAGGACGGATTTGATCAGTCGGGGTCTTGGCGCCACGGAGAAGAGGTAGACAAAGAGGCGGCTGTTCATCCAGGTCTCAACCACAATATCGGGCTCGTGGTTGAGCGATGTGAGCGTTAAGTCCGCAGCGGTGCTGGCGAATTTCACATCCTGGATTTTGCGAAAACGGGACTTGATCTGGTCGGCGACTGGGTGTGGCACAAAACATCTCGCGGAGAACGGCACAATTGCACCATGATACGGCGAGTTCGCGGCCTTTGTCAAATGGCGTCACAGCCGCGGCGCTAGGCCAAACCCTTGCGAGGCGAGAAGCTTCTGGTATACAATTGCAGGACATGGGCCGTTAGCTCAACTGGCAGAGCGCCTCGTTGACGTCGAGGAGGTTACAGGTTCGAGTCCTGTACAGCCCACAGATGCGGAAAATGACCGGCCGAAAAGGTCGGTCGTTTTTGACTCTACCGGTGCTGTTTTTTAGGCGATGTTTTTGACATCTGGCATCAGACTAAGTACACTTTCTGTTATCAAACGATGCGCGCTGAAATAAATTGAAAGGAAGGATGATATCGATATACGACAGGATTGGGGCAAATGAACTGACGGAATAAGGTTTTCTTAAAGGAGATAATGATGAGCAACAATTTAAGCAGACGTGAATTCCTCAAGGCGGCCGCCAGCGCTGGCACAGTAGTTGCCGCCGCCGCCAGCAACATCAGCAATTTGCCGGTATTGGGGCAGGGCGACTATCAAGGTGATTTCGTCGTTATGAGCGCCGGCGAGGCCACGCAGCAGGAAGAATTTATTGCCAGTATCGAGGCAGAATTTCCCGGTGTTAAGGTCGTATGGCGCAGCTTGACCAGCGAACGCTATACCGAGCTTTTCGCCGCTGCCGAGATTGCAGGTGATCAGATCGACCTCATGGATCTCAACGGGCAGGACCTGAGACGGTATGCGGTTGGCGGCCGTTTGAAGGATCTCTCGGGTGTCGATTATCTCGATCGCTTCCGTCCAATCGGGCTCGAGACATACACTATCGGCGGCAGCCTTTGGGCGATACCGAACGGCGGCATCAGCGGTTTCCCCTTCTTCTACAATAAGAAGGCTTTGGACGCGGTCGGTTTCGAGGGCGAACCGGAGAGCTACCAAGATCTGCTGGATGTGGCGGACGATCTCAAGGCGGCCGGCTACGCGCCTTTCA
This sequence comes from Anaerolineae bacterium, assembly GCA_012270545.1. Classification (GTDB taxonomy): domain Bacteria; phylum Chloroflexota; class Anaerolineae; order Aggregatilineales; family Phototrophicaceae; genus UBA6055. The sequence continues at coordinate 36,010 of JAAXID010000118.1, read as the reverse complement.
CGCATTCCGGGCTGAACATTTATTTGTGGCCTGTGTGGCAGTTCTGGGCATACGCGCAGACTTCTGGCAACCGGCCTGTCGAGGGCACATTCGATGTATTGACCGGCAATACCAAGTTCACCGACCCAGAGCATCTGGCCGGTCTGGAGATATTGCAGGCCTACACTGACGACGGCATGTTCGTGGACGGCGTCAACAGTATGGATGTGCCAGCGGCGGAGCTATCGCTGACCTCGGGCAGTGCCGCCTTCTGGTATCACTGGGGCGGTTGGGTTGGCACCTATAGATTAGGGGACTTCCCCGAGCTTGATCTGTCGTTTGTCAACCCCTTGCGTTCTGTGGATGACGAGACGGTGAAACGTCAGTTGCCTGGCGGTACTGGTTGGGCTACCGGCGTCTATTCGCGGGTCGCGCCTGAACGGGAAGAGCTCGCCTATTCCATCTTGGATTTCTGGACGACCGACGAGATGGTCGCGTTGCGCAATGCGGTCTTTGCCGACGCGGTATCGACCAATATTGGCGTCCAGCCCAGCGATGATCCGTTGGCGGTTCGCTACGGCGAGATATCGGCGCCCAATCAATTTGTCTATCTCGATTGGTATTGGCCGCCGGAAATCACACGCGCCTTTCAGGAGCAGCAACAAGGGATTGTCGCCAAGACAGTTACCGCGAGCGAAGCCGCTGAAAACATCCAGGCTGTTTTGGATGAGCTGTACGCCGATGGCTACGAATTCGAGTTCTAGTCACATTGCCTTAGATTAGGGGCTAAGGGTGTATGCCCTTGCCCCATTTCACGTTGCCTGAGTATACGACTGCTGTGTGCGAGCCGCGCAGCAGACTTCACTATCGATTCTTTCGCACAGAATTCTTGATGCAGAGGTTTAAGGCGCGTGTCTGCGACTTCACAGCCGATGAACACGCCGGTTAAAGGGCTGGCAAGGCGCTTCTCCAAACTGGCGCCCTATCTGTGGGTGTTGCCGGCTTTAACTGTATACGGCCTTTTCAAACTTTATCCGCTCGTCAGTGGCCTGCAGATGTCACTTCTGCGCTGGGATGGCATCGAAGAGCCCAGATATATTGGTCTGCGCAATTTCGAGAAGATCTTGAGCGATGAGATGACGGGCACCGTCTTGATGAACAACGTGCATTATGCGGTGGGGACGGTGGTAGGCAAGATCGTCTTGTCCTTGGTATTGGCGATTCTGCTGCATCAGGCATTGCGGGGGCGGACCTTCTATCGAACCAGCCTGTTCATGCCGGTGGTCATGTCCTTTGTGGTTGTGGGCGTATTGTGGTCATGGCTGTTCAATCCGCAATTCGGCTTAATTAACAGTTTCCTGCGCGGATTAGGCTTGGAATTCCTGGTGCAGGACTGGCTCGGTGACGCAGCGGTCGCGCTGAATTCCTTGATCATGGTCGATATATGGAAATGGTACGGCTTCCACATGGTGATTTTCCTCGCCGGCCTGCAATCGATACCCGACGAACTTTATGAAGCGGCGCGCATAGATGGCGCGTCGGTTTGGCAGCAATTCTTGCACGTCACCCTGCCGATGCTGCAACCGGTGATGATTGTCAACGTCACGATCTCCGTCATGGGCGCCTTCAACGTCTTTGATATTCCTTTCATTATGACGGCGGGCGGACCGGCCAATGCCACGAACGTCATGGCGCTGCACATCTACATTCGTGGCTTCAAGTTCTACCGCTTTGGCTTTTCAGCCGCCTTGTCTTACGTCCTGCTTGTCATCGTTACGCTAGTAGCAGCGATCCAGCTCAAACTTATGACCAGGGGCGACAATACGGACTGAGCCGGATTATGAACGAAGTTTTGTCCACCACACAGAATACGCGCTCACAGGGCATCTATTTGCGTCCCATTCTAGTGACGCTGTTCAACCATTCGATACTCATATTGTTCACCGTAATCATCGTCTATCCGGTCTTGTGGATGATATTGGCTTCGTTCAAAACCCCGGGCGAGCTTGTTTCCAACATATGGGGCTTACCGGCCGACCCCGCATTTCAAAATTATGCCGACGCGTGGCAAAAGGCAAAGCTCGGGCGAGCACTGTTGAACAGCGGCATTGTGTCCATCGGCGCCGTCCTGGTAGTCGTTTGCTTGTCTTCGATTGCCGGCTACGCCTTCGCCAAGTTCTCGTTTCGCTTCAGCACGGTTATCCTGTTGGTCTTCGTCTTCACCATGCAAGCGCCGGTACCCATTATTCCCTTCTACGTGTTGTTTGTGCGGCTGAAGTTGACAGATAGTTATCTGGGTCTAATCCTGGCGATAGCGTCCGGTACGATTCCTTTGGCGATCTTCATATTTCAAGCGTTTTTCCGTTCCATTCCGGGTGAGCTGCGCGAAGCGGCGAAGATTGACGGGTGTTCCGAGTTCACGGCCTTCCTGCGCGTTGTTATGCCGATTTCAGGACCGGCCGTGGCCACTGTTGGCATTTTGACCTTTGTAGGCGCCTGGAACGAATACTTCATGCCCTTGCTGCTGATACGTTCTGACGAGCTGCGCCCCCTTACGCTGACGATCCAGGTATTCTTTCTCCAATTTGGACGGGCGGAATGGAATGTCATTTTCGCTACCTTAAGCATCGCCAGCATACCGATGATCATCATCTACGTCATATTGCAGCGCTGGTTCATACGGGGCTTGACCTCGGGCTCAATTAAAGGCTAGCAGGAGACATTAATGGACATTATCACTTTGGAAAACAACGCGCTGCGGCTGAATTTCGCGCGCGATACCGGCGCCCTGGTTGGATTCACCGACAAGCAATCGGCCTGGGAAGTCATCAACCGACCTCATCTTGGATTGTCCTTTCAGCTGCTGGTCCCGCTTCCCGGCCGGCGAAACAATCCTGTATATGGCGAAGAACAGCGCGTTTCCTCGGCGGATATCGCAGAAGATGGGCAAAGCGTCGTTTTCGGCTGGGACAGCGTGACGTCGGCTTACGGCGGCGAGCATTTGATCAGACTGGAGCTGGCCGTCGTTCTGTCGGGAGAGCAGGCGTCATTCGCGCTCAGCATCGATAATCAGTCGGAATACATCGTCGAGGCGATATATTGCCCCTACTTCGGTGATGTCCAGCGGCCGCCAGACGCTGAGTCGTTTGAAGCATTCCATTACGGTTATGCCGAGGCCGTTCGCCGCAGCCTGTATCCCAGTTTTGAGAATACGCTGGGTTACTACGGCTTCGATTACCCGGTGCAATATGGTCCAGACTCGTGGCGCAGCGGCGCGCCGGCAGTGCCGTACGTGCTTTTACGCAGCGCCAACCAAGGATTGTATGTTGGTGTGAGCGAGCCGAGCGCGGAGTTGGTGGCTTGGCACAATGAGTTGCGCCCGGGTTACGACAGCGCTATTGACTCTCGCGTGCCAAAGACCTCGTCCATCAGCGGGCTGGATGTGGCGACGCGATTCGCGGCTATCCATCTGCCATACATCCAGGCGGGCGAATCACGCGCGCTGACGCCAATTGCCGTTCAACCATTTCAAGGCGGCTGGCAGCATGGGGTGGATGTATACAAGCGCTGGCGGGAAAGATGGATGACAACGCCGGAGGTCCCGGAGTGGGCGCGTCATCCGCACGCCTGGTGGCAGCTGCACATTAACTCGCCGGAAGACGAATTGCGCATTCCCTTCAAGGAACTGGGCAAGGTCGGAGAAGAGGCGGCGCGGCACGGCGTCAAGGCGATTCAGTTGGTCGGCTGGAACGATGGCGGTCAGGATCAAGGCAATCCATCGCACGATCCCGATCCACGCCTAGGCACATTTGACGAGCTCAAAGAGGCGATCGCTGAGATTCAGTCACATGGAGTCAAACTCATAATATTCGCAAAATTCACTTGGGCCGATCGCGCTACCGAGTGGTTCCGGGAGGACTTGCATCGACTGGCGATCAAGGATCCCTACGGTGATTATTACCATTACAACGGTTATCAATATCACACGCCAACGCAAGCGCTCAACATCAATACCAAGCGCCTGATTCCGATGTGCTTTGGCAGTGATGAGTATTTTGAGGTCAGCGCTGTGGAATTTCAAAAGGTGCTGGACCTGGGCGCCGACGGGATTCTCTACGACGAAAACCAGCATCATTCGCCGACCCTGCTTTGCTTTGACGCGAGCCACGGCCATCGGCTGGGTTTCCCGGTCTTTTCAAGAGACAACGAGTTTCAGCAGAATCTGGAGAAGATGAGCGGGGCGGTCAATCCCGATTTTCTATTCGCCGGGGAAGGGATATACGATTGGCAATTCGAGGTTTATCACTTGTCCTATCATCGCAGCTGGGACAAGAGGCATGTGCCACTATCGCGCTATATGCTGCCACACATGCCTCTAATGACAGCGATCAGCGGCTTCAACGATCGCAACATGGTTAACCAGTGCTTGCTCTATCGCTATATCATGAGCTACGAACCCTACCACTTCAAAGGGCATTTGGATGAGTTTCCGCTGACGATGGATTATGGGGTGCGCATGGATGCTCTGCGTACTGAATTGCGCGATTACTTCTGGGATGGTGAATTCCGCCATGAGGTCGGCGCGACAGTTCTCACAGGCGCTGGGCAAGCTCATCATCCATACGCCGTCTTCATCAGCAAGTCAGGTGGTGTTCCTGGCCTCGCAATCGCCAATTATGATGAAGAATCCGTGACGCTTGAGGTCGCATTGGATGCAGATCATAAGCTCAGCCGTTATCGCTTGGTCGATGACGAGACTTGGCGCTCCGTCGACGATGGCATCGTGATTCCGCCGCGTTCAGCCGCTGTGGTTATCTGACCCCTGTCATGAGGTGCTGCAGTTGTCAGGATTGTTCGTGGAGGCTCCGCCGATCACAAGTTGATGCCGGTTCGCCTTCCAGCGCGTCCAACACCGCTTGAATCGTACGATGCGCGCTTGCGCGGCCGTTCATGCGCAGATGCCAGTACCCGGCGCTGCCGTTAGCGCGATGAGCCACTTCTATAGCACTGGCTTCTTCGCCCGATTGGTGGCCGGTACGCTCGAGCGCCCGGCGCATCCAGATGGCCTGGTCTCCGGCGCCGATAACCCGAACGCGCGGTCCATGCGCTGGATCAAGGACAAATGTGCCATTCCGCTTATCGAAGGCGATGCCAACTGTGTTAAAGGTCTCGCCAAGTCTACCTTCCAAAACCAGATCTTCGGGCGCGCCGGTCACGATGCCCTTTTCGCTCATCAGCCAAAGTTGATCGCAGCTTCGCAGAGCCAAATCCAAATCGTGCGTCGAGATCAGGATTGCGCGCTGTGCCGACCGAGCCAGCTGTTTGAGCAGCTGCATGGTTTCGACGCGGCGCGGCAAATCGAGATAGGCGGTCGGTTCGTCCAGCAGCATGATATCGGCTTCCTGCGCCAAAGCGCGCGCGATCATGAGCTTCTGCCGCTGACCGTCGCTGAGCTGGGCTAGCGGCTTTTCAGCCAGTTCGTCGGCGCCGACGGCATTGAGCGCCCAGGCCACCGCCCTGTGGTCTTCCGTGGTCAAGCGCCCGAGCCAGTCGCTGTGCGGATGCCGCCCCAAGGCGACCAAGCCGTAGCCGTTCATCAGGTTTGGCGGTGGCGCCACAGTCAAGACCATGCTCAGCCGGCGCGCCAGCGCCAAGGGCGTCAACGTCGCTACATCTCCTCTGGCGAGCAGAACGCGCCCAGCCAGCGGCTTATGCAGGCCCGCCAGCGTCCGCAGCAGCGTCGATTTGCCGACGCCGTTTGGACCCAGCAAGCCAACCAGCTTGCCGTTCCACAGTTCAAGGTTTAACCCACGCGCGAGCACGATATCGCCCTTTGACCGGCGCCGATAGCCTATCGTCAGATCGCGGGTATGCAAGGCTTGTGCCGTCATCGCACCCCCCTCGCATGGCGCAGAACCACCAGCATAACCACCGGCGCGCCCATCAGCGCGGTGACGACGTTAATCGGGAGCACCAGGTTGCTGCCGGGCAGCTCGGCGATCAGCGAGGCGCACAGGGCAACACAGGCGCCCGCCAGGCATGTGCCGGGCAGCAGCAGACGATGATCGGAGCTAGCCAGAAGAGCGCGGCCGAGGTGCGGTACAGCGATGCCGATGAAAGCGATGGGACCGCAAAAAGCCGTCACCGCGCTGACCAGCAGGGCAGTGGCGAGCACAATGCCGATTCGCGTCCACTTTAGATTGACCCCCAGACTGCGAGCGTATTCTTGGCCGAGGAGCAGGGCGTTCAAGGGTTTGGTCAGCGCTGCGGACAGCAGCAAGCCGGCCAGCACGATAATGGCAAGGATTGGCAGCTGCTCGCCGGTGACGCCACTGAAGGAGCCGAAGGTCCAGTTGATATAGGCTTGAATCCGTTCCGGCAGGGCGAAGTAGAGAAGCAAGCTGACCAGCGCCGCGACCAGGTAACCGAACATCAACCCGAGGATCAGCAAGGTAACGCCACTCTGTATGCGGACGGCGAGGAGCAGAACCAAACCCATCGTGATGGCCGCGCCCAAACCGGCGGCGACTGTCAGCAGCAGATCGCCCGCCAAGCCCAGCCCAGCGAGCAGGGCGCCACCGGCGGCGCTGGTCGTCAGCACAACCAGTGCCACACCTAAACTGGCGCCCGATGACAGGCCCAGGACGAAAGGCTCGGCGAGCGGATTGCGAAAATAGGTCTGCATGAGCAGCCCGCTAACGCCCAGCGCCATGCCGGCGAAGATCGCGGTAAGCGTCTTGGGCAGGCGGAATTTGAGAACGATATTGGTCCAGGCTGGCTGCTCCGCTTCGCCGCTGAGCAGAACGCTGAGGACTTGATCGAAAGGGATCGAGGCGGAACCGAGCGCGAGGCTCAGCAGCAGCAGCGCGCCGAGGAGTATTAGCAGTAGCATCAACACAAACGGCTTTGCCCCGGCGAACTCGCGGCTTAAGCGCAATGTCGCCGGTTGAGCCTTTTCTTGGTCCCTCCAAATGCCGTCAGTTGCGGCGGGATGGACGGGCTTGCCAGCCAATTGGGACATGTCACTCGCTCGCTAAGCGCTGATAAAAGGCAAATTCGTGATCGGGCATGAGCTCTGGATGAAAGATCGCCAGCAGATCCGCTAGTACAAGATGCGGGTTGGTCACGCCCCATTCGTAATAGTTGTTGCCGCCATTGGCGTTTTCATCGCGGTTGTTGTTCCAGATAGCGCCGGACTGGAATGCGCTGAAGTCGCCAAAGCGGCTGTCCAGCGCCAGCAGATCGGTGCCCGAGTATACGCCGAATGTTTCGAGCAGCCAGACGTCGGCGTCAAATCCGCCTTCGTAAGCGAGCTCAAAGCTCAGCGCTTGACTCGTGGCCGAGCCCACCTCCGCTAGCAGCAGATCGCCGCCGGCATCGCGAATCAGTTGACCGACATAAGTATTTTCACCGGGTATGAACCAGGCATCGGCATAACCAAGGAAGGAATTGATCAGCACAGTTGGCCGGTCTTCAGCATCCACTTCCGCTGCCGCTGCTTTCACCGCCTCATACTGCGCAACGATGTCTTCGTAGATCGCCTTCGCTTGCTCCTCAAGGTTGTAGAACAGCGCGGTGAACTTGAGCCATTCCGCGCGGCCGAGCGGAGATAGCTCGCGCCAACTGGCGTCCAGCGCAGTGAAGATGCCGGCTTCCAGCAGAACCGGGTGCGCATCGGTGGATGGATTGAAGCCGTAGCTCATCACCAACTGCGGTTCGAGTTCCAGAATCCGTTCGATGTTGACTTCGGCGCCAAAACCGACTTCGGCTACTTGACCGTCCGCAATCATGCTGGTGACTTCGGGCGTGCTGATATAGAAGCCGCTGTCGACGCCCACCAGCTGATCGAGCAAGCCAAGCTGGGACAGAGCGGGCAGTTGAGTTGTCGACAGCGTGATCAGGTGGCCGGTCGGCACCTCGATGAATTGTGTGCCATCGGAGAAGTCAGCGGGCGTGGGCGAGGGCGTTCCACATTGCACCAGCACATAATTGAAGTCGGACGCACCGTCGAAGGCGTCGGCAACGCTGACGACTTTGTAGTTGCGGTGATACTCGACGGTGAATTTCGCGGCGTCAAGGACTTCAGCTTTCTGCGGGAAGTAATCGACATCGGCGGCGTAATCGCTCACGCAGCCAGCGGTCAGATTGCCATCAAGCGCGGCGGCTGGAAGCAGACACCCCAATAGAACGAATAAGGCTAGCAGTGTGGCTTTCATTATGTCCCTCCTTTGGACAACGGAGGAAACGGGGCTGGACATGAAAAACGCCCACCGTCGTCGGGTGGGCATTGGTCGCTGGTCCATGCTCGTCTCCCTTTTGACGCGAAAGATATACGAGCTAAGGCTCAGGCAGGCATTCGGACTTCTGATTCAGGAATCAGTTACCGCTGCGCGACAGTGTCGGACTTTCACCGACTTTCCCTTTGTCTGTCGAACGTCCGGGTTCAGACAGGCCTGAGACTTAGAATATGTTGATGGCAATGAGCTTAACACAGCTGCGCTTGGCTGTCAAACTGGTCGGCAGCTCAGGGAGTGACGAATTCTGTGGATACGAAAACGATTTCCAGCACAAAGATACAAAGGACACAAAGTTATTTCTCATTCTCGTTGTGCTCTCTGTGGTTAAATTTCTGTTGGTTTTCCCCGTCGCAATGGATTTCAATTTTGAAGCGATTGCCCTGCAGCTAGTCCTCGAAGGGGTAGCGCAATCCCCAGTCGGCGCGTATGCGATCCATCGTCTGCATGATCGTCAGCGTTTCCTCTAGCGGGTATACGGGGCTTTCGATCAAGCCGCCGCGGATGCAATTGCCCACTTCGATCGCCTCGAACTGGAAGCCTTCGCCCTCGTAGGGGAAGCGCAGGGTCTCGGGCGCCTGCCCTGAGAGTACAGACGTCAGTTCATTGGGATGCCAGAAATTTGGAATGGCAATATAGCCCTCCGTTCCCATGACGCGGGCTTCGTGCGGCGTCCCCAGGCGAATCGCCGATGTGAGAGTCGCCATTTCATAGTCGCTGTATCTGAACACCAATACCGAGAGTTCGTCCACGCCAGTTGATCCGAGCGTGTATTGGGAGACGATATCCGTTGGCGGCTTGCCATAGATCATCGATGCGAACTGTATACAGTAGGAGCCGACATCGAGCAAGGCGCCGCCGGCCAGGTCGGGATTGAAGTGGCGTTTCTCCGGCACGACCGGACCGCGACCGCCAAAATCGGCTTGAACCAGCATCACATCGCCGATGACGTCCTCCGCCAGCAGCTCTCGCAGTTTATCCATCGCCGGGAAGTAGCGGGTCCAGAAAGCGTCCATCAGGAAGCGGTTCTTTTCGCGAGCGCAGTCAATCATAACCTGCGCTTCTTTCGCGTTGACGGCGAAGGGTTTCTCGCAGAGCACATGCTTGCCGGCGTTGAGGCAGAGTAAGCTGTGTTCAAGGTGAAGGTTGTGTGGCGTGCCAATGTAGGCGACATCGACATTCGGGTCATTCGCCAGGTCTTCATAGCTGCCATAAATTTTGGTCGCGCCGTATTCAGCGCCAAAGGCGTCGGCCTTTTCCTGCGAGCGGGAGGCGACGGCATAGATCTCCGCGTCCGGCAGGCGCGCCAAGTCATTAACGAAGCGGCGCGCGATAAAGCCAAGTCCAATGAGACCCCAGCGGATCTTGTCGCTCATGCCGGTTTCTCCTCCGTTTTCAGTTCGAGCCAGGCGATTTCAGCGGCGCTAAGCTGAATATCGGCGGCGGCGGCGTTCTCCGGGATTTGATCGACTTCCCAGTTGGCGACGATGGCATGGTAACGCGGATTGTTGCTGAGCACGTAGGCGACCGAGATTTGCGCTGGTGAAAGGCTCTTGTCGGCCGCCAGTTCAATGACGCGATCGAGCCGCTGGAAATTGCTCTCGTAAGCGTAAGCGCTGATGGGATTGGTGTCCCAATAGGATGTGAAGCTGTCGAGGTTGCCGCGGGTGAACTTGCCGGTCATGAATCCGCCGGCCAGGCTTGACCAGGTGAATAATGAGATCTCGTTTTCATCGTAAAAGGCGCGGTCGGCTTCGCCCTGCGCGCCGCTGACGCTGGTGCAGCCTTCCCAAGCCGGCTTAATCATTTCTGCGACGCTGAACTGTGGGCTCACAGCCATGAAAGGCGTCTTGCTGTTAGCGGCCGCGTATTCGTTAGCAGCTTTGACACGGTCTCCCAGCCAATTGGAACCGCCGTATACGCCGATCTGCCCCGCTTTTTTAGCCTCATCCAGTACATCGACGAGCTCGCCAACCGGATATTCGCGGCTGTCGCGGTGCAGCAGAAAGAGCTCGACATAATCAGTCTGCAAGCGTTCGAGGGATTCGGCAAGGTCGCTGCGGATGTACTCGGGACGGACGCGATCGGCTATACCGTTTTCTGGATGGGCGCATTTGGTCAAGATCACCACATCATCGCGAATCCCACGCGACTTGATCCAGGCGCCCAGTTCTGTATCGGTGAGACCGGCGCCATAGCTGTGAGCGGAATCGAAGGCGTTGAAGCCGTTTTCGAAACAGGCGTCGAGCAGGCGGAAGTTGCCGTCGCGGTCCTCTGCCGAGAGCATGATACTGCCCTGTAGCAGGCGTGAAACCGGTTTGTCGATGCCATCAATTCGGGTGTATTTCATGAGGCAAGTCCTTTCTGTCCGCGCCGTATTGTAGCGCAAGGGCGGGTGATGTGCAGTGTGATGTTTTCACCTGGAGGAGCACGAGTGGATAAAGAGGTAAGCTGCGGCGAAGCCGTCGCGCGGCAGCCTGCGATTCAATTGGCGCCAGTCTATTCCGGCAGGACATCGCGCGGTTTGGAGCTGCCTTCTTTGGGCGGCCCGACCACGCCACGCGCTTCCATCATATCAACCAGGCGCGCGGCCCGCGTATAACCGATGCGTAAGCGCCGCTGCAAGAGCGAGATCGAGGCTTTGTCCAAGCGCCGCACCATGTCGACTGCCGCCTGGTAGAGCTCGTCTTCAGCGGGATTGGCGCTGCCGGTGGCGCCTTCAGACGCTTTGCCCTTGATCGGCGTCATATCCCAGAAAGCAGCCTGAGCGCCTCTCTGATCAAAACGCGTACTGTCATCGCCGTTTGAGATCCCGCTGACGCCCTTGGCTGCCGGCAGGGCAGGCAGAGGAATCGGCTCGATGCCTTCGATACCAGCGGCCTGCAACTTCCAGTAACGGATGATGCGGTTGATCTCCTCGTTGGAGACGTGCACGCCTTGCATGCGCAGGGGCGCCGGCGAGTTGCCCGAGAGATATAGCATGTCGCCTTTGCCCAGCAGGCGTTCAGCGCCCGGCTGATCGAGGATGACGCGGCTGTCGACGCTGCCGGCGACGGCGAAGGCGATGCGCGCCGGGCAGTTGGCTTTGATGAGGCCGGTGACGACATCGACCGATGGACGCTGCGTGGCGATGACGAGGTGGATGCCGGTCGCTCGCGCCAAAGCGGCGATTCGCGTGATGGCGCGCTCGGTATCATCCGGCGCCATCATCATCAGGTCGGCCAGTTCGTCGATGATCACGACGATATAGGGCATGGGTGCTAAGTTGGGGTCAAGTATGCTGTTGTAGTCGACGATGTTGCGGGCGCCGGCCTGACTGAACTTTCTGTAGCGCGCGTCCATCTCGGTCGTCACCCAGCGCAGCACGCCGATGGTCCGCTCCAGCTCGACCACCACGGGCGCCACCAAATGCGGCACGCCATTATAGCCGGTCAGCTCGACGCGCTTGGGGTCGATCATGATGAACTTGACGGCATCGGGCGAATTCCTGACGATGATGCTGTTGATGATGGCGTTGACGCAGACCGATTTGCCGGAACCGGTGGTGCCGGCGATGAGCAAGTGCGGCATTTGAGTCAGGTCGCCGGAGATTGGCGTACCGTCAACGGAGACGCCGAGCGCTATCGCCAAGGGTGATTCGATCTTTTGGTAGCTCCTGGATTCCATCACATCGCGCAGGCTGACGCGCGCCGAATCCGGATTCGGCACCTCGATACCGACATAGCCCTTGCCCGGCACCGGCGCTTCCACGCGAATCGACTTGGCGCCGAGCGCAAGCTGGAGATCCTTGTCGAGCTTGGCAATTGCGCTAACTTTCACGCGGTTCTGTTTGCCCGTCTTCGCGGTCAGATAGGCTGGCTCGACACCATACTGGGTGATGACCGGGCCGGACTTAATCTCGACTATTCGACCGGGCGCGCCAAAGCTGGCGAGCGTATCCTCAATGACCTGGGCCTGGCGCAGCAGCGGCTCGCGGTCTAATTCGCCCTCGCTGCCGCTGTTGAGCAATTCGCGGTGATCGGGCAGCTGCCAGTCGATGCGCGGTCGTGGAGCTGAGGGGCTGCGTGTGACAGTCGCTTCCGCTTCGTCGAAGCTTGACTCGAGCGGCGCTACCCTGTCTGCACCGTTCTCGCTTTCCGAACCTGTTGCGTCGACAGCCTCCGCCGGGGATTCATTTTCGGGGACGTGATTCTCAATCGAGTCATGTGGCGCAGACTCTGATGCGGCTGCCGGTGGCTCAGTCGGTAGGTAGGCGCCGGCGCTAGCGGTCGTAGGGGCGCTGTCTTCCCGCTCCGATGTGGTGCGCGGAGGGGATGGCATCGGCGGTTCTGCTTCGATGTGCTCGGGCATAGAGGGCCGGGGATGAATGGCTTTCTCGTCGTTCTGCGGGCGGGGAGTGGCGCCTGCCGGTTGCGCGCTCGGGGGACGGACCGGTTTCTGCCAGACCGGCGACTCTTCCGTCGAAAATGGAAGATCATCGCCCAGGTTGAGGAATCGTTCCAGCGCGCCGGCGGTTGGCTCAGGCTGTGATGGCGGCGGCGCTTCAACTTCATGGGCGCTGTTGCGACCGAAAAGGCGCCCCAAAACGCCGCGATTTGGGCTCGTCCCCGCTTCGGCGGCCGCAGCGGCCAGCGGTAGCGATTCGCCCCCGGCAGCAGATAATCTGTCGCGCAAGCCAAAGAAAGCACGCAAGCGCTGAGGGACGGGCATCGTGTCCGCGCTTGGTTCAGGCAGGGCATGGGCGCCCTGCGATGCGCTCGTCAACTGTGCCGCTTTTGGCTTGGAGACACGGACATGGCTTTCATGCCCGGCCAATGCCACTTGCTGCTGCGCTTCCAGACGGAGCGCGCGCCGCTTCGCCGCGTACTGGCTCATCTTTGTCCGCAGACCGCGGCCGACGCCGATCGCCACAACCGCCAGCTCGGCCATGCTCGAGCGCGTGATCATCATCGCGCTGAAAGTCATGACCATGAGCATGACGACGAAGCCGCCCACCTCGGTCAAGTTGTTGACCAGAGCGCTATACAACCAGCCGCCGACCAGTCCGCCACCTCGACCGGCCTGATAGGACTGCTGCACCAGCGCCTCAACGCAGGCGGGATTGGTGGGATTGCGGCATATACCGATACGCGATAGCGCTTCCGCGTAGTTGAAACTCTCAGTGTATTGAAAGAATACCAGGACGCTTAGAAAGGCGAGCGCGATTCCGGACAGGCGCACCGGATCTACAGTCGGCGCTTCTTCTCCGAAGTGGCGCACGATCAGCCACAGGCCAATGGCGAACATGGTGACCGGTACGGCGAAGGCGCCCCAGCCAAGCGCTTGTCCAATGACCCGGTTGACGCCGCTGATGGCCGCTTGTTCGGCTGAGAGCGCGCTGAAGAAGAATACGATAGCGCCGAAAACGAGGGCGACGCCAATCAAGTCGAGCTTACGATCGAGGTCCAGCCAGCCAGCCGATTCGATTCTGGGCGTGCGGCTGGTCGGTTCAGCGCGGGGATATTCGGCCGGCTCAGGCGACGGGCGGGTGGAAAAGCCAGCGCCGGATCGGGCATTGGCCGCCGACGTGCCGCGTCTGCCCCTTTGTACAGGATCGCCAGAGTCTTTGCGAGACCGTTCTCCGGCGGGATCGCTGCTGTCGCGAGTGCGGCCGAGGCGCCCGCGCAAGTTGCCGATGCGTCCGTTGATGCCGCCTGCAAGTGTAGATAGCCGCGATGCTTCGCGTTCTGACGTCGAATCAGATTGCTTGTCAGCGCGGCTGAAACGCGCGCGCAGGCTGCCCAAGGGGCCCACGCGCCGGGATTCTTCGTTTTGCTGGCGCGGCTCTTCTTTCCGCGGGCGGCGCTGCGAGTCCCGTTCCTTGGAGCCGGGCTTCTTGCCGGCCAAACGCGCGCGCCGCTCTTCGCTGCTTGCTACCGAAGGCGCCGGATTCCGCGCTTTCACTTTGTTTCGCCCGGCGCCGGCGACTGCGCGTTTCGGACGTTTGCGGGTCTCGGACTTGGAAGATTGCGAACGTTCAGATACAGGCGCGTCTCCCGGGCCTTCGTCAAATGTATCGTTACCAGGCCAGGAGCCGCTGCCACCTAACACATTGGATCCGCGCCGGCCGCTGCCGCTTTCGTCCGGATCGAAATACTCATCATCATCGATGTATTCGGGCTCGTTATCACCACGATATGACATGCGTCGAAACCGTTCTACTTGGGAACGCGCGCCGTTCAATCGACAAGCTCGCGGACGGCATATCAATCAGCATAGCATAGAACCCAATATCGGGCGATTGAGCTTAGAACAGATTTTCGTGAGACAGCTTTGCGCAGCGCCTGCGCGGAGAGTGGGCTAGGTCTTTAGAAGGACTTTGCCCATAGCGCGCCGGTCCATCAGCTGACGCAGAGCGGGCGCGGCGTCCTCCAGGGCGAAAACCTTGTGGATATGGGGTTTCAGTAGCCCGGCGGCGTACCAGGCCGTTAGCTGGCCGAATGAATCGCGGATCAGGTCGGGATCATGCTGCAGATAGGCGCCCCAATACGTGCCTACAATTGAGGCGTTTTTCAACAGCGCTATGTTCGCTGGCAGCGATGGGATGCGTCCGCTGGCGAAACCGATAATCAGGTAACGCCCCTCCCAGGCGATCCGCCGTACTGCCTGGTCGAAGATGTCTCCGCCGACGGGATCGTAGATGACATCGACGCCTCCGCCCTTCGTCAGCTCGTTCAGCCGGTCGCGCAGGTTTTCGGATTTGTAATCGATCAGCTCGTCCGCGCCATAGGAGCGCGCTAGCTCAAGCTTTTCGGGACTGCTTGCCGCTGCGATGACGCGGGCGCCGAGGCGCTTTCCCAATTCGACCGCCGTCAAGCCGACGCCGCCGGCCGCGCCCAGCACGAGCAGCGTTTCGCCCGCCTTCAAACGCGCCCGATGAGACAAGGCGACATGTGATGTGCCATATGCCAATGGGAAGCCGGCCGCATGCTCATAGCTCATTTCAGCCGGCATCGGGAGAATCGTGGAGGCGGGCACGACGACTTCCTCGGCGAAGCCGCCGTACATCAGCGTGGCCATGACGCGCTCCCCGACTTGCAAGCCCTGTACATCGCTCCCCAACTCAATGATCTCGCCGGCGATCTCCAGGCCCGGGCTAAATGGAAAGGGCGGCTTCAATTGGTACAAGCCCTGGATCATCAGGACATCGGGGAAATTGAGGCCACAGGCGCGCACGGCGATTCTGACACAGCCAGCGCTCAACGGCGGGCTGGGGACATCACCAAGCGTCAGATCTTCCGGCGGCCCAAACTTGTGGCAAAGCACCGCTTTCATGCCGGCTCTCAATGTGCTTGTTGGAGTTCTATCGGATTGGTGAGCAAGCCGCTCAAGAGGTCGATGCAGGCTTGAACATCGCCGATATCGACTGTTTCGCTGGTGGTGTGCAGATAGCGCGTCGGAATGGAGATGCAGCCGCTGGGCACGCCCGAGTCCGTCAGTTGGATGACGGAAGCATCGGTCCTGCCACCGGTCAGCAATTCTAATTGGTAGGGGATGCCATCGGCTTCGCAGCGCTCGATCATCCAATTCTTTATCGCTATCGGCACGACCAGACCGGGATCATGCACTTTGATCGCCGCGCCGCCACCCAATTTGACCTGCATCTTGCTTCCGCGAATTTGATCGCCGCTGCCGGTGACATCGATGGCGATGCCGATATCTGGGCGCACACCCTGGGCGGCCGTCTTGGCGCCACGCAAGCCGACTTCTTCCTGGACGGTGAAGGCGAAATACAGTTCGTGCGGCGTTTCCCGCTTTAGGCGGCGCATAACCTCGATGGCGACGACGCAGCCGATGCGATCGTCGAGCGACTTGGCGACGATGCGCTCCCCGCGCACCTGCATCTCGCGCATGAAAGCGGCTGGCTGCCCAACCGGCGTGGCGTTGCCGTTGCCATCTTCTTGCACATCAATGTAGAAATCGCTGAGCGCCTTGCCGCCGCCCTCTTGCACAGCGATCACGCCGACGGTGCCGTCTTCGAATTGGACGCGATTGCCATTGAGCGTGTCATGCCGCAAACCGCCCAGACTTGTGAAGCGCAGATAGCCGCTCTCCGGCTCTTGATAATTCGCCATCAAGCCGATCTCGTCCATGTGCGCCGCGATCAGGACTTTCTTCTCGCCGCCCCCGACGCGGCAGATCAGATTGCCCAAGCCGTCCACCCAGGTTTCGTCGGCGAGCGCGGCTACTTCCTCGTGGATGCGATTGCGGATGCGATGTTCGTAACCGGGCGGTCCCCAGGTTTCGACCAGTGTCTTCGTCAATTCAAGCATAAGCGGCTGCCTCATTCTTCCATCGTTGGCGAACGAGCTTATTGTAACCTGTTTTGTCGTTTGCGCAGGGGGTATCCGCAAAGGCGATACGCGGCGCGGTTAGGCTACCGGCACTGCCGATGTGGCTTCCACATGTTTTGGCGGCGCTGTTGCATTGAGCGAGCGTTTCTCGAGCCGCATCGGCAAGCCATCGCGCGGGAACATCGTGATGAAGGGTTGCGGTACGATTTCGACGCCTTCGATTAAGTGCATCCGGTAGCGCTGCGCCATCGTGGCCAGCAGGAGGTTGGCTTCCATGGTGGCGAAGCTGTTGCCGATGCAGACGCGCGGTCCGCCGCCGAAGGGCAGGTAGGCGTACTTGGGAATCTCGTCTATGCGCTCATCGGCCCAGCGCTCCGGCAGGAACTCGTTCGGTCGCTCCCAGATATCCGGGTGACGGTGCGCGAGATAGATGCAGATCTGTATGCCGGACCGCTGCGGGAACGGGTAGCCCAAGACTTCGGTCGCTTCTCGATTCACGCGCCCGATCGACCAGACGGGCGGCATCAAGCGCATGGATTCTTTGATCACCATATCAGTATAGGGCAGCCGCTTGAGGTCCGGCAGCGTCGGACGGTCGCCCTGAAGAACCGTGTCCAATTCCTGGTGAAGCCGCGCTTCCGCCTCTGGATACTGCGCCAGCAGCCAAAAGGTCCAATTGAGCGCGTTTGCTGTGGTCTCGTGGCCCGCTAGGAAGAGCGTGACCGCTTCATCACGCACTTGCTCGTCGGTCATGCGCTCGCCGTCTTCATCTTCCGAGAGCAGCAGCATGGAAAGCAAATCGCCGCGGTCTTCGCCGGTTGCACGCCGCTGATCGATAAATCCATAGACGATTTTGTCCAGCATGGCATTGGCGCGCCGCGAACGGATCCGCAAGGGCGTTGGCACCCAGGCCGGCAGCAGATTCGCCGTGTTGCTTGCTTTCTGCACGACGTCAACGGCTTTCTTGACCTGGTTTGCAGTCGTGGAAGCATCGGCGTCGAAAAGGGTACGCCCGACGATCATGAGCGTCAGCAGCATCATTTCTTTGTCCACATCGAGCGCCTGCCCATCACGCCAGTGTGCCATCCGCTCACGAGTATAGTCGACCATCGTATCGGCGTAGGCGGTGATGCGCTGGGTGTGGAAAGCGGGCTGAACGAGCCGGCGCTGGCGCTTCCAAAAGTCGCCGTTGCTCGTTACCAATCCCCTGCCCATGAAGCGCGCCAGCCCGGTCTTCTCGTTGGTGTAATCGGGACCTTTGATGAATATATGCGACTGCCGAACCAGCACCTCGCGGATCATGTCGGGGTTGGCGGTCATGTATTGATGACGGCCGCCCGTTTTGTAATGGATGATATCGCCGTAGTCAGCCATCCAGCGCGTCACGCGGGCGAGCGGATCTTTGAGGAATCGGCGATAGGTCAGAAACTGCTCAATCTTGCTGTGGCCCACATCAGGTGGCCCGGGTGGGAACCGGTGGCGGGGCATGGGATTCGGTCCTTCGTCTCTAGAGCATAGCTATCGCGCTAGAAGTCTAAAAGCTTTCGGGCAATTGTTCGGCTGCGAGTATCCGCCGGGTTCTGTTTCCAATAGCATAACATCAAACAGGAAGTTAGGAACAGGTTAACGCTCCCGGGAGAGGCAAATTACGCGGATATTGTTACCTATTGGCAAGAGCAAATGTCTCTATTGTCAAGACATAGAACACCGGGTCAAAGCCGGCTTCAAAAGAATCGGCAGCTAACTCTACAAGTGTAAGCCCTGTAATCGCTGCTATACGACAGCAGAGCCTGGTGACTTCCTTTCAAAGGCGCGCACGTGGCCTGAGGAATCGTTCGGGCGTGTCAATTGCGTTAAGCCACTGTGTATAGCGACGATGCAGTTTATTAACAACTTCCGGATAGGCGTCGCTCACATCGTTGTCATGACCTGGGTCTTCTTTGGCGCGATACAGTTCCACCCGCTGGCCTTCAACCGCATACAGCAGATCCCACTCGCCATCGGTGATCGAGCTGGGCGATATCTCAACCACGACGCGATTCTGCCCGTCCACCGTCCTTGACAGTTCACCCACCTCTTCGAAGGGCGCGCTGGTCACGATCAGGTCGTGGATGGGCTCTCCATTTAGCAACGGTAAAGCCGACTTTGCTTGCGTCCGCGCGGGAACCGAAACCTCCAGCAGTTCCAATATAGTGGGCATGAGATCAGGCAATGAGAGTAAACCGGAGATTCGGCGACCGGCTTCACCTGGGAGCCTCACCAGCAGTGGTATCTGCGTCAGCTCATTGTGCAACGGCGACCGATGTACTTGCCGCTGATGCACAGTCATTCCTTTGGCGAACCCTTCATCGAATCCGCTGCCATCGGGCCAGCGAAAGCGGCGCTTGCCAAATAAGCCGTGCTCGCCGAAGTAGAAACCATGGTCGGAAACAAAGATGATCGCCGTTTCAGCGAGGAGGTTGAGGGCGCGTACACGTTCCATCAAGTAGCCGAACCACTGATCGACCATCGCAATCTCGCCCATATAGCAGGCGCGGGCGATTTCAATGTCACGCTCGCTGACGCCATCGGCGACATAGTCATAATATGTTGGCGCGATAACTTCGCCCGCGTATTCGGGCATGTGTGGCTTAACATACCAAGCGGGAGGATCCCAGGGCTCGTGCGGATCCCAGGTATCTACGTAGAGGAAGAAAGGACTTTCGTGGTGACGCTCGAGCCAGTCGGCCGCTTCCTTGAATGTCTTGGGCGCGCAGTAACCTTCTATCTCGGAAACCTGACGTTGCAGCTGTCGGTAATCCCGTTCGGTTCCATGTAGTTGCCCGCGGACGTAGATGAACTCGTGGAAGCCGCGGTCCTGCCCATACCCGCGACGAGCCAAAAATGGCGTATCGGCAATCACTGCTGTGCGATAGCCCGCCGCGCTAAGCAAGCCTGCTAAGGTCACTTCGTATTGCGGCAGGGGTCCCCAAGGCAAGTAGGCGAATGTATAGCGCCCGGTCATTAAGTCTGCCCGTGCTGGCACGGTCGGGAATGACGCGGCGTAACAGTCTTCAAAGACAAGCGCCGTCTCGGCAAAGCGCTCGAAGTTAGGAGCGATGACCTCCGCATTGCCATAACAGGGCAAGTAATCGCGGCGCAGCGTGTCTGAAACTATGACGATAATGTTCATCTTAGGCAGCTTTCTTATTTCAAGCCAGAGCGTACAAAACCTTGCACGTAGTAGCGCTGCAAGAATATGAAAATGACCACCACCGGCACGGTGGCCACGAATGAACCGGCGAAGACCAATTCCCATTTTATGTATTCGTCGCTGAACAGCTTCGCTAGCGCAACTGTAATGACAGTTTTCGACTCATCGGTAATGACGATCGAAGGCCAGATGAATGAATCCCAGGAGAAAATGAATTTGATGAATGCGGCGCTGACCAGAGCGGGGACGATGTTCGGCAGCATCACCTGCCAATACATGCGGAAGAAGGAACAGCCGTCGATTATGGCGGCGTCGTACAGATCCTGCGGCAGCTCGGCGAAGTGCTGGCGAAGCAAGAAAATGATGAAAGCGTCCGTTATCCAAGGCAGGAAGATCGAGGGCAGCGTGTTGTCGATGCGCAGCTGCTGCATGGTGAGGAAGAGCGGGATCAGCTTGGCTTCAAAGGCGATAGTCAGAGTCGCCAGAATCACAAGAAATAGAATCCGCCTGCCGGGAAACTTGAGCCAAGCCAGGACAAAGGCGATCATACTGTTGATCGTGACCGCGAAGGTGACTGACATCGCTGCCACCGCAACGCTGTTGAGGAAGGCCTGGGCGAAATTTGTGTCTGCGAACAAGCCGGTCAGGTTTTGCATGGTGGGATTGCTGGGCACGAAGGTCTTGACCGAGACGGGATAGAGATCGTCAAAGAGATCCTGCCGCGTCTTGAACGTCGAGCCAACAATCCAAAGATAGGGCGTGGCGAATACCACCACAACTATCAGATATAAGGCAACTCGCGACAGCGACGCGAACGAAAACGTTTTTCCAGAAGCCGGCGATGGTGTTTGCCACCGGTCAGTCATCATCGCCGTCCCGCGTGATGCGCAATTGAAAGATACTGATGGCGATGAGCAAAATCGCGAGGATGACCGAGAGGGCCGTGGCGTAACTGAAGCGGTTAAAGCGGAAGGCGAGGTGGAAAATGTAATGGACAATCACACGTGTGGCGTTGGATGGTCCGCCATCGGTCAACACTTCGACCGGTACAAAGATCTTGAAGGCGGCAATGGTGCTCGTCACCAGCACGAAGACGTGCGTACGATTGAGCAGCGGCAGCGTGATGTATCGAAACAGCTGCCAGCGCCCGGCGCCATCAATCCGGGCTGCTTCGTAATATTCCCACGGGATGGCCAGGAGCCCGGCGAGATAGAAGATCATGCTCAAGCCGACATCTTTCCAAATCGTAATCGACGCTAAGACGGGCAGCGCTTGATGCCTGTCGCGCAGGAAGCCCTGCGTTGGCAAGCCTAAAGATTCCAGCACGCTGTTGACGATGCCAATATCGGAATGGAACATCATGCCCCAGACAATGGACGCTACCACCATCGATGTGACTGTCGGAAAAAGGATGAGAGTACGGAGCAGTGTCGAATCGCGCCCTGGCTTGGCGACAAGCATTGCCAGGCATAAACCAAGTGCCATTTGCAGCGGCACTTTTATTACGAAGAAGAGCGTCGTGTTTTTGAGGGAAAGTAGGAGGATCGGATCATTGAGCGCGATATCGTAGTTTTTGAGTCCGGTGAAGCTAAACTCGCCGGTGAAGACCTTGTAATCGGTGAAGCTCAGCCGAAACGTATCGGCGATGGGCCAATAGTGAAATAGAAACAGGCCGATCAATGCGGGCAGCGCCAGGAAAAACGCCGCTCTATAGCGCTGCGCGTCCCGGCTGTTGGAGAATAAGTGAGTCATTCTAGGCATGCTTCCTTTCCCGCTGCCCATTTCGGCGACGGGAAAGGAAGGTATATCGTTGGCGCAGCTTACCTAAACTGCATGAGCTGCGCATCCGCTTCCAGGATCGCATTGGCGACCTCTTCTTCAATGTCGCCACCCAAGGCGATATTGACCATCATGTCGCTAGCGATGATCCGATTGAAGATCGTGTGCGCTGGTCCGCCGGGCCGCGCGACGCCCCATTCCACCATCTCATCAAATAGCAGCGCCAGGAAACCTTCCTGGAAGTCCGGCAACTGCGCCTGCATCGACTTGCGACCTGGCACGACCTTGGTGACGTTGTGGTAGGTTGCGTAGCCTTCCTGGCTGGTGAAGTACTTTACAAATGCCTTGGCTTCTTCTGGCTTATCGCTCTTGGCGGCAACGCCGGGCGCGAAAGAACCGGTGTGGGTGATCGGCGTCTTGATATAGGGCATCGGCATGACATCCCAATTCAAATCGGGAAAGTTGCGCGCCAGGACTGTGCCGGTCGGCGGAATGGCGAAGAAGGTCGCCGTCAAGCCATTGGGGAAGGCATCGGGGATATTGTCCGTGGGAATGAAGCCGTCGGTATAGAGTCCCTGATAAAACGCATAGGCCTCCATCGCTTCCGGCGTATCAATATAACCCGCGAAAGTGGATAGATCCGGCGCGATCGTTTCCCATAGCGGCTCGCCTGGGCTGCTGGCGCTGCGGATAATCGTCCAAGTGAAGAAGGCGCCCTGCAAGGGATTGTTGAAGCCCATCATCCCCCAGACCTCATTGCCTTGTTCCGCTTGATGCGCCCGCACCGTATTGACATTCTCAACGAATTCGGGCCAGGTCCAGACTTCATCCAAGGTCTTCGGCGCTTCAACACCAGCGGCCTCGAACATATCAACGTTGTAGTACATGGCATCGGCGGCATTGGCCCAAGGCGCGGCAAACATGTGTCCGTCGAGCGTCACCATCTCAATCAAATCGCCCATGAAATCGTCCAAGTCCTCTTGGCTGAACATGTCTTCAATCGGCAGTAGCGCGCCGTTGAAAGCCAGATTTTGAACGCCAACCCCATCGATCAGAGCGGCATCCGGCGGGCTGTTACCGGCAAAGGCAACTTGCAGCGAATCGAAGAATTCACCGAAAGGAATCGCTGTCAACTCGACCTTGATATTCGGGTTCAGCGCTTCAAATGCTTGGATGACCGCGGCCGTCCCTTCGTCGCGCCCACGCCCTCCTGGGATCCAAAAGTCTATGGTGACCTCGTCTTGAGCGAAGGCCGGACCAGAAAACGAAGTCAAAGCAACAAGAACAAACAACATCAGCAATGCGGTTTTCTTTAACATTTTTCGCTCCTTAACTATTGATTGCGATCAGTGCGCCTCAACGGAAAATCTAACACATTTTGATTTTGGTTGCAAATTTTGCAGATGTGAGAAAAATATGCAAGAATAACTAGTAATGGGGAATGGCTATCCAAGAAAGATGATGCGAAAAAAGTCGATCACAATGACTGATGTTGCTCGTCAGGCCGGCGTATCGATCTCCACAGTGTCCCGCGTCGTAAGCGGTTCGGTTAATGTCAGCGATCAGTTGCGACAGCAAGTGGAAGCTGCTATCACCGAACTTAACTATCGACCGATTCACGCAGCCTCTCGCTACGGAGCGGCAGCGAACGTTGCAGTCCTTGTGCCTAATATCGGCGGCCCGTTTTTCCGACGCCTGATCCAGGGATTACAGTCGATCTGCTTCAAAAAGGGACACACGCTCCAAATCTACAACTCGGATGACGACCCGGAAAAGGAAATGATTCACGCGGACGAGCTTGTCGCTAGTGCCAGTGTCAAAGGCGTGATATTCGCCGGCGCCTGGACTTGGGATCACCAAGAACCGATTCTGAAACTCGAGGGAGCGGGGATCCCATTGTGCTTGATTAATCGTTCTGCGCCAACGGTTAGAGCCGACCTACTGGAGGTGGAACGTGAGCAAGGCACATATGATGCGGCAAGGCATCTTCTTCAGCTCGGGCATGCGCGCATCGGCTGCATTACAGGTATACCAAATGCTGCTATCGGTCGAGATCAGGTCGCGGGATTCCGCCGAGCCATGGGCGATTATCAGATTGAAATCGACGAAAGCCTGGTCATGGAAACCCATTTGAGCGCCGCTGGCGGCTACCGAGCTGGATTGGAACTGCTCGCCCGTGCAGATCCGCCGACTGCCATTCTCGCCCGGACAGATCGTCTGGCGATAGGTGTGATGCGAGCCGCATGGGAGCTCTCGATTGATATCCCTTATGACCTGTCGATTATCGGATACGACGACGAACCCGACGCCAGATTCACGCGTCCAGCGCTGACGACAATCCGTCAACCTCAATACGAGATGGGCACGCGGGCTGCTAGCCTGTTATTCGAGCGCGTTGACAACCCGACGTTGCCCCAGCGTCAAGTCATCGTGCAGCCACAACTCATCATGCGAGAGACAACAGCGGCGCCCAAGACTGTCATGCGGCCGCTAGCAGAGATTGCGGGCGCGCAATGAATCAGCGCCCCAACATCGTCCTCATCGTCAACGACCATCAGGCCTACTACCGGCATGGCTGGGATGGCGGAGCACGGCCGCAAACCCCCAACTTTAACCGCCTGGCGGCAGCTGGCATTCGCTTCGATCGCTCATATTGCGCAGTGCCGCTTTGCGGTCCTTCGCGGCGCACGCTGTTGACGGGGCTTTATCCTCACAATCACCGCAATTACTATAATTATTCCAACTCGCCTTACGATCACGAGGTTTATCTGAGCAAGCTCGCGGAAGCTGGATACCGTTGCTTCTATTTCGGCAAATGGCATGCCGGCGCTGGCACTGCCCTCGACTTCGATTGCGAAGGCTTTTCGCTGGAAGATTACGGCAATCCCTACATTACATCTCAGTATCAGGCCTATCTTGAGAAGAAGAACTTGCCACCGGCGGCGCACCGGGTCGAGTACGTCTTCGACAGTTTCGTCATGAATCGCGAGTTTCCCAATCTGAAAGTCGGCGAGCCCTATCGCAGCGATCGTTATTGGTGCGGTGAACACGCGACCGGAATAACAACAACACCGAAGGAAACCCACGAGGCTTTCTTCCTGGCGGATATGGCTTGTGAGCAACTTGAGATGCTGGCTGGCGCGGATGGCGACCAGCCCTTTCACTTGCGGCTGGACTTTTGGGGACCGCATCAGCCCTTTTTCCCGACGCAAGAATTCGCCGGCCTTTATGATCCGGAAGACATTCCCGTATATGGCAACTTCGCCGATTCGCTTGAGGGCAAGCCGGAACTATATTGGCAGGATCCCCATGACAGATTGACCGATGAAAACGGGCGCTTTTCCACGCCTAGCAATCTCGCTTGGGGCGAGTGGCAGCGAATCATCGCGCGCGCCTACGCCCATATCACCATGGTTGATGCCGCTGGTGGACTAGTGCTCGACAAGCTTGATGAGTTGGGTCTTTCCGAGAACACGCTGGTGCTATGGACAGCGGATCACGGCGACGCCCTAGGCAGCCATGGCGGTCGCTTCGATAAGGGTTCGTATCTGACGGAAGAGGTGCTGCGCGTCCCGTTGGCGCTGCGCTATCCGGGCGTTATCTCCCCTGGCCAGACCTCCGACGCGCTGGCTTGTGGCATCGACATCGCACCGACAATTATGGACGCCGCCGGTCTGCGATTCGAGCGCCCGGTCGATGGCAAAAGCCTGTTGCCTTTGGCGATGGGCAGCGAGACGAGTAGCCGATCGTCCTTGCTGGTCGAAACCTACGGACACGGCTTCGGAACGATTGAGCTGGGCCGCGCGGTCCTCAAGGAGCGATACAAGCTGATTGCCTGGCAAAACCATGACAGTGAGCTCTACGATTTAGAATCAGATCCATACGAACATGTCAATCTTTATCGGCATCCGCAATACGGAGCCACCGCGGTCGAGTTGGAAACAGACCTCCAGGAATGGATGGAGAAGACGCGTGACGCGGACTTTTTCGCGCCGGTAAGCGCTGCGTTTCGCGAATCTGACAAGCTGAGGCTGCAGGAATTGATGCAGCGTCGGGCAGGAGTGAACTATGCCGACAGCTGACCAGCGGAATGTCATCTTGGTCGTCAATGATGATCTGGCGCAATGGGCGCTCGGCTGTTACGGCAACGAGGAAATCCACACGCCGACGCTCGATTATCTGGCGGCCACCGGCGTGCTGATGGAGAATGCATTCACACCAACGCCCGTTTGCTCGCCGGCGCGCGCTTGTTTACTTACCGGACGGCTTGCCTCGCAGCATGGCATCCACGATTATCTCTCGTCAACGATAGAAGAGATTCATAGGCGTCCCTGGCTTAAAGATGAAGTCACATTAGCGCAGCTGCTATCTCAAGCGGGCTACCAAACGGCACATATCGGCAAGTGGCACTTGGGAAACGACGATCAGCCACAGGCGGGTTTCAGTCATTGGTTCAGCGGGGTGGGCGATTATCCCGCTGAGCACGGGGGCGACCACCGCTACAGCTTGAACGGCGATATCCGCACGATCCGCGGTCAACGGACACAGGTTATAACCGACGAGGCAATCGAGTTTCTGCGGGAGCGTGATACGGAGTCGCCATTCTTTCTGCATATTGGCTACTTCGGCACGCACAATCCCTGGCGAGGCCAACCAGAACGCCTGGTTGAGCAATATCGCGACTGCGCATTTGAAGGCTTGATCGATCAGCCCACCTACCCATTTGGCGCCCAAGCGCTTGAATCGACGTTGCCCACTCGCCTGAATCCGCGGGAAGCGCTGGCGCAGTATTTCGCGGCGATTTCGCATATAGACGAGTCGGTCGGACGCCTGATGGATGAGTTGAATGCGCTGCGACTCCGCGACAGTGCGCTTTTCATTTTCACCTCGGATCATGGCCTGTGTTGTGGGCACCACGGCTTATGGGGCAAAGGCAACGCCACCCTGCCTTTGAATATGCTGGAGGAATCGATACGTGTGCCGTTGATCTTCAATCAGCCGCAGTACCTGTTTGCGAGGCAGCGAAGGTCGGAATTCGTGGATCATTTGGATCTTTTTCAGACGATTGCGGATTACGCCGGTGTCTTTGACAAGCTCGATGCCAAACGCTGCTATCCCGGGCGTAGTTTCTTGCAGCTGCTAGATAATTCCGGTTCGCTGCCGGATTGGCGGCAGGTGCAAATCGGCGAGTACGGTGATCTGCGGATGATACGCACACATCAGTACAAGCTGGTACGTCGCTATGCAGACAATGCGCCTAGCGAGCTATTTGATTTGTTGAACGACGCGATCGAATCGCGCAGTCTGTACGATAATCATGAGTACAGGACGGTCGTCGAAAGATTGACCAGCGAGATTGATAGCTATTTCTCACGTTATCAGGATGCGCGAAGGAATGGACTGCGTGTAAGGCATCTGCCCAAACACAATTTGTCTGAAGCTTGGAGGCAGGGGTAAGCGTCCAAGTGAAAGCCCTTACCATGTCTTCGACACATTGCGAATTTTGCTAAGAAAGCCGGCATCATGGTACAATCGACGCAATGACAGGCGATGCTCCGGCGACCTTGAAGTTGCTAAGGCCGACCTGTCGAAGTCGCTGTAGCGGACTCTCATCGTAGCTAATGCAATTGAACACTTCGTTGAGAGCGGTCGGGTGTTTGCAGGTGGCTTGCGCTGTCAACGCCGATCGCAAGTGGTTGGGGCGGGCGAGGGCGGTAAAGAGGTTAAGCGGTCGCGGTGTCATAGCCGAATAAGCGTTTAATATTCTATTCTGAAAAAGTATGGATTACGAACCACTGTCCTTAGCTGCGTACTGCAATGCCGGGACTGACGCTACCATCCTGACAATCTGCAATCTGACGGCACTTATCTGCAGCCGTTGCCGGACGCGCCACCTGTCGGTTTCCAGTCGTTTCATGGGTTGCCGTTCCAAATTGGCGCCGCCGATAAATCGGAAGAGGCTCTGGCCGGCCATGCCGTGGAATTGACAGATATCGCCGGGGAAAAGGGCTGGCTGGATCGCTACGCGATGAGTGACATCCGGCTGACGAATAGTCTGACGCCGGATCAGGTTTACGGCATACTTTTCGAAAATGTGACCATCGGTGTCTTCCATAACATAGAGCGTCTTTCTATCGAGTAATCAGATTATCAACTCTTCCCACATGTTCCAGTAAACACCTGTACAGCGGCACCCGCTGATACTTGCCCTCCGCATCCTGGGCTTGAAAACCGTGCGGGGAGCCCAGATCTGAAGCCGTCCTAAGGTCGTTTACTCGGTATGTGAACGCAACGATCATACTGCGCTATACCAATATCTTCGATACCGTCCCCACAGCCACCTGAGTCTCGCAATAGGTAAGAAGCGAAGACCGATTACTGAGCTTCCGCTTCAATTATTTGACATTCACAGCGCTATTGGTTAAATTCCAACAAAGCTTTTGTTGTTTTCAACAAATATTATGCCTATGAATGTGGTACAAGACACACGTGATGTTGAATATGGGCGAATTAATGGCGCTCCGTACAGTGGTATGAAGTTGAGCGGTGGCGAACGACGGGCGACGATCATGCGAATCTTGGAGGCGACGGGTCGAGTCGCTGTTGCTGAGTTAAGCAAACTGACCAAGGTCTCTGATATGACCATCCGTCGTGATCTTGAAGCGCTGGAACACGAGGGTTTACTGAAGCGCACTCGTGGTGGCGCGGTTAGCGTCACGTCACTCAGCTATGAGCCGCCCTACATACTGCGCAAAGGAACGAACGCCGAAGCAAAAGCACGCATCGGACGGCAAGTGGCATCGCTGTTGCGCGAAGGTGAAACGGTGATTCTCGATGTCGGGACAACCGCCGTGGAAGTGGCGCGTGCGCTGAAAGGTCGTCAGAACTTGACAGTACTGACATCAAACCTTTGGGCGGCGGCGATTCTCGCCGATGAGCCCGGAATTGTATTGATACTGACCGGCGGGCAAGCGCGCAATAGGGAGCGTTCTTTGATTGGCAACCTGGCGACGCGCGCCTTTGATGAAATGGTCTTTGATGTATTCGTCATGGGTGTTGCTGGCATCCACCAAGATTATGGCATCACGGACTACAATGTCGACGAAGCGCAGGTAAAGCGTGCGGCGATTGCCGCGTCACAGCGACGAATCGTCATTGCCGATAGCTCGAAACTTGGCAAGGCAGCATTCGCCAAACTCTGTGACCTGGATCAGATTGATGTGATCGTCACCGATGATGGCGCGCCCGACACGCTGTCTGCGTTCGTGGCTGCTGATGTAGAGATTGTGATCGCCTGACAATTGATAGGTTTGGAGGTACGGGTGAAGACTTGGCTGCAGGACACCTTTGCTGTCGAAAAGCCCGTCATCGGAATGTGCCATTTACTAGCGCTGCCCGGTGATCCGGGCTACGACCGCACCGCCGGCATGCCTGCCGTTGTTGACGATGCGCGGGCCAATCTGCGCGCCCTCCAAGCTGGTGGCGTCGACGGGGTCATGTTCTCCAACGAATTCAGTCTGCCCTATCTTACGAAAGTGGAATGTGTCACTGTCGCCTCTATGGCCCGCGTCATCGCCGAGCTGCGTGACGAAATCCGGGTGCCCTTTGGCGTCAATGTCCTGTGGGATCCCTATGCCTCGCTTGACCTCGCGGTTGCCACCGGCGCTCAGTTCGTGCGCGAGATATTCACGGGTGTATACGCTAGCGACTTCGGGCTCTGGGACACAAACTGCGGCGCGATCGTTCGCCATCAGCAAGCTATCGGCGGAGGGGATGTCAGGCTCTTTTTCAATATCTTGCCAGAAGCGGCAGCCTATCTCGCCAATCGAGATATTGTCTCGGTCGCCCGCTCTACCGTTTTTAATACCGGGCCTGATGCTCTGTGTATTTCAGGTCTAACCGCTGGCGAAGAGACCTCCACCGCCACGCTCCGGCTGGTCAAGGACGCGTTGCCAGAGATCCCGATTGTCGCCAATACCGGCGTACATCATACAAACGTCGCTGAACAGTTGAACATCGCTGACGCCGTGATCATTGGTACCGCTTTTAAGCGCGACGGCGTGTTTGAAAACCCGGTTGATGCTGACCGGGTAAAAGCATTGATGGATAAAGTGGAGGTGCTGCGCTGAAAGATCTGTCCAAATTGAATCAATAGATTGCTGATATAGGTCACAGAAAATTATCTTGTTACGCGCACATCATTCTTCATGGCGATAAGTGCGTCAACAGCGCTAGCCACAATTCAGCACTGCATCAATCTGTGCCCCAACACAACAGCTTGCGCGCTGGTCATCGGCAATTCGCAGCCAGTGAAGGTGTGCAATATGGTATGGGCACCCGAAGGTAATCGGCATTAGCCAGCCTGAGATGGAAATCGCGAGCAGAGATAATGGGCTCGAAGAGGAGTAAGAAGATGGCAGCCTTAGCGGAACTGCGGGAGCGCTGGGACAAGCTCGCTCAAGTAGGTATGGAAAATGACCTCGATCTCATTCTGGTCTATTTCGATGAGTACAACATGGCGGATGCGTGCTACCTCACGAATATCTGGACGCAATTTGAACGTGGCCTCGTCGCTATCGCGGTGGCTACCGGCGAACCTTGTCTGCTTGTCGGTCCAGAAACGGCTAACTTTGTGATGACGCATATGCCCGAATTGGACAGCCGTGTGATTTCTCTATTCCTGGCTTGGGGCGCTGCATATCCAAACACGAAATGGGAAGACACTGCGGAAGCTCTGGCGGATTTGGCAGGCGGCCCGCCCCGCCGGATTGGGCTGGTAGGCAGCGGCTTCCTTCCGGTTACGCTCTACCAATCATTATTGTCCATGGTCGAAGAGATCGTGGATATCACCGACTCCGTGCATCGTGCCCGCCAAATCAAGTCAGAGAGCGAAATAGACAAGATCAAAACAGCATACGCTATCGTTGATGCGGGCTTGGAAGCGATGCTGAACGGGGTGACGCTTGGCATGACTGAGACAGCACTTGCTGGTGTGGGAGAAGCCGCCATGCGCGCTGCCGGCGCCGAAGGTTACGCCTATTCGACGATCCTGACTTCCCAAGAGCGTACAAACTCGGTTTTTGGCCGCCCGACAACTCGACGGCTGGACGAGGGCAGCTTCGTCATGATTGGGATCAGCCCCAAGTACCAGGGCTACTGCGCGTCTCTCGGTGTCCCGCTGACGGTAGGGGCGGTTCCTCAGGAGCAGCGGGACTATATACGGGACTTGTTCACGGTCTACAAATCGATCGAAGCGCAGCTGGGTCCAGGGGTAATGGCGAGCGAGCTCTACCATTCCTCGCGGCGGGAACTCGCCAAATACAATTTGGAACAGCACCAGATCTATGGTGTTGTCCACTCTTGCGGTTTGCTGGAAGCGGAAGCGCCCTTCTTATGCCCGGACCCGGATTGGGAATTCCAGCCCGGTATGGTCTTATTGATCGATCTGGCTATCTTTCATCCGCGGCTATGGGGCATCCGCTGGGAATCTGGCTACTTGATATCGGAAACGGGCGCAGAGCATCTCTCGGCGTACTTTGATAGAGCATGCGACATCGTGCTGCAGCGATTGGCGTAGGGAGTCCCATGAGTGCATATATCCAGATTGGGAACGTACAGAAGTCCTTTGAGGGCACCACCCGGAAAACCGAGGCGCTTAAGGATGTGAACCTGGAGGTTCAATCTGGCGAGTTCATGTGTCTTGTCGGTCCCTCGGGCTGCGGCAAATCAACCCTGGTATTCATCGTCGCCGGCCTTGTTATGCCGAGTGCCGGCGCCGTCCATGTTGGTGGCGTACCAGTGACCGATCCAGATCCAGATCGGACCGTCGTCTTCCAGGGCGACGCAGTATTCCCCTGGATGACCGTCGCTCAGAATGTCGCCTACGGCCTGCGTCAATCAAAAGCCAGCAAAAAAGAGATCGAAGAAACAGTAAGTCATCTTATCGAACTGGTCGGCCTGAGCGGGTTCGCTGATGCCTATCCCAAAGAGCTCTCCGGTGGCATGAAAAAACGCGTTGATCTGGCACGCGCATATGCGACAAATCCGACGGTGCTCCTGATGGATGAGCCATTTGGCGCGCTCGATGCCATCACTAAAGAGAAGATGCAAGTCGATCTCATGCAGCTGTCGGTAACCGAGACCGATCGGCAGCGCACCGTGCTCTTCGTCACACATGATTTGGAGGAAGCCATTTTTCTGGCGGATCGCGTGGCGGTCATGACCTCGCGCCCGGGCATGATACAGATCGTTTTGGATATCCCCTTTGCCCGCCCACGAGATGCATCGGTAAAGTTATCCCGTGAATTTCAGGAATTGCGCGGGAAAATCCGCGAGCTTTTGGTAAGTGAAGAAGAAATCGAGATCTGACAGGAATGGGCAACCATGGCTGAAAGACAAGGCGGCGGCAAGTCTGATCTCACCGGAAGACCAAGGCGCGGGCGTATCGTCTCCAAGGAGGCGCTTATCAGCCTGCTGACGGTGCTGATGGTGGTAGCCATTTGGTACTACTTGACCGACTCTTTCATCGACAAACTCTTCTTCCCCTCGCCGATGGATACGGTTCTTGTAGTCGGGCGGATGGAAGGTGTACTGGTCGGTTACTTCTTTGCGACGATGTACCGTGTCGTGGTTGGGATGCTGGCCGGGGCGATCCTGGGCGTCGTCTGCGGCATCGCCATGAGCTGGAACAAATGGATCAACAGCATTCTCGATCCATTGATTGAAGCGCTGCGTCCGATACCTGCCGTCGCCCTGATACCTTTCTTCATCCTTTGGTTTGGCATCGGCGATACAGGGAAACTCATCCTGACGGCCCTGGGCGGATTCACCGTGATGGTGGTGACGACCCTGGAAGCGATCAAGCACGTCTCGCCAATATACATCATGGCGGCCCAGACCCTCGGCGCCAGCCGCCTGACCATTTACCGAACCGTAATATTGCCGGCGATCACGCCGCCATTGATTGGCGGAATGAGAGTTACCGTCGCCCTCTCATTCGCCTTAGTGATCGCATCGGAGTTCATGGGCGCGCAGAGCGGGCTGGGTTACATGATTATGCTGGCGCGCCGTACCTTGCAGACCGACGCCATCTTGGTAGGCGTCATTATTATTGGCATCACATCGTGGATAGTGGACCGCATGGTCCGCGTCATCGGCAACTATCTGACCCGTTGGGCGCCTAGTTCCGATTAGGCGGATAAGTTCTTTGAGAGAGGGGGCATATCGAAGCGAGAACGGAAGTTACCAATCGTTTGCAGTTAGAAGCACGAGTAATGAGGTAAGAAGCTCATGAAAAGAAACAGTTTTGCTAAGCGAGTACTTTTACCGTTACTGATCCTGTCGCTGCTCTTCTCCGCCAGCATCGCGCCGGCAGTTGCGCAAGACGAACTTACGCATGTCCGTCTGGGTATGACGCCCTTCCAGGATATGCTGGCGATTCAGGTTGGCGCCGAGCAGGGATTCTATGAACAGGTTGGCATCGATCTTGAACTGATCAATCTGCCCTACGAGGCGGTCACGGAAGCAATCGCCGCTGGCTCGCTTGATATCGGTTCGATCTGTGAAACCACGGTTGTGACGAGCTGGGACGCTTTTCCCGAACAGCGCCTCGCCAACATCTTCTACACCTTTGAAGGTTCGGCGATCATGGTTCGGGCCGATTCCGGCATGTCCACCTATGCGGAGAATCTAGCCGCGCTCGGCGATCACGCAGAAGCGCTGGCGGCAACGGTCTCCCAGCTGGAAGGCCTTAATGTCCTGACGACAAAAGGCACGGACATGGAGATGGGCGTCGGCGCGGCGCTCGCGGCTGGCGGCCTGGGCATCAATGATGTCAACATACTTGACATGAACCCGAATGATGGGCTGGCGGCCTTCTTGACCGGCGAAGCGGATGCCTATCTTGGCGGTTTGCCGCAGCGTTTCCGCTTGGTCAAAGAGGGGATGAAGACGCTCGTTACCGCTCAAGACGTGGGCGCCCAAGCTGTCATCCTTTGTGGATTCTTGTCGACAGCTGATTATGTCGATTCGAACTTCGATACACTGGTGGATTTCGCCAAGGGTACATTCTTGACTCTCCAGTACGTGAACGCCAACCAGGATGCTGCTTTTGGCCGTATTTCCGAGCTATTGAATTCGATGACCGGCGCGCAGATGACCATCCAGGATATCAAGGATCTCTGGAACAAGATCGAATTCTTCCCGACCACTGGCGCCGAAATGTACTGGCTGTTGATTAGCCCGACCGGCAGTCGCTATTGGCGCCCGCGGATGGAATTTGTCTACGACTTCTATTCCAGTCTGGGGGCGGTCGAAAATCCGATGGACTTCGACGAAGTCTTTTCCTTCGCGGCCATTTTGGAAGCGTATATGGAGCAGCACGAACCTGATGCCTGGGCTGTGATCCAGAGTATGTCCAGCTGAGGTCGCTCATCCACATGAAGAAGCGGGCGGCTCGCTTCTGCAGCCGCTCGCCTCGCTGAAAAAGCCTTACCTTATGGAAGAACTGAACTAGACCGCGTCGCAATCTAGCTCTGCTACAGGGCAGGCGGAGATTAAGTATCTGGAAAGAGGAGAGCAATCATGACATATCGCGTCCATTGGATGAATACAGGTGAAATCGAGGTCGCGTTGGGAACGAGCCTGTTGGGGCTCGGCTACAATCCCAAGATGCCTGGCGGCCAGATCCTGACATACGGATACCAGGAACGGATCGAGCGCCCTGACGGGACGATCGGCTCCGGTACTATGGTGCCCATCCCACTCTATTACATTGAAGGGACCAAGCAAAAGATCGTTATCGATACCGGAACAAACGCTGAAACGTGCAAAGAGGGCGAGAAATTGACCGAGGCCTATGGCGGGCGGCAATACTGGTACACGACGCCGGAGCAGGATGTACGTCTTCAGCTGGGTCGCCTTGGCGTTGCGCCGGAAGAAATCGACATTGTCATTATGACCCATCTCCACCTGGACCATATTGGGAACACAACACTATTCCCCAACGCGCGCTTTATTGTGCAGCGTGAAGAGTTAGCCTGGTTTATGGCGCCGCCAATCGCTAGCGCCTTTTACTACCCTGAATTGCGACACTACTTGGAAGACATTATGGATCAGGTGGATTGCATCGAAGGCGATATGCAGGTTGAAAAGGGCCTTGATCTGGTCTTGGTCGGCGGCCACACGCCGGGCAGCATGGTGGTATTGATCGAGACAGTGAACGGTAAAGTGGGCTTGGTGGGCGATTTCTACTACAACTACGTCAATTTGGAATACGACTGGCCGCCCGGCGCCTATTGGGACTTGGGCCAGTGGCTGCGCAATTCTCGGTGGATAAAACAAATGGCGGACATCGTCATCCCCAACCACGACTACTATTATATGAAGCTGTATCCTGAGGGTGTCATAGAATAAACATTCGTGACACTACTACATGCTAGCCCCTTGCCGGACTGGCATTAGACCTGCCTTCCACGGCGAACTGTTGCGTTCACCGGATTCGGCGCCGCCGGTTCTAGTAGTATTAGCCATCAGGCAAGCTCCCTAAGGATTCTCGCGGAGCTATGCCTCGCGGCATAATACTGAAACTACCGGCCAAACTGCCGAAAGCAGATTACGGCTCAGCGGCGCAACCCAGGAGTGTCGAAACTAATGGAAATGTTTCGACTTTAGCCCCCTCAACATGTAACGATCTGCGGGACGGACTTGCGCACCAAATTTATGCGAATCGAAAATGACGAAATAACGTTTTACAGGGTATTCTTATAGACCTTGCCTGCTTTCATAATGAGACGCAGGTTTGTCTCTGGCTCCGTCATCACCGACAACTCTTCCAGTGGATTCACCTCAGATACCAGCAGATCGGCCGAGGCACCTTCCACAATTTCGCCCAACTGGCCCGCGAGACCGAGCAAATCCGCGGCATTGCAGGTAGCCGCGCGCAGCACTTCGATCGCCGGGATAATCGAACCACGAATCGCAAATTCGTCCAGTTGCCGGCGGTGCATCTGTCCGAGCAGATCGGTGCCGTAAGCCATCTTCACGCCGCCGCTATAGGCCATGTCCAGCGCGCGCTTGCCCGCATCCAACACGTCAAAAATCTTGTTGTACAGCTCCTTTGGCAAACCTGCTTCAATCCCCTCGTCCGCAAGCGCCTGATAGATCGACAGCGTCGGTACTAGAAAGGCATCGTTTTCCAGCAGCAGATCAATGCTGTCTTCATCGAGCAGGTTGCCGTGTTCCACCGTTTTCGCCCCACAGCGCAGCGCCCGATTGATAGCGCGGGCCGTATAGGCGTGTACCATGACGTAAAGGTTCGCGGCTTCTGCTTCCTCAACGGCGGCGCGGATTTCCTCTTCGGAGAATTGGGTGCTGTCAATACGGTCGGTGGGCGAGGCGACGCCGCCGGAAACCATCAGCTTGATGTGATGAGC
>JAAXID010000171.1:309-17328 GCA_012270545.1 Anaerolineae bacterium | reverse complement strand
TGTGTCAATTGGCGACGCACTGAATAACTTCGGGAATCGGGATAGGTCCAAACCCGATTCCAGATGAAATTGCTGCAGACCGCCAAAACAAAGGCGATGCTATTTGCCAGCAGCACATTCTGATCGTTCTCGGGCGGCAGCAGCGTATTCTGCAGGATAATTAACGTAGCGATATCGATGACGAAACCCAAAGTTCCGACAAAGGCAAACTTGATAAATCGCTCAACTTCCTTCGCCTTGCTGCCTCCGATCTTCCGAGACAGGTCGATAATGAGGCCGTCAACAGGCGTCGTCAAGCGCTGATAAGTCTGTGTTGCGTCGGCTGCGTCGGGCCTCACAGCGGGGGACATGTTCACTCCACTTCAAGCGATGCGGAAACTTGACGATGAAGAATCGCCAATACACCCAATAATACACCGATATGTAGAAACAGGTTATTCACAAAGAGATTATCAAAGACGCTATGCACGGCGATATAGGTCCAGCAGCCAAGCAGGCTGACGGCAACGGCGCGCGCAATCCGGTCCGGGTGGCTGCGTGTTCTCCAGGTAATTCTGAAGATCACGATCCAGAATGCGAGGTAGGCGGCCAAACCCACAACACCAGTCTCGGCCAGGAAGTTCAAATACAGATTGTGCGCGTGGCCCAAAGGTTCCTCCCAGTTTAGCAAACGATACTCAGCGTAGGCCGCGGCATAATTGCCCAAGCCAACACCGAGAAAAGGCTGGGCTTGCGCCATGCTGATGGCCGCCTGCCAATGCGCCAGCCGCTCGACGACAGCGTAATTCGTGGGCGTGAAATTGATTCCGCGCACATCGGAGATTGTGAAGAGATCGGCTGCTGCTGTCGTGAGGCGATTGACAACGGATCGCGGCAGCAGACCAGCCGACCACAGCGCGCAGAATAGCGCCGCCAACACAATCGCATAGCTTATCCCCTTGACCGGACGCTTGGGTATGGCGACAAGCATGGCGACCAGCGATACGGCGCATCCCAGCCAAGCGCCCCGACTCCAGGAGGCAAAGAGCGCGGCTGCAATGATCGCGGTAGCACACGCTATTGCCACAAGCAAAAGAATGCGCGAAAGCGCAACGTGGCGTCCGGCGCGAATGTCAAGCGCGATCTGATAGAGATTGACCGCGGCGCACATCACGGCGAGCGGGAGAGCGATCCCCATAAAGCCGCCAAAGGGATTCGGCTGGCCGAAGGTGCCGAAAGCGCGAAAGAAGCGCCCCAATATTAGTAAGTGATCGGCGCCACTGCCGCCAAAGAATATGTATAGACCGACGATGGCGTTTGCCACGGTGCTCACCAGCACGGCAAACACTAGCCAGCGCCAGTTAACCTGTGCGGTCTGGGATAGATGCCAAATCATTATGGCGATCACCACCCACTTCAGCCACTCCGTGAGCCAATTGCTTATGCTCTCGCTGTTCCAAGCCCCAATGGCAAATACGCCGCAAATTGCAAGGGCGGACATAAGCACGGGTTCCGGGCTAGGCCGGAGTAGCTGCCAGCGTTTCACGATGCTGTAGGCAAGCCAAAAGCCAAGGTAGAGCGCCAGCAATATCTGACCAATATCAAGCGGCAGGTCAATACTCGCCTCGGTCGCGATCAATGTACGCAGGGGAGCAAGCGTCAGCAGCGCGACCAACATGGCGTGGGGACTGCGCGGTATAAGCAGGAGGCAAAGAACAGTCAGAACTAAGAGGCAGAAGAGCGGTAAGGGCAATATGTGGATCGCAGCAGCGGCGGCGAACGCGGCAAGGCCACAGAGCCACCTGACATGACCGCGAGTTTGCGTCAAGCCCAACCTAGCTGGCTGTGGGGTGGACAGACCGGAAATATTCAAGCGTCCATTCGAGGCCATGTTCCAGTTCGACCCTTGGTCGCCAATTCAAAACTTCGCGCGCGCGTGACGTGTCGGGTCTGCGCGTTTGTGGATCGCCATCAATGCGAGAACCATCAGCGAAATCAATGCCGGCACGGTTGTCAGCCACACGATTAACGATTTTGGCGAATTCAAGGATGCTGATTTCCCTGGTCGTGCCAATGTTCACCGGCTCAATGAAATCGCTCCGCAGCAATCGGACGACGCCCTCAATCAAATCGTCTATGTATTGGAAGCTGCGCGTCTGAGAGCCATCGCCATACACGCTGAGCGCCTCGCCGCGGATGGCTTGCCCGATGAAGTTCGGTACCACGCGCCCATCGTCGAGGCGCATACGCGGTCCATAGGTGTTGAAGATTCGGACGATCCGCGTATCCATCTGGTGCTGCCGGTGATAGGCCATGACGAGCGCTTCGGCGTAGCGCTTGGCTTCGTCATAAACGCCCCGCGGGCCCACCGGATCAACGTTGCCGGCATAGGTCTCTTTCTGCGGGTGCACCAGCGGGTCGCCGTAGACCTCCGAAGTCGACGCGAGCAAGAATTGCGCTCGCTTCGCCAATGCCAGACCGAGCGCGTTGTGCGTGCCAAGGGCGCCGACTTTTAGCGTCTGAATCGGGTACTTGAGATAGTCTATTGGACTGGCGGGCGAGGCAAAGTGCAGCGCCGCGTCAACCGGTCCCGGTACATGAATGAAATTACTGACATCGTGATAAATGAACTCGAAATTACGATTGCCAGCGAGGTGCGCAATATTGTCTTGTGATCCGGTGATGAGGTTATCCATCGCAACCACGCGATGGCCGTCGCGCAAAAACCGGTCACACAAATGTGAGCCAATGAACCCCGCGCCGCCGGTGATCAGGACGCGCAATTTGTTCTGCCTCCGTGAATCTGGATCGATGGAATCTTACCACAATTGGTTCTTAGCGTGTATGCAATCGTTGGGCTCGGGCGCGAGCCTCAAGTTTCCGGCCCTGAGGCAAGTTGACTTAGTCTCATCATCCCCGCGAGTTGAAACATGAATATGAAGGCCAAATCGATGACAAAGACGCTGTTGTCAACCAGACCATGAGCCAGAAGGGCAGCCATGCTCCCGCTTAATCCGAGCGCCATGGCGAAGAGCAAGCTGTCCCCTTGACGATACGTCCGTATAACTGAAGTCGCATGTCGCCAAAACACGATCTGGATCAACCCAAACAGGGCGACTCCAAACACAGTCAGCCGCGTCCAGAAGTCCAAAATGAAGTTGTGCGGGTGAGAGAGGTTCGCGTCCCATATCGCGTCGGGCCGCAAGTATTGGCCACCGAAATAATAGAGAAATTGATCCAGTCCAAGGCCGGTTATCGGCTTGTCCCGCAGCATGGATATTGTGCTTTCCCACAGGCGCAGACGAACAAAATTCGTGCCGCTCGTAAAATCGAGGGCAGCGGCGAAAGCGGCTGACATTTGCGACAGGAACGCGACTGCAACTATTCCGATCGCGGCGAGAGCAACGAGCGGCGCTACAGCCTGTCGTCCAAATCGACCGACGAAGACGGCGGCCAGACCAACCGGAACACCCAACAGAATCGCTCCAACACTCTGCGTCAGTATCAGCGCAGGCAGCATTGCCGCGAGCCCTCCGGCGGCAATCCAGCGCAGACGCGAATGGACGTTTACAAGGAGCAAAGCCAGCGCCAGGGGAATCATGCGCCCCAATAACAATCCGACATTGTTAGGCGAGCCATAAACGCTCTTCAACGGCAGCTGCCCTTGACCGAGAAGCACATCATACAAACCCGTCAAACAGACGATGGCGCTGGCGAACAAAAGGGCGGCATAGAAGTGGAAGAGCGTTTTTCTGTCTGGGCGCGTAAACCGCAACAGCAGATAGAAGATTGCCGGTTCGACAATCAGCGTTCGCAGCTCGGTCATTGCTTTGTCAGGCTGTTCCGCCCATGAGAGTGAAAGGGCCGCAATCAGCACGATACCGCACACGGCGACGTCCATCGTCGTGATCCGCCGCAGCGAGTCATGGGAAAATGCCGGGAAGGCAGCGTTTTCCATCTGCAGGCTCGTGCCGATGCGAACCATCACGCGGGCGAAACCGGCCGCCGCCGAAATGAGCAGGATCAGCTCGACCATGGGAATCGAATAGGTGTAAAGCTCAACCGGATACAAAAAGAATGGCGCCCAGAACAAGATGAGGATGAGTCCGTTGGAAATCCGATGATAGATCTGTATGAAGAGCAGGAAGGCAAGAAGAAGCGTGATGAGCGCGCTCTCGGAAATGTAAAGCGCGCCGCCAGTGAGGAGCGCCAATACTATATTGACCTCGTCGCGTACGAAGATTGACGCCTTCGGTGAGTCCCAGGTCCAGAACATGGCCAGCATCATGAAGAAAGATGTGATGCCGGCCAGCAGCAGGTTCGTCGTGGCATTGAGACGCGAGAACAGATTGGACAGGCTCGGCAGCCAGTCATTCCAGGGCGCGGTCGCCACCGATATGACAAAGACTATCAGGGACAGCGCGGTGGCGAAAATGCCAAGCGCAATCTGTCGCTCGTAGGGTTCGGACAGATCGCCCGAGCTGACGGCATAGCCGGCAATTGCCCAGCGATCCCAGCCTTGGTCGGCGCTCGCGTGAAGCGTGTGACTGCCCAGCGGCAGATTGCTCGCGATCGGAACGAGGTTCATTTCTGGCGCGCGCGAATTGCTGCGCAGGAGAACGTATGCGTTGCCGCTCGCATCTTTCTGTACGGCGTTGGGCGCCTGCCCATCCACGCTGGGATAGAGGAAGGCAAAGTAATCGTCTTCGCGCAAGAGCATGGCGACATCGGCGCCAAAAAAGTCGAACGACAGTTGGCTGTCGCTGGTCGGTAGCCAGCCGATATCCGCGCCAAGCTCGCCGAATTCCCAGACGCCGCTGTAACGCGCGTGCCTGTTGCGCGCGTGAAACAGGCCGTCCTGGGCGAGACTCGGGTATTGGTAAGCTTTTAGCGCCTGCAAGAGCGGAGAAGCCGAGCCGTCGTGCTTGACAAGCGCGAAACCCCATTGCGCGCTCTCCGGTTGAGCGGCAGGCTGCCAGTGATGCAGAAACACAGGCCCGAGCCAAGGCCATTCGCGATGAACGCGATCCAGTGCCTGAATCGTATGTCGCACCTGTTCGTCCGCTGTTACTTCGCCCCAGATTGATGCGTCGCCTTGCCAGTCGCCGGGCAGGGCATTCCAGCCGTAATTGCTCGCCCATAATGATTTCTTGCCGTCGCCATTGGCCAGCATAACTTCACGAAGGGCGATAATGCGGGAGAAGTTAAGAACTTCTTCGTCTACTGTTCTGTCGAGTGGCGATGAGAACTGTCCATAAGGTTTCCCCGAGACCACATCCATTAGTTCACGCGCGCCATGCGCATACATCGCCTCAAGGTAACGGATGTCACTGATATTGCGTCCGGCCGTTTCAACTGTCGGCGCGAGGCTGGCGGCGACGATTATTGCCGAGGGATCCTCATGCAAGATTGCTTTTCGCGCGCTGGCTAGCAAAGCGATATACTCCGCCGGGCGCGGATCATTGCCGCCCCAGGCATCGCCCAGATTGGGTTCATCCCACACCTGGTAGTAGTCGATCACATCGCCATAGCGCGCGGCGAATTCTCGGCAGAATGCCGCGAAATCGGCCTGGGAGTGGGCTGGGGCAGTTCGCGTTGAATCATCAATGTGGCGCTCTGCCTGTGCCCATGGCGGCGAATTCATCAAGACGACGACTGGCTCGAGCTCACGATAGTCGCGCAGCGCTGCCGCCACTCGATCCCAATCGTCCCAATCGTATTCACCTCGCGTCAGTTCGATTTCATCCCAGAAGGCAAATTGCCGGATCCAGCGGAATTTCGCGTCGCGGATCTGTTCCAGCTCGCTCCTCAGGTCAGCCGCGTTGTACTGCAGCAATTCGACGTTGACACCCGGCCGCTCGACGGCGAACGGGAGATTCTGATCTTTGGTCGGATCGACGTAACCGCGCAGCTCGAAGTCGCGCAGATCAATGGTGGCCAAGGTAGCCGCCAGGCTCCCGCTGACCAGCATCAATCCAACGATCAGCTGCGCGAGTTTGCGCATTATCCTGTCCAGACGGGGTTCGACGACCGCCCGTCAAATGTCAGCTGATAAGCCGTCGCCGTCTCCACTTCGATAAGCCACAGGTCCCCTTCGTAGATCAGAGCGATATAACGGCCATCGGGGCTCCAGACATAGTCGCGGGCTATAGAGCCGAAGTCATTCTTGCGGATTCCCGTCTCGCCTGGCGGTGGAAATAGCCACCGCTTATTGCTCCCGTCACGATCAGCCAGCATCAAATCGTATTCGCTGCTCATGCTATTCTGGGTGTCGCGCGCTCGCAGCCAAGCCAGGTAACCGCTGCTGCTTTCAGCCTCTCGTGGCGCCGCATTAGGCGAAAAGGCGGGCGCCGCCCACATACCGGCTGACAAACTTACGGGCGCCGTGAACCTTCCGTCTATGCTGGAGACGACCGCGTCAAAGATCGGACTGGTCTCCGCCGGTTCATCACCGAGCGGGGCGCCGTGTACGATACCAGCAAGCAGCTGGCCATCGAAAGACCAAGAAAGCGGCGACAGCCAGACCCAGTTTGCGCTAGTATGAAATACGGCGTATTGCATCAGGGGCATTAATCGCTTGTTTTCAAAATCGACTAGCCCGAATCCATCTGCTTGCACCCAGGCCATCTTGTCGCCCTGGGGCGACCAGGCGAAATTCTTGCCCCACCAGCCGTATACGCCGCCGCTTGATTCGGGCAGCGCCTCTTCGATATCCAGCGTGCGCCCGCTCTCTAAATCTATGCTCATGAGCCAGAGGTTGTTTAGCGCCTTCCAGCCGGCGTCAAGACTGCGCTCGCCCGTGGAGTAGGCGATTTCATTGTTGGTTCTTGGACGCCATTGGGCATACAGCACATCGGTGGGCGTCAGCCGCATTGGCTCTGATTCGTCGTCCGTGGCGATAATCCAAAGTTCGTTGAAGAAGTCGTCTGTCTCGTCCGTCTCGCTTGTGAAAATCAAGCGCGCACCATCTTGTCTCTGGTGAAATACTCGGGAGTCCAGTCTATGGCCTGAAGTCAGACGCCGCTTGTTGGCCGCGTTAACGGTGATTGTCCAGGCGTTTTCGTGATTGATATAGCTGAGACGGCCGGGTATGGCCACCGGCTGGACCTCATTGCTGGTGCCAACATAGATGATTTCATCTATCGGTTCTCTGACAATGGTAGGAAGACCCAGCTGAACGCGGTCCACTTCCGTCTCATCTTCCAGCAGGATGCGATAGCATACTTCGCGGATGCCAGTAAAGCCCGCCTTTCCCGCTTCACGCTCGCCGGCGGGGACGCCTTCTTTGGGCAGCAGCAGCCGCTGGTATGCGATCTCCTCTTGCTCGCAAACTTCCTTTTCCGATACGCGCCTTATCGTTATGCGCATGCCATCGACAACGGGCGAGACCAGCGGGTGGCTGATCCGGTCGCGCGGACCCAGTTCGATCTGCGCGCCAGCCAGTACCTGGTCAACAGTCAGGTCGCGCGCAATGCTAAACGTCGTTTCGCGTCCATCGGCGATTAAGCTGACGTCGATCGACTTCTCTTCTTGCGCCGAGCGACAGCCAACTGCTGAGCAGGCGATCAGCAGGCACAATAGAATCCGTGAAAGCATCAGCTTCCTTCAGCGTTCTCGCGCGAATATCACCTTATATCCTAGTCGAGTTTCGCTTGAGCACAAATAAACGCGGATGAAGTCCACGCAGGTTGATTTTGATTTCGCGGATTATCGCCCATGGCGACTTCACGAGGCAATGGCGCAGCAGCTTGACTTCATGCGTCAAGACGATGAAGGCCGCATTGGGTCCTGCCAGCCGGACAGCTTCGGTCAGGATAGCAGGATAGAGCCGCATATTGGCTTCATGCGACCCAATGTGGTGG
Organism: Anaerolineae bacterium; assembly: GCA_012270545.1. GTDB lineage: Bacteria > Chloroflexota > Anaerolineae > Aggregatilineales > Phototrophicaceae > UBA6055. The sequence continues at coordinate 9,487 of JAAXID010000171.1, read as the reverse complement.
CCGAAGGGCAGGTCGGCGTACAGTCGATCGGCCCTGCCGGCGACCAGCGGCGTCCGCCTGGCGTCAGCATAAATATGTTGAATGAGATGTTCCAAGCCGCTGGCGCTGGCGTTGCGTCTGCCAGCTTCGAGCGCCGCCGCACTGCGATCAACCGCCAGCAGTTGATGCTGCCGATGCGAAAGGGCATGTTCAATGAGGATGGTAGACGCCCCGCTGCAAAGATTGACCGCTGTGGCTCCTTCTCCCAGCGCGTCGACCTGCGTCATGGCGTAGGCGACCGTCGCGTTCAGCGAGCCAGGCATGTTGACCACGCGGTAATCACGCGCGGAAAGTGGTTGAAGTGATATACGCGCCAAGACTTCCCAGCTATTCGTCTCGCGGTTAGGAAGCATCCGAACGAAGAGTTCGCCTTTTCCGTCGGCGGCCGGCTCCAGGTTCAGCGTCTCCAGCAGCTCTTGCTTCAGACGCCTCATGACGGAGGTGCGCGAGCCTGCTGCGCCGATTCCAAGCGTCTGGGCAGGGCGCGCGAATGATTGTGAAGTGTCCCTCAGAATCTCGGTCAAGCGGAGAAAATGCTGGTGGCCGAGAAAGGCTTTTGGCCGGGGAATAGGAAAGTCATGTACCTGATACACGGCGATGACTGAGCGAAGCGCGCGCAGCTGTCGGGGCCGATCGCTGAATCGAAAGCGGATGAAACCCGCTCGCAGGCGCTTGACCTGAGCAAGTTTGGCGCCGAATCTGCTGTGCAGCTCGTCAATGGCAAAGGACTCCAGACCCGGGATCACTTCCGCTTCAAAAATGGGCGACGTATGCGCTCGTTTTATAGTGGTCACTGGATATGCTCAAGGACGCGGGTAGAAGCGGGCTGCGCCGCGTTAGGCCTGGTTCAGACACAAATGTCTTCGATTGCTTTCGCTTGCCACTTGTTTATACTCTATACGCTTTTCAGCCGAATTGCATGACAAATCGCTCGCCTGCGTCTACGCTCTTCCGCTAGAGGTCTGCGCTCAACTGATGTAAAATGAGCTAGCGATACGTTCGATGCTACCCTAATGTATGTTCCGCCCACAGGTGCGCGCTATGAGAATTCTCGCCGCAATTGTCCTGTTTGCCCTTGTACCGCTGAACTATGCGCAGGAGACCAGCCCTGACGGGGCTCATAGCGAAGCCGAGAATCAGGCGCAAACAGAAGATGCTGATCAAGCCCTGGCATCGGCAGGCAATCCGCAGCCGAGCGTGCTGGAAAACCCGTTCCTCCAATCCGATCTGGAGTTGATAGTTGCGAATGTACAGCGCCCGAATGGCATCGTCTGGTTCGATGATTCGCTCTTCACCGTCTGCAACGGTGACTGGACGATTTACAAGATCGACGACCGCAGCGGCGATACGATTACCTTTGTCTTCGGCGTGCGCAACGGCAATAGCATTATTGCGGAAGCTACTGAAGCCGGCTTTGATCTCTGGGTGCCCGACCCTGATACCGGTACACTTTGGAAGGTTGATCAACAGCGTGCCGCGCCGGCGAGCATTGCCACCGATTTGGCGGCGCCTTGGGGGATTGCAAGGCTGAGTGAAGACAGCTTTCTGCTGACCGATACGCGGTCGAATGCCATCATCGCGCTGCCGACAGCGGGCGAGCGCAAGACTGTGCATAGTGAATTGCGCGCGCCAACAGGCATCGTCCGTCACGGGGACAGAGTCTATTTTGCCAATGGCGGCAGCGCCAGACGGGGCATCGAATACTTCGAGCTTGGCGATGACGGAACCTACTCCGCGGTTCAGCCGCTCGTATCAGGGCTTCAAAACACGACAAATATTGTCATGGGCGCTGATGGCTATCTCTATTTTTCTTACGCCCTGGGAACGCGCGGAGTTGTTGGGCGCATTGAGCCGACGCGATGTCTTGAGCGCGGCTGCAGCAATCAAGATGTGGAGATGGTCGTCTTTTCCGATATCCCGGCCCCGCTTGCGATCACGCTTTCCGCCGACTTGCGACTGTTCCTGCACAGCCGCTTCCGGCCGGAGGTCTACTGGGTTCAGCTGCCAGCCTAGTTCTCGCTGAACATCGGTGAATCAATCTTACTTCGATTCTGTTACCGCGAATCGGCGATAGCTTTCATACTGTGCTGTGGGCAGGCGCAGCGAGAGGCGCCAGCCATCGCTGTTGGTTTGTTCGGACTGGATGTAGCCTCTGTCATATAGATCGGAATAGACCTGACCTGTCTGATAAGGAATCACAACTTCCAGCGACGTCATTTGCCTTTCAAGCGCCGCGCGCATAACGTCAAGCAGTTCATCAAGCCCCTGTTTCTCTTGCGCGGAAATCGCCACCGTGCCCAAGTAAGTATCTACCAGGTCGAATGACGGCAGCGGTCCCGCGAGTCGATCCGTCTTGTTCAATACGAGGATGCGCGGCACGCTCGACGCGTCGATCTCGGCAAGCGTGTCTTCCACCGCCTCGATATGTTGCGCCGCGTTGCGATGGCTGACGTCCACCACATGCAGCAGCAAATCCGCTTCTATCACTTCTTCCAAAGTGGCACGAAATGCGGCGACAAGCGTTGTGGGCAGCTTCTGGATGAAGCCGACCGTATCCGTGAGCAGAACCTCGCGGCGATCCGGCAATTGCACGCGCCGGGTGGTTGGATCCAATGTGGCGAACAACTGGTCGGCGGCATATACATCGGCTTCAGTCAGTGCGTTGATCAGCGTCGACTTGCCCGCGTTGGTATAACCCACCAGCGCAACTAGCGGCAGGCCCGAACTTCGCCGTCGCCGCCGATGGAGATGTCGATGCGCGCGGACATGGTCGAGCTCTTGCTTTAGCTTTGTGATCTTGCGTGTAATCTCTCTTCGGTCGACTTCCAACTGTGTTTCGCCCGGCCCGCGCAAACCGACGCCGCCGGAGCCGCCGCGTGCGCCACCACCCCCCGCTTGACGCGCCAAATGCGTCCACTGCCGTGTCAAGCGCGGCAAACGATATTCATACTGCGCCAGCTCGACTTGCAGCGCGCCTTCGCTCGTCCGCGCATGCTGGCCAAATATGTCGAGGATCAGCGCCGAGCGATCGAGGAGGCGAGCTGATTCGCCCAAGCGCTTCTCCAACTCACGCTGATGCCGGGGCGAGAGTTCCTCATCGAAAATGACTACACCCGCCTCATGCAGCATAACGTCATCGACAATCTCTTGCAGCTTGCCTGTGCCGATCAAGGTCTTGGGATTGATCTGCCGCAGCCGCTGCCAAGTTCGCCCCACGACTTTAATGCCAGCCGTCTCGGCCAGAAGGGCGAGTTCGTCCAAAGAATCGTCGATGGATAGCAAGGCGCGTTCCTGCTGCAAGACCATGCCAACAAGGTAGCCGCGCTCCGGCTCAATATCGTATGCATATTGAAAATGCGTCATGGCGTCTCTTGCAGTGGTGCTTGGAATTGTCGCATCATTGAGACGTCCTGCAATTCATGCAGCGAAGCCAACATCGACTTTTCCGCCCGCGCGGCGTAGTCTCTTTTGCGTTGCGCTTTGTCTTTAATCTTAGTCTCCAAGGGTGGCAGAATACCGAGGTTCGCTTTCATCGGCTGGAAGTGCTTCGGGTCGGTATGCGTTACATAATAGCACAGGGCGCCCAGCATCGTTTCAGCCGGCGGAACCCACTTGCTCAACCCCTTAAGCTGTCGGGACAGGTTGAGGGCGGCCAAGAATCCTGTCGCAATATTGCCGACGTATCCCTCAACACCCGTGATCTGCCCAGCAAAATACAGCGTCGCTTTCCCGCGAAAACGCATGGTGGAATGAAGCAGCGCCGGCGCGTTGAGAAAAGTATTGCGGTGCATCTGGCCCATCCTAATGAAGTCGGCGTTTTCCAAACCGGGAATCAGGCACAGGATCTCTTTCTGCTGTTTCCACCGGATATTCGTTTGGAAGCCGACGATGTTGTATAGATCGCCTGCCAGATCATCTTGCCGCAGTTGCACGACGGCATGCGGCCGCCGACCGGTGTGCGGATTCTTCAAGCCGACTGGCCGCATGGGACCAAAGGCCAAGGTATCATCGCCACGCTTCGCCAACTGTTCGATTGGTACACAGCCTTCGAAGAAGTTAGGGTCTTCCCGCTCAAAATCGCGCAGTTCAATCGTTTCGGCCGTCTTCAATGCCTGAACGAACTGGTAATACTCGTCCCGCTCCAGCGGGCAATTAATATAGTCTCCGGCCTCTTCCTGACCGCGACCATAGCGATTCGCCCGAAAAGCGCGCTTCATGTCAACGCTGCTCGCTCGCACTATGGGCGAAATAGCATCATAGAAGTAAAGGTAGTCTTCGCCGGTCAGCCTTCCGATATCTTGCGCCAGCGCGGGTGATGTCAGTGGTCCGGTAGCCACGATGGCCGGCTGCGTGAGCGGGACTTCACGCACTTCTTCGCGCAGCACTTCGATATTCGGATGACCACTGATGCGGCTGGTTACCTGCTCGGAGAAGCGCCTCCGGTCGACGGCCAAGGCGCCGCCTGCGGGTACGGCAGCGCTTTCGGCACAGCGCATGAGCAGCGAGCCCAGCATTCTCATTTCATTCTGCAATATGCCGGTGGCGCGGTCTGGCAGTTTGGAGCCCAGTGAATTGCTGCACACCAGTTCGGCCAGCCGCTGGCTGACATGCGCGCCTGTCGTTTTAACCGGGCGCATCTCGTAGAGACGCACTCGATGCCCGCGTTCCGCCAACTGCCAGGCCGCTTCGCTGCCCGCCAGTCCACCGCCGATAACGATAATGGTTTGGGTCATTCAGCTTCCTCGGCGCTATATCTTGCGCAAAATGATTGAGGCGTTCTGCCCGCCCAAGCCGAAACTATTCGACATCACCGTCCGTATGCCCGCGACCGCCCGCGCTGTATTGGGCACATAATCGAGATCACAGGCCGGGTCTGGCCTCTCGTAATTCACGGTCGGATGCAGAAGTTCGCGCTCAAGGGTCATTAGACATGCCGATATCTCTAACGAGCCGCAGCCGGCCATCGCATGGCCGATCATGCTTTTCGTCGAGGTGACCGGGATGTGATACGCGTCTTCGCCAAAGACATGCTTCACGGCTGCCGTCTCGATCGCGTCGTTCGCCTGCGTCGACGACCCGTGCGCGTTAATATATTCGACCTCAGAAGAGTCGACGCGCGCATCGTTCAGCGCCCATTGCATGGCTCGTTTGGCGCCGCCGCCGTCAGGATCGGGCGCTGCCACATGATAGGCATCAGACGATGCCGCATAGCCCAGGATCTCAGCATAGATCTTCGCATCACGTCCAAGGGCGTTTCCCAGGCTTTCAATGATGAAGACGGCGCCGCCTTCACCCAGCACGAATCCGGAGCGGTCGGCATCAAAGGGACGGCTGGCCTGTTCGGGTGCGTCATTGTATTCGCGTGTCAGCGCGCGTGTGGCGCTGAAACCGGCCAAGATATAGTCAAACATAACAGCGTCAACAGCACCGGCAATTGCCAGGTCGCATTTGCCCAATTGGATCAGGTCGCTCGCCTCGCCAACCGCCTGGATTCCAGTGGCGCAGGCCACCGATGGCGCGACCAGTGGACCAACAGCATTCATCATTTTGCTCACGTAATGCCCGGGCATATTGGGCAGGGCGTTGACTATGCTCATCGGATTGGCGCGCTTGTATTCCGAATCACGCCAGGCCCTTATCCCTGATTCGCCAACCTCATAGCTGCCGAGGGTCGTGCCGATCACGGTGGCGACCCGCTGGCCTATTTCACTCACAGTCGCGACGGTCAAGCCGGCATCCCGGGTGGCCATGACAGCGGCGACAATCGCGAACTGTGTCGCTCTGCCCATGCGCCGCGCTTGTTTGGGCGGGATGTAGTCGGATGAATCGAAGTCGCGTATTTCCGCGCCGATCTTCACATTCAGGTGAGCGGTCTCGATGTTTTGCAGTTTGCGAACACCGGACTTTCCCGCCGCGATCGCGTCCCAGAAGTCGTCTTTATTGCCCAAGGGCGAGACGACGCCCAAACCGGTGATGACCACCCGTTTGCGACCGTTTCGCGTCAACTCCATGTGAACTGCTCCGGATTAGGCCTTCTCCTGGGCGATGCCGCTGCGAATAGCGCCGATGACGTTTTCCTTTACGGCGGCGCGCGCCTGTTGAATGGCGTTCTTGATGCCGATAGCGGAATTGCCTCCGTGCCCGATAATGACAACACCGTTGACGCCTAGAAGTGGTGCGCCGCCTATTTCCGATGTGTCCACGCGCCGCCTGATGCGCTTGAAGGCCGGCCGAGCCAGCGCGCCGCCCAACATGGAAATGGCATCGTTACGAAACTCTTGTCGAATCAAGGTCGCTACGTAGTGCGTCGTCGCTTCGAACATCTTCAGTACGATGTTGCCCACGAATCCATCCATGACGATCACATCGGCGACTGAAGTCATGAGCTGCACTGGCTCCACATTACCGACGAAATTCATTTTGCTTCGGCGGAGGAGTTCGGCTGCTTCCCGAATGAGCAAGTTTCCCTTTATGTCTTCCGCGCCATTCGAGAGCAGGGCGACGCGCGGCCTGGAACAACGCAGAACTCGTTCGGCGTAGATGCCGCCCATCAGCGCAAATTGCTGCACCCATTCCGGTTTTACATCGGTGTTGGCGCCAACATCCAGGAATATCATTCGGTGATCGTTCACCGCGAACAGCGCTGAGAGAACCGGTCGTTTGACGCCGGGAATGCGCCGCAACGTCTTCAAGGTCGCGAGCGCATGCACCGCGCCCGTATTGCCCATGGTAACGAAGGCGTCAACATCGCCTTTCTTTACCGCGTCCAGCGCGACGTGAATCGAAGACGAGGACTCCAGCTTCAGCACATCGGTCGGTTTTTCATCCATCGCGATATCGTTCGGCGCGTGCAGGATTTCTACCTTGGCGCCGTCAACATTGTGATTCTTGAGCTCCGCTTCAACCATGGGTTTGTCGCCGACCAAGACGATGGTATCGCCAAATTCTTTCGCCGCCAAAACACCACCAGCAATATCGCTGAGCGGGCGACGATCCGTTCCCATTGCATCGAGCGCAATGCGCATCAAGTGCAGACCTTCCGAAAGATGCCACGTTAAGACTAGCGCATTATAATACGGCAGGATGCGCGCTTGCTCAAGATGAATTAGCTGAGCGGCGAAAGGGCTGCGCGGCATTGACATCTGCGGGGAACAACCTATACTTGAGGCCATTCTTTGCCCTGATGGCGGAACTGGCAGACGCGCACGGTTGAGGGCCGTGTCCTTAACAGGGTGGAGGTTCGAGTCCTCTTCAGGGCATGCTAAGCAATCAAGCTCACCATTGTTGGTGGGCTTTTTCGTTGCGCCGAAAATTAAGCGGATGTAGACTGCTAAGGGAATTGGCGGAGGCAGCAAAAGGCGTTATGAAGGCGCGCGGTTGACTGTGCATTTGTTTTATCTTGTGTACATGCGCGTTGAGCCGCATATTGTGAAGGCAAAATATGAGCGACACTACCACCGGGCTTCTGCGGCAGGCGTATTCGCTGGTAGAGAACGACGAACTCGAAAAGGCGCAGGCGATCCTCGCGCCGCTGTTGGAGAGCGACGCCAATAACGCGCATTTGTGGTGGGTTTATACGCATGCCGTGCGTGATACCGCTATCGGACAGGCGGCTCTCGAGCGCGTTTTGGAACTCGATCCACAGTATCCGGGGGCGCGTGAACTCAAGGCCGATGTGCTCGAAGCCCAGTCCAAGGATCCTGACCTCATCGCGTTAGAGGCGCGCGAGCCAAGTATAAAAGATGCAGGGACGCCGCTTGAAATAGACGATTGGGAAGACCTCCAGCCAATTCTGGATACTGGCCCGGAACGCTCGTCATCATACGGTCGCTTTGCATTGCTAGTGGTCTTGTTGATCATCATCGCTGGCGGTGGGCTGGTGTTTTCTGGCGCTGTTGATTTAACTCAGCTGCTCTCAGGAATCTTGCCATCTCCGGAACCGCAAGTGATTGTCGTCTCAGAACCAACGAGCGAGCCAACCTTAGTCAAACCCGAAGGCGAGGCTACGGCAGCGCCAAAAGCGGCAACCGCGGCCTCAGAGCCCATTGCCGAAGCGGGGATCCCTGAAAAGGGGGAGAGTGATCGGGAAGCGACAGCCACGGCGACCAGCCAAGAATTGGCAGCGATCGAAACCGCGGAACCGACAGTTGCCGCTACAGTTCAGGCCACACCCAGTCCCACGATAAACGCTGATTCCATACGCATGGCCGGCTTTGTCAGCTCGCTGGTGGAATCGATCGCGGATTTTGCCATCCTGCCATCGAAGAGTGGGACGATGCCCACCAAGCTGGGCAACACGCTGGTCATCATTGTGTGCGCCATACCAGGACCTGAGTTTAACACGCGCCTGCATACAGTGCTAACCACGGTCGTGCCTGTGGAGAATGACTTGCCCGAAAATGTTGAGGCAGTGGCGGCCGGGCTCGTCAATTGCGACGATCCGGACGGTGACCTGCGAATCATAGGCGTCTCGCGGAGCGTAATCAGCGCCTTTGCCAACGAAGAGATCAAAGCCAAAGACTTTCAGCGCGCCTGGCAGCCCTTGTCTTGAACCCGGCGTCTAGCATCTGTATCCTAATGTGTCGTCACGATTTCGTGACAGTGAGGCACCGTGTTGGGCATTATACAGTATGAGCGGCGGCAGAAAAGTCATCACCAAAAATCGCAAGGCGCATCGCGACTATCTGGTCAGGGATAGATACGATGCTGGTCTCGTGCTGTTAGGCTCGGAAATCAAGTCGATCCGCAATCACAATATCAATATCGGCGACGGTTATGTCCAGGAAAAGGCGGGCGAATTGTGGCTGTTGAACACGCACATCGCACCCTACAAAGAGGCGAATATCTTTGGGCATACCGATCCTCGGCGGCCGCGCAAGCTCTTGCTGCACCGGCGCGAGATCAATCGAATCATCACGCGGATTCGCGAGAACGGCATGACGGCGATTCCCTTACAGGTCTATTTGGAGCGCGGCCGGGCGAAAGTAGAGATCGGCGTCGCGCTGGGCAAGAAGCGCTACGACAAACGCGCTGACCTGGCAAAGCGCGATGCCAATCGGCAGATAGAACGCGCGCTGAAAGGGAGTGTCTAATTTCGAGGGGGTGAAGTAAAGATGACGCTAGCGCAAACCCGCTAGAG
>JAAXID010000171.1:0-243 GCA_012270545.1 Anaerolineae bacterium | reverse complement strand
CGGGGATGGGGTTAGAAAAGCAGAGTGCAGCCATTTAGACACTCCCCGCTGAAAGAGCGTTGACCCCGCTGTTTTGCGGTTGTAGCGTCCGCAGCGCAGTGCTAAAATCCTCGCGTCGAAATCTAGTCTTCAGAATGCAGAAGTTGATATGGCTGCAGTTTCCGGCAACAAACCCCGCGTGCTGTCTGGCATTCAGCCGTCAGGTAATCTGACAATTGGCAACTACCTCGGCGCATTGAAGCA
>JAAXID010000284.1 GCA_012270545.1 Anaerolineae bacterium | reverse complement strand
TTTGCCGGATTGCCCTGACTGTCCAGTCGGTTGCACCAGTAGATGTGATCATCGCGCTGCCACAAGTAGATCACCGGCACGTCATCGACCACGATCTCCATGCGCTTGCGGCTGAAGGGCGCGAACCGCGGCGGATGAAACCAGGGCACCCAGGCGCCATCCGTCTTCTGCGTCTTCATTGATACCGCGCTCTGCGGCAGGATCTCCTTGCTATCCCGCGGCGACTCCTGGTTGACGAATTTGATCGTCTCATCGGTCGTATTGAATACCGAGGTCAATTCTGTAACTGGCATGGCCGTCCTCACTGCAACTGAGCCGTCATTAAGCGCTTGTCCGGTCAAACCAATGCCCTTGCCGACCAACTCGACGGTCTTGGCAAGGCCCTTGACCATTTGACCAAGCAACTTCAATCCATCCATCGCATCAGAACCGGCGGTTCCCATGTCTTTCGTTCTCGTATTATACACAAAGAAGACCCGCTTACGGATACGTCTACCTGTCTATACGTTACGCGGCAAATGGCGGTTGCTTGTCGTGGATGTCTACTCGCCGGCGATATGATCCGCGCTGCGCATATAGTCCACCGACTCGGCAATCAACTCGCGCAAGACATCCAGATCGACATCCGCCAGCTTGTTGATGTAAACGCAAGAACTGCCCGTCCGATGTTTTCCCAGCTTAGACATCAACTCGTCATAACGCGCGTGCCCGCCCATGATATAGAGCGTCAAGGCACCCTTGCGCGGCGCGAAGCCAGTCAGCATGAAGTCGCCTTCGCGCCCGCTGGCGTAGCGGTAGTGGTAGCTGCCGAAGCCAACGATGCTCGTCCCCCACATCTCGGCCGGCTCACCCGTGACCTCTTCCATCATCTTCAACACCACCAGCGAATCTTCCCGCCGGCGCTTGTTCTCCACCGACGCTAGATAAGCCCGTACATCGCCGTCATTGCGCTGCGTCTTATTCTCCGCCATCATTCATCCTTCCTTCGGCCGGTGGCTGGACGAGAAAGCTGACCGGCCGACACGATTTGTAGGGGCGGTCTACCAGGTCGCCCGATTACGCTGCATGTGGACGACCCAAGAGGCGCCCCCTACAGAACGCGATTGATTGCGCCAGCCGCGGTTCCATTGGTGCTGGCTAGTCATCGTCATCCCCAAGCTGTTCAAAGTCCGCATCCTCGATATCGAGATCACCCAATTCAATCTGCGGTGGCTCCTCAATCGTCGGCTCGCTGATCACCGTCTGTACCCCGGCAAAGTCCAAATCGGCGCTGCCCGACCCCGTCGCCGCCTGCATCAGCAGCGTCAGCCGCTCGGCCATGCTCGACGGATCGGGATGAATGCCATCCTGCAGCAGCGCCGTCTCAAATACCTGCTCCACCACCGCGTCGATCAGTTCAGCGTCTCCACCGTCCGCAATCATGCCGCTCAGATTGTGCATCAGTGGATGCCGCCGATTCAGCTCCAGCGCCTTCACCGGCAATTCGTAATCCTGATCCAGCAAGCGATTGATGCGGAACATGTAGCGGTTACTGCTGTCGTCTTCGCTGACCAGCCGCGCCGGGCTGCCCACCAGCGTCTTGCTCCCGCGCACGTCGCTAACGCGCCCGCCCAGCGTCGCCTTGACGCGCTCCGTCAGCGCGTCGAAGGAATCCGCTTCCAAGGCGTCTTGCGTTGCCTCTTCCGCCTCGGCTGCCTCACCAACCTCAGCCAGATCCAACTCGGCTGAATCCACGCTGACCAGCTTGCGCCCCTTGAAATCGACCAAGCCCACCGGCAGCATCGCATCGACCGGATGCGTGAAGTAGAGCACCTCAATCCCGCGCTGACGAAAGAGGTCCAGATGTGGGCTGCGCGAGCCGCTGCCATAGTCATCCGCCACCACATAATAGATATCGTCCTGATTCTCCGACATGCGCTCGACATATTCGTCCAGCGTATGAAACTTGCTGGGATCATCGTCAAGCGTCGTCTGGAAGAACAGCAGCGGCTCCAGGTCGCTTCGATCTTCCGCCTCAATCACCAGCCCCTGCACCAGATAAGCGCCGAACTCTTGAAAGATCGTCAAGTACTTTTCGCGATTGTTCTAGGCCATGCGCTTCAATTCAGACAGCACCCGCCGCGTAATCGTCTTCTTCAAGCTCGCCATCACCCGCGTCGCCTGAATGCTCTCCCGCGTGACGCTCAGCGGCAGGTCCTCGCTATCGACCACGCCTTGCACAAAGCTCAGATACTCCGGCAGCAAATCGCGATTGTATTCCTCGATCAGCACCTTGCGCGCGTACAGCTTCAAGCCCGGCTCGGCACGCGGGCTGAACATGTTCTGCTGCCCGCTGCCCGGCAGGAAGAGCAGCGCGTAAAACTGCATCGGCACATCGGCGCGCATGTGGATATGATGACCCGCGCCGGCGAAGTCCATTGTCAGCATCTTGTAGAAGCTGTCGTACTCCTCGTCATCCACCTCGGACGGGGCTCGCCGCCAGATCGCTTGCTGCTTGTTGGTCGGCTCTTCGTCATCGCCCACATAAATCGGAAAGGCGACATAATCCGAATGCCGCCGGATGATGTCCTTGATGCGGAAGC
>JAAXID010000018.1 GCA_012270545.1 Anaerolineae bacterium | reverse complement strand
GTCCAGAATGCTGCCCAATAGCATACAAGCCTTTGCCGATCGTCACGACTTTCAGGCGACGGGTGGCCCGTTCAATCCGGTAAAGTTGGGCGTCGCTCTATTCAATGCATTTGACCGCAAGAATACCGCCGACGAGGGACCGGATCGGGCGACCGTTAACCTGGCGATAAAAGGTCGAAAGCCTCATGCCTAAGGACTCGCGCGACACGCAGAATGCAAATGCCCCCGTCAATGCCAGCGCTTTTCTTCCTGCGGATGCCGACATTGAGGCGCCGGATCCGCTGACGGACGCCACTCAAATTGAAACCGCCTCGTCGAGCGGGGACGACGAAAAGGCCGCAGAAATCCGGCCAATTGAGGAACTGACGCTCAGCGAACTCATCAATCGATGGTTGCGCGCTCCCGGATCTACCTGGCGCAGGCTTCGGATCGCAATGACTTCCACAGCCTCCAACAGACTTCAGGTTAGGGTGACGCCCTCCACTGTTGCGTTGGCGCCGTCGGACGCTGGCGAGCGAGGCAATAGTGCGTTGACCGCGCTTCGTTCTCTGCCGCAGGCCATGAGACAAGCCGATACCATTCAACTGCTGCTTTATGCGACAGCAATCGTCTGCGCCTTGATTGGCAGCGTCATCGTTCGGGGTACCGACGATGTGACGCGCGCCGACGGTTTCTCGTTGAGTGTTGGCGGCCCATATCTCTGGCTGGGGTTTCTGCTCTGGCTCACAGCGGAATTAGTCGGGCGCTGGACGCAGCTGACGGGATATTGGCGGGGGATCGAGCGCAGCGCTCGTTTATGCTGGGCCGCGCGCGCTCTGCCGCTACTGATCTGGATCAACGCGTTGTTTATCTTGACAGCATCCATGACTGCGCCGCGGGAAAACGCGACTGATTTCGCGCTGACGGCAGTCGGGCGGTTCGCGCTTGGCGGCTTACTCTGGATTGTAATTGAATTCGCCAATTGGCAAGTTCGCCGGCGCAGGAGGCCTACGGCGGTTGAAGCGCCGAAGATTCTGGATCGGCAGCCCGCGCGCCGCCCAATCTCGTCGGAAATCAGCCAACTGCGCAAGCTGTTGATCGCACTCGCAACGTCGTGCAGCCTCTTGGTATGGGCGAACACCTCCGGCAATCGGATCGAGCCGCCCATTATCCTGCTCTGGTTGATTAGCGCGGCGCTTTGGGGCTTCGTCTTTGCGCCGCTTCGCTGGAATCTCTTCGATTGGGCCAGTGGCCAAGCAGACGCCTTTCGCCGGATTCGCTGGCGAGAGCGTCGCGGGACGATAATCGCCCTAGCGCTGGTCATGCTTCTGGGCGCCGCTTTTCGCTTCAACAAGCTGGACGCTTATCCGCCACAGATGTACAGCGATCTGGTCGAGAAAATCCAGGACGCCTACAAGATCCACTACCTCAACGACTATCGAATCTTCCTTGCAAATATCGGCGGTCGAGAGCCGCTTCACTTCTACCTGCTATCCATCCTTGCGAGCCAGCCGGGCATGGAATTCGATCATTATGCGCTCAAGCTAATGTCGGCGATCGAGAGCTTCATCACGCTGCCGATTGTGTTCTGGCTGGGCGTCGAGGTGATGGGCAAACGGCGCAGACGGTTCGGTTTGCTCTTCGGCACGCTTGCCGCCGCATTGGTGGCCGTCAGCTTCTGGCATGCGGTCATCGGCCGGCAAGGGATGCGGATCAGTCTGGCGCCACTTTTCTCAGCGCTGACCGCCGTCTACCTCGTCCGCTCCTTGCGCCATAATCGCCGGCCGGATTATGTGAAAGCCGGGATTGCTTTGGGATTCGGCTTGATGGGATATCAAGCGCTTCGAATGCTGCCGCTTGCCGCCGGCGCCGGCGTGGCGATAGCTGTAGTGGTGTCCGCGTGCACCTGGCGGGCGCGTATCAGTTATCTTCTCAATCTGACTGTGCTGGCTTTTGTCTCGCTCATGGTCTTCCTGCCAATGCTTCATTACTGGACGGAAGAACCGGAAAACTATATGCGCCGAGCCACCACGCGTGTATTTGGAGACGTGCCGACGACTGACGAGGAGCGCGCGGCATTCCTCAGTGAAAGCGTCCCCGTCTTGATGAGCAATATCAGAAAAACCGCCCTGATTTACCACTTTTACGGAGACAGCACCTGGGTCAGCGGATTGGGCGACGAGCCGGCAATGGACCCCGTAACCGCCGCCTTCATGTTCCTGGGGCTTGCCGCCTGGCTCGCGCTGATCGTGAAAACGCGCGATCCTGCCGTATTCTTCGTACCAATCTATCTCTTGGCGACACTTTTGTCGACGACGCTTGCGCTATCGTTTCCGATTGAAGTCCCCAGTTTTATCCGAGCCAGTGGCGCGATCCCACCGAGTTATCTGATCGCTGCGCTGCCCGTTGCGGTCTTTTGCCTGCGCCTGTGTAAGAAACTGTCAGGACGAGCGGGCAAGGTCTTTGCCGTCACGTTTGCGCTTGTCATGCTGCTCGCCGCCAATCACTACAATACGAGCCTGTACTTCGGGGAATTTACTGACAACTTCCTTCGCGCATCGCATCCTCAAGCGCAGGCTGGCAGAATACTCCGCGGATTCGCCGAGAGCGACGGCGCCTATGGCAATGCCTTTGTGCTTGCGTCAGCGCACTGGTGGGACACACGCGCAATCGGCATCGAAGCCGGCGTGATGTTCTGGGACAAGGGCGGAGAGGTGACCACCGTTCCGAAAATGCTGGAGCGCAGCTTGGAGAGAGAAGAAGCCTTTCGCCTCGATCCCGAGCGCGACCTGCTCTTCTTTTACTCGCGCCGCAATGAGGAGGCGCTGGAGCTGCTGAGCGATTGGTTTCCGAACGGCAGGCAGATGCAAGTTGACGTCGAACCGGCGCACAAGTCATTCTTCATCTTCCGCGCGCCAGCATTGGGCGCCGATGGCATGCGGCGCTTCCTCAACGAGAATCGGCAGACATGACAGCAA
>JAAXID010000083.1 GCA_012270545.1 Anaerolineae bacterium | reverse complement strand
TCGTATTTCAATCAGCGGGTGGTGCTGGACAAGCTCAATTTCGAAGCGGCGGCGGGCGAAGTGGTGGCGCTGCTGGGCGCGACTGGGTCGGGCAAATCCACCATCATCAATCTGATACCGCGCTTCTATGACGTCACCGGCGGGCGGATCACAGTGGATGGCATTGATGTGCGCGCTGTGACCTTGAATTCGCTGCGCGACCAGATTGGCATCGTGCTGCAAGAGACGGTGCTCTTCGCGGCCAGCATCCGCGAGAACATCGCTTTCGGCTTGGAAAACGTCGATGACGATGATGTGATCGACGCGGCGGTGGCGGCGCAGGCGCACGACTTCATCATGGCGATGCCCGCTGGCTACGATACTGAAGTGGGCGAGCGCGGCGTGACGCTTTCCGGCGGACAGAAGCAGCGTATCGCCATCGCCCGCGCCTTGCTGAAGAATCCGCGCATTCTGCTACTGGACGATGCGACATCGAGCGTCGATACAGAAACGGAGCGACTGATTCAGATCGCGCTGGAGCGTCTGATGGCGGGGCGCACATCGTTCATCATCGCGCAGCGCCTGAGCACGGTGCGGATGGCGGATAAGGTGCTCGTCTTGCAGGGCGGTCGAGTTGCCGCCGCTGGCACGCATGAGGAGCTGCTGCAAAAGTCGGGTTTGTACGCCGAGATCTATTACCGGAATCTGCGCGAGTGAATCGGCTGGCCTGACATAGTGTGTCTATCTTGCCCATCAACCTTACCCTCCGGTAAACTTGACGGTAACGATGACGGAAGCCGTTGGGGATGACACTGGTGCGTCATGACTGGACACTGCTGTGTACTGAGGTGCAAGCTCAAGACACGGGCGCGATTGGATTGGGAAATGTATTTTCGACCTTACAGGTATCCAGCCCCTATGGCACTGTCGAGCATTCGGCGTCGGTTCTTTTCGACCCGCCGGCTATCTTGGTGTCTCACTGGACGGCGGAATTCACTGCCGAGAGGCGCGTTCACTCCGCGATTGTTCAGCTATTGGCGCCGGGCGGCGATCGCATCTTGTGGGCAGACAGGTTGGATTTCGACTTTCGGGATCAGACAACATTTCGGATGATCTACATTTTGCATAACATGCAGTTTATAGGTATTGGCACGTATGAGTTTCACGTAGTATTGGAAGAATACGCCATGTTTGGTGAATGGGGACGAGCTTGCCTCACAATCAGCTAAACATAAAGGAGCTGCGAAATCATGCCTAAACTGCAAGTTGAGATTGTTCATGACGCGAAGAATGTTAGATTTCAGCCTTCGCAAAATAGTGTCAGTTATCCCGAAGACAAGGGATCGCCCCTGCTCAAGAGACGCGCTCCAAAGTTGCCTGAGCAGAAACCAAAACAGCCTCACAAGGACGATTAGACAACCGTCGCCGCAGCGCGTATTCATCGCGAATCAGGGCCGCGCGACACCGAAACGGAGAGACTTATCGGCTTCTCAATCGGCACGACGGGTGTGGGAACTGGCAGCCCTCGCCGCACATTGGACGCCTACGCGGACAAGGTAGAAGGCCGCTCCTTTAACCTGCGGGTCATCTGGCACTTGCTCGTTTTCCTGCGGCCATACGCTTTGCATATGCTGGGCGCTTTCGTCGCGATGCTAGCCGCCTCGGGCTTGACGCTGCTCGCGCCTTTCTTGGTCAAGGTGGCAATTGACGGACCGATCCTCGCTGGCGACATCGATGGCTTGAATGAGATTGCGCTGCTGCTGCTGCTCGCCTTCGTGGGGCTTTATCTAGCTTCGATGGCGCAGCGTTACCTGCTCAGTTGGGTGGGGCAGCGGGTGCTGGCCGATCTGCGCTCGGCGCTGTTTCGGCACTTGCAGGAATTGCCGCTTTCTTACCACGACAATCACATCGTCGGCGTGACGATATCGCGGGTGATCAGCGATGTAGGCGTCATAAACCAGTTGCTGTCACAAGGTCTGATCACCTTGACGGGCGACAGCCTGCTGCTGGCAGGCATTGTCATCGTGATGCTCTCGCTGAACGCGCAGCTGGCGCTGGTGACTTTCTCGATCATTCCGGTCATTGTGCTGGTGACGATGGTCTTCGCGCATAAGGCGAAGCTGGCTTTTCGCAAGACGCGCGCCCGCAACGCCCACATGATTGGCGACCTGGCGGAGAACCTGAGTGGCATCCGCGTGATTCAGGCCTTCGCCAACGAAGAGATCAGCACCGACAAGTTCGACGAGGTCAACGGCGCGAACCGCGACGCCCATGTCGAGGCGATGTCGCTGTCGTTCGTATTCCTGCCGACGGTTGAGATTCTCGGCATGGTGGCGACCGGGATTGTGCTGCTTTTCGGCGGCTTGAGCGTCGCCCAGGGCAGCCTCACATTGGGCACGGTGATCGCCTTCCTCGCTTATGTCAACCGATTCTTTCTGCCCGTGCAAGAACTCAGCCAGCTTTACGCCACCATGCAGACGGCGATGGCGGGCGGCGAGCGCGTGATCAATCTGCTGGGTACAGAGCCGGCGATCAAAGACAGCCCGGATGCGCGGAAGATGCCGCCGATAGCGGGGCGGATCGAATTTCGCGAAGTGCGCTTTGGCTATCGCGAGAGCCTGCCCGTCCTGCGCGATATCAATTTGGATATACCGGCAGGGACGATGGTGGCGCTGGTGGGTCCGACAGGCGCGGGCAAAACATCAATCGCCAATCTCATCGCGCGCTTCTATGACGTCAGCGCTGGGGGTATTCTGATCGATGGCGTTGATATCCGTGAAGTCCAGCAGCGCTCGATGCGGGCGCAGATGGGCTTGGTGTCGCAGGATCCCTTCATTTTCGCCGGCAGCATCGCCGACAATATCCGCTTTGGTAAACCGGAGGCGACGATGGAAGAGGTGATCGCGGCGGGCGATATGGCGAATGTCGCCGAGTTCGCGCGC
>JAAXID010000019.1 GCA_012270545.1 Anaerolineae bacterium | reverse complement strand
ATGCTCATATTTTTGGCGGGCTTGCAAGATATTTCGCAAGCGCTCTATGACGCCGCCAAAGTGGATGGCGCCAACCGCCGACAGCAATTCCGACACATTACCATCCCCGGGTTGCGCCGGCCCTTTGCCTTTCTGTGTATCTTGCAGGTGATCGCATCCTTCCAGATATTCGGCCAGGTGGATGTGATGACGCGCGGCGGACCGGCCGGCAATACGCGCACCATTGTCTACAACATTTGGGAAACCACATTCTTGTACTTTCAGGTGGGTTACGGCACGGCGATGGCCGTGATCATGTTCGCCGTGCTTCTGGTCATCTCGATCATTCAGTTGGTGGCCTTCCGCGATCAGGGATTGGGGAACTAGCGATGACTGTGCTCGGGGCGAAGCTCAAGCGCGAGCGGCAACAGCGCGACAAATTGCGCCACCGTCTTTATATCGCCGTGCTTGCTATCTTTGCCTTCATCTGGATGCTGCCCGTTCTCTGGACTGTGGTCACCTCTTTCCGTCCGGAGCCGGCGCTGCAGCGCAATCTGGCGAGCTTGATTCCGCTCCCGTTCACAACTGACAATTGGTACTTCATCCTCAGAAGCAGCCAGCTCTGGAAGTGGGTTGGCAACAGCATTCTCGTATCCACCGCGCATACCATGGCGCAGTTGATGGTCTGTTCGCTGGCGGCCTATGCCTTTGCTCGGCTTGACTTCTACTTCAAGCGGATACTGTACGTACTGGTTTTGGCCGGCTTGATGGTGCCTTTTGAAGCGACCTTCCTGCCGGTTTACCTTCTCTTCGCCAATCTAGATCTTCACAACACTTTGATCGCCCTGATACTGCCGGGCATCGCCTCGTCCTTCGCCGTATTCCTGCTGACACAGTTCTTCCGCGGCATTCCACTCGAATTGGAGGAAGCAGCGATGATGGACGGCGCCGGACGCTTCCGTATTTTCCTCACCATCATCATACCGCTGTCGACGCCCGTGATTACGGCACTGGCGATTTTCACATTTCTCGGCAATTGGAATAGTTATCTCTGGCCATTGATCTCAGCGACAACGCCCGACGTTTACACCATTGTCATCGGCTTGCGCAAGATTTCGCAGGCCTGGGGATTCGTCGAATTCTACGGGCGTAACATGGCGGCGGCTGTTTTTACCGCCATGCCCATCATCCTCTTCTTCTTCGTTTTCCAACGCCGCATCATCAGCGGCATCGCAATCAATAGCGGCATTAAGTAGAAAGGAATTCCTATCGAAGCCTGCTGTATCCAAATTCGTTTTCGGTCAACTAGTTATCCCGAAAGGATCACCATCATGTATAAGATAAGAGCACTGCTCGTTGTAGCCATGCTTTTTGCGCTGGTAGTCGCGCCGGCTGCCGCGCAAGACGCCACCGAGATCACCTTCATGCGCTTCTTCGGCGAATGCGCCGATGAATTCGGCGACAACACCGACTTGGCCGCCGCCTATGGCGAATGCGGCATCATCCAGACGCTGGCAAACAACTTCAATGCTGTCCAGGATGACATCATCGTCAACACAGTTGTCGTCGCCTGGCCGGGCGTCACCGAGTTGAACGCCAATCTAGCTGCTGGCACGGCACCGGACATCATGGTGCTGCACGGCAATCGCATTCCCAATTATGCCTCGCGCGGTCTGCTGACCCCCTTGGGCGATGTGCTCGCTGGCGCAGGCATCGATGCCGATGACCTGACCGACAGCGCCCGCGGCTTCGTCGAGTGGAACGGCGAGCTTTATGGTATTCCCTTGGACCTCCACGGCCATCTCTGGCATATCAATGTCGGCTTGTGGGAAGATGCTGGCCTGGTCAACGACGATGGCACGCCGGATATCCCCTACGGCATGGACGAATTCATGTCGCATGCGGAGGCGTTCAAAGAAGCGACCGGCTTGCCCTTCCTCGGCATGTGGACCAATGGCCTGAGCCGCAACTGGATGGCGCTGGTATATCAGCAAGAGGGCGGCAGCATTGAAGGTGATGATGGTTTCCCAACCATCAATACCGAGCAGGGGCTGAACGCGTTGAATTTCCTGATCGGCCTTCGCGATGACGGGCACATCACCGACAATGTCGATTACGGCACGGCGCAGGAGATCTTCCTGAATGGCGAAAACGGTGGCCACATCAACGGCACCTGGGTCGTCAATTTCTACGACAATCAAGTCGCGGATCCGGAAGGCGCGCTGAAGAATTACTACGTGCACAACTTCCCCACCGTCTTCGACCAGCCGGCCGCTTGGGCGAACAGCCATGCCTGGATCATCCCGCAAGGCGTCGACCCCGACCCGGATCAGCTTCAAGCAACGCTGACCTTCCTCGACTACCTCAACGACAACAACATCGAGTGGGCGCGCACGGGCCATTCCGCTGTCAACAGCTCGGTCGTCAATAGTGATGCCTATAACAACATGTCGCACCGCGACGAGTACGCCGAATTCGTCCCGAGCGCTGTCATCCAGCCGCGCTCCAACTGGAACACCGCTTTCGAGCGCGTTATGGATGAAGAATTGTCGGCCGCCATGATCGGCGAGAAGACCCCGGAGCAGGCGCTCGGCGATGCCCAGACCCGTCTGGAAGATTTCGCGCTATTCGAGTAAGTGACCGGGACTTGCCTTGTCTTGAACGCCGAGGCAAATCACTAGCGTTAAAAAAGAGGGCGGGCTTTCGAGTTCGCTCTCTTCGTATTATGTTGTTCCTAGAGGTTCGTATCGTCTGAGTGTCTAAATGGCTGGACTCTGCTTTTCTAA
>JAAXID010000131.1 GCA_012270545.1 Anaerolineae bacterium | reverse complement strand
GTGCTGGCGGCCGCTTACAGCCTGATCAGCGGTGAGACGCCCCAGCGCGGAAAATATCCGCAAGCGAGCCCGATTGAGCGCTTCTGGTGGGCTTTCATGCGCCTGAGCGGGATTTTGATCGTGCCGCTGGTCTTCGGCCACCTGGCGCTGATGCATGTGGTGCAGGGCGTCTTCGACATCACGGCGGCGCAGGAAGTGGCCGGCACGATGGCGAGCAACGGCACGATCGGCGCCGTGCCCAGCGCGGTCGAATTCGTCTATCACCGCTGGTCTTACGCGGCCGGTGGTCTGTTCGTCTGGCGCGTTTATGATCTTTTCCTGCTGGTGCTGGTGACGCTGCATGGCTTCAATGGCCTGCGTTATGTATTGACCGATTATACGAGCGGCAACAACTTCGCCCGGCGGACGGCGGTCGCCCTTTGCACGGTGATGGCGGCGGTGTTGCTGGCGGTTGGCGGGGCGGCGCTGCTCGTGCCGTTGGAGAAAGACATCGTCGATGAGGCGATGGCCGCGACCGCGGAGATTTACGAATTGCGCGGCGAAGAGCTGCCGGCCGAACTGGAAGCGTTTCTGGCTGATGAGACTGAGGGCGAGGCCTAAGGCTGCCTCCGGCTTTCGAGAAAGCGCCGACTTGCGAACCCATCTGCAGGAGCATGACTTAGATGCAAATTCACAAGCATGATGCGATTATCATCGGGGCGGGTGGCGCTGGATTAATGGCGGCGCTTTATGCCAGCAAAGGCGGCGCCGATGTCGCGGTGGTCAGCAAGCTATACCCGACGCGCAGTCATACCGGCACGGCGCAAGGGGGGATCGGCGCGGCGCTAGGCAACCTGGACGAAGACAAGCCGATCTACCACACCTACGACACCGTCAAGGGCGGGGATTATCTGGCTGACCAGCATGCGGCGAAGATCCTGGCGGAGAACGCGGTAGAAGCTGTCATCGAGCTGGAGCACATGGGCTTGCCCTTCGACCGCACATCGGAGAAGCGCATCAGTCAGCGGCGCTTCGGCGGGCACACGCGCAACTTCGGCGAGGAACTGGTGCGGCGCGCCTGTCACGCCGCCGACCGCACCGGGCACATGATCTTGCAGACGCTCTATCAGCAATGCATCAAGAACGAAGTCAACTTCTTCGATGAGTTTCAAGTGGTAGACCTGATCGTCGTTGACGGCGTGGTCGCCGGCGTAGTCGCCATCGAGCTGGGCACGGGCGAGTTTCACATCTTCCACGGCAAGGCCTGCTTCTTCGCTTCAGGCGGCTGGGGGCGCTGCTGGTCGGTGACGAGCAACGCGCATTCGCTGACCGGCGATGGCGCCGCCATTGCGCTGCGGCGGGGCCTGCCGCTGCAAGATATGGAGTTCTTCCAATTTCATCCGACCGGCATCTACCGGATGGGCATCTTGATCACTGAAGGCGTCCGGGGCGAGGGCGGCGTCTTGATCAACAGTGTGGGCGAGCGCTTCATGGAGCGTTATGCGCCTAGCGCCAAAGACCTGGCGAGCCGCGATGTCGTCAGCCGCGCGATTTACCTCGAGACGCGCGCGGGCCGCAGCATCAAGAATCGCGGCTACGTGCACCTCGATGTGCGTCCGCAGACGGTCAATCGTTATTTCGCCGAAGAAGGGCGCGACCGCAAAGATTTCATTGATGAGAGCATGGTTGAGCGCAAGCTGCCCGATATCCTCGACTTTTGCCGCACTTATCTGGGCGTTGACCCGGTCAAAGAGCCGATGCCGGTGCAGCCGACGGCGCACTATGCCATGGGCGGGATTCCGACCAACATCGATGCCGAGGTCCTAATCGACGCCGAGGGCACGGTGATGCTGGGCGCCTATGCCGCGGGCGAGACCGCTTGCGTCAGCGTGCATGGCGCCAATCGACTGGGCACGAATTCGCTTGTTGATCTGGTCGTCTTCGGCAGGCGAGGCGGCATGAAGATGGCGGAATACGTCAAGGGGGCCGCTTGGGCGCCGCTGCCGAAAGACGCGGGCGCGGAGATAGAGGCGGAATTTGAGCGGATTCGCCAAGGCGCTGGCAAGTCGCGACCGGGTGAGCTGCGCCATTTGATGCAGGCGACGATGATGGACAATGTCGGCGTCTTCCGCACGGAGGAAACCCTGCGGCAGGGCATCAATGATCTGGCGGAATTGCGCGAGCGCTTCTACAAGGACTTACATATCGACGACAAGTCGCGCGTATTTAATACCGATTTGATGGAAGCCTGGGAATTGGGCTGCCTGCTGGATCTAGCCGATGTGACGGCGCGGACGGCGTTGGAGCGGAAGGAGAGCCGCGGCGCCCACAGTCGCGAAGATTTCAAGAAACGCGATGATGAAAACTGGCTCGCGCATTCTTTGATTTACCAGGAAGGCGCGCTGAGCGATCCGTCTTACGTAGCCCATTTCGACAAAAAAGTGGATCTGTCGCTGTGGGAGGCGGAAATCGCGGCGGGCCTGCCGGTAGATCAGCAGAAGTTCAAGCCGAAAGAACGCGTCTACTAGGGTATGATTAGCATAGATCGATACGAAGCGGGGACCTGAGATATCATGGAAGTAACATTCAGAATCAGACGGCAGAACCCGGATGTGCCCGGCCAGGAAAAGCCTTACTGGCAGGAATTTGTTTTGACTGATGTCGATCCGACCGACCGGATCTTAGAGATGCTGCATCGGATCAAGTGGGAGCAGGACGGGTCATTGTCCCTGCGGCGTTCCTGCGCGCACGGCGTCTGTGGTTCCGATGCCATGCGCATCAATGGCCTTAACCGGCTGGCTTGCAAGGTTCTCATCCGTGATGTCGGCGAAAAGATTCAGGTGGAGCCGATTCTCGGATTGCCGGTTGTCAAGGATCTGATCGTCGATATGGCGCCCTTCTTCGATCATTACAAGCGGGTGATGCCCTTCTTCGTCAACGATGATCCGCTGCCTGAAGACGGCCGCGAGCGGTTGCAGACGCAAGACGATCGCGAACAATTCGACGATACGACCAAGTGTATCCTCTGTGCATGCTGCACGACTTCTTGTCCAAGTTTCTGGGCAAACGGGCAGTATGTGGGGCCGGCCGCCATCGTGGGGGCGCATCGCTTCATCTTTGACACGCGCGACCAGGCGGGGGGTGAACGGCTGGACATCCTCAGCGAGCCGAACGGGGTATGGCGCTGCCGCACGATTTTCAACTGCACGCCGGCCTGCCCGCGCGACATCGAGGTCACCAAAGCGATTGGCGAGGTCAAGCTCGCGATTAGAAAAGGGACAAATGTTGGCATTATCGAAACAAGTGCGATACACTAGGGTGGAAGCGCTGTATGCTGACCGGAATTCGGTCAGCGCACCCGGTACAAATGCATATTTATTTTGGAGGTCGAAATGAAGCGTATAGAAAGAGGGTCACCATTTTGGTCGCGGCTTCTCGGTTTGCTGATCACTTTCGTCATCATCGCCGTGCTGGTCTTCGGCGGGGTGAAGAATCTGATGGGCGAGCTTTCCGCGGCGCAAGACGCCTTGGCGGCCAGCCAATACGAGCTTGGCAAAACGCGGAATGCGCTCGACAACGCTCGTACACAATTGGTCGCCAGCGAGAATCAGCTGGCCAGAGCGGCCACTGAGGTCGACAGGATGGGGCGCAAGTTGGAGCTGGGCCAGCAGCAGCTTGAGGCGGCCAGCGGCCAGATCGTTGTGCTGAATCATGCGAAAGATCAGCTGAAGCAACGCTGGGGCTATACCTTGGAGGCGCTTGCGCAGCGCAACGAGCAGCTCATCGCGACTGACGAGGCTCTGCGCGCGACGCAGGCGGAACTCCAGCGGCTGCGCAACCAGCCACAATGGAGCATGATCGTAACGAGCGAGCGTCAGATGCAAACGGCTTATCGTGAGCGCTTCGCTATGGCACAGACGCGCATGATGTTCGAAGGCGATGCCGGTTTCATGTTCTATGAAGGCATGGCGGCGCAGCACGAGGTCGAGCAGTATGTGTCAGTTGCTGAGCGCACGCAAGTCGTTCTGACGACCACGGCGCCGGGCCATGATGTGCTCAGGTGCTTGAATGACGCGAGTCTGGGTTGCGGGACGGTTGTCGCGGCGCAGGTGCAGGCTGCGCAGATGCAAGCCTATTCCTATCAGTCGCAAACCAGCAGCTCGGAAATGCTGTTGGTGGATGGGCGACGGGGTCGCCGCCCAGGCAGGCGCCGCTAGAACCGTCGCAGCGGCTTCCAAACGAATATTCGATCTTCCATTTGTAGCAGGGCGGAGGGTGCCGGTTGGAGACCTTCCGCTCTGTCTGAGCAATGTATCGCGGTGCATTGCTTTAGTAGGTGTTGATTGCGGGCGATCCATAGGGTCGCCTTTTATGTTCCGGCGATGTCCCGTTGGGAATGGCAAATTTCGAGGATATGGCAACGACAATCCTATCTCAGGATTATTGGTTGCCAACACCACTCCCCTTCCCTAGCTCGCTGGGAAGAGATGGCGAGGAGGGGCCGCGCCG
>JAAXID010000014.1 GCA_012270545.1 Anaerolineae bacterium | reverse complement strand
ACCGTGGTCCAAGTTGAGTTGGCGCGAACGCCGCGCGGCAAAACGCGACATCATCCGACTGATTGACTCAATAATCGCTGCAGAGTGGATTGAAGCCGGCGAGCGACCACATCTAATTGAAGCAATGAATAGGCGTTTGGAGCGCGTAAGTCCACGTATCTGGCAGATGTTTTGTCACTGGCGGCGGCATCACTTTGGCGGCAAGAACAGCAGCGTAAAACCGGTGTGAAAGGCAGCTCCATGCCCTTGGTGTCAGTCGTCATGCCGGTATACAACAGCGAGGAATACCTTGCCGAGGCGGTTGAAAGCATCCTGTCGCAGACCTTCACCGACTTTGAATTCATCATCGTGGATGATGGCTCCGAAGACAACTCGGCCGAAATAATCCGCTCGCACATGGGACGTGATTTCCGCATTCAATTGATACAGCTAGTGGAGAATGCGGGCGAGGCGGCGGCTCGAAATGCGGGCTTTGCCGTGGCGAAAGGCGAGTTCTACGCCTGTCAGGACAGCGATGACATCAGCCTGCCTGAACGTTTGGAGAAACAAGTGAACTTCTTGCAGTCGCACCCTGAAGTCGGCGCTGTAGGCGTCCACAGCCGGGTGGTGTCTGAGGATAAGCAGCCCATTTCCAACCGCGAGCCGCCAGTGCGTCACGCTGAAATTTTGCTGGATCATTTCATCGGCATGCTTAGCGCGCCCTTTCAACACTCGGCGCTCATGATGCGGCGCGATTTGCTCCTGGAAGCCGGCGGATATGACGAGTCAATGCGCTTTAGCCCAGACAGTGACCTGATGACGCGTCTGCTGGGTCGGACGATGTTCGCCAACATCGCTGAATTCCTGTATCTGTATCGTCGGCGCGCGGGTCAGCTAACATCCCAGCACAATGCCAAGTTTGATCAGTACCGGCTTTTGCTGCGCCAGCGCCGGCTTGAGCGCATCTGGGGCGAGGCGCCAATCGATTCTTTGGAGAGACTCGCCAGCGTCAGACCGTGGTCCAAGCTTAGTTGGCGCGAACGCCGGGCGGCAAAGCGCGACATCATGCGCCTGATTGACTCAATGATAGTTGCCGAATGGATTGAGGCTGGCGAACGACCGCATCTAATTGAAGCGATGAATAGGCGTTTGGAACGCGTCAGTCCGCGTATTTGGCAGATGTATTGTCACTGGCGGCGGCATCATTTTGGCTCGGGAAAAAGTGAAAAGGCGGATTAGTTTGACTGGAAATCGCAGCCGCTTGGTGTCAATTGTCATGCCGGTTTACAACACCGAGAAATACCTTGCCGAAGCAATCGAAAGCATTCTGTCGCAGACTTTCGCCGACTTTGAATTCATCATCGTCGATGATGGATCGGAAGACAACTCGGCCGGAATAATCCGCTCGTATGAAACTCGTGATGAGCGTATCCGATTCATACAGCTGGCGGAGAATGTGGGCGAGGCGAGGGCGCGAAATGCGGGTCTCGCCGTAGCGAGAGGCGAGTTCTACGCCTGTCAGGACAGCGATGACATCAGCCTGCCCGAACGTTTGCAGAAGCAGGTGAGCTTCTTGCAGTCGCGCCCTGAAGTCGGCGCAGTAGGCGTCCACGCCCATGTCGTGTCTGAAGACTTGCAGCGCCAGCGTGTACTTGAGCCGCCGGAGCGACACGCTGAAATCATGCTGGATCATTTCATCGGATTGCTTAGCGCGCCCTATCTATGCGGCGCGCTCATGATGCGACTCTGTCTGGTCCTGGAAGTCGGCGGTTATGACGAGGCAATGCACTATAGCGGCGACTGTGAGCTGATGACGCGTCTGCTGGGCCGGACGATGTTCGCCAACATTGCTGATTTCCTGTACCTGTATCGCCGGCGCTCGGGTCAAAGGACAACCCACGACAACCCCAAACGCGACCGGGACATGTTATCGACGCGCCAACGTCGGCTTGAGCGCATCTGGGGTGAGGCGCCGCTGGAGACTTTGGAGCGACTCGCCAGAATAAAACCGTGGTCCAAGTTGAGTTGGCGCGAACGCCGCGCGGCAAAACGCGACATCATCCGACTGATTGACTCAATGATCGCTGCCGAATGGGTCGAGGCTGGCGATCGACCGCATCTGATTGGCGCAATGAACAGGCGGCTGGAACGCGTCAGCCCGCGCATTTGGCAGATGTATTGTCACTGGCGGCGGCATCGTTTCGGGAGATGATTCTTGAGCGGCCTGCTTTACAATGCCTCGCAGAGCTAAATTGATCAGCCGAAGGCAATCCCATGAATACAGACCCGCTTCTGAAATGGCGTGACGAATTCCCGATTCTGAGCCGCTGCAATTACCTGATCAGCAATTCCCTGGGCGCGATGCCGCGCGGCGTTTACGACAGCCTGCATTTCTACGCCGATACCTGGGCGGAGCAGGGCGTCTCCGCCTGGGGAACGGGCTGGTTCGAGCTGCCGCAGACTGTCGGCAACAAGATCGGCCCGCTGATGGGCGCCGCCGAAAATACGGTGCTGGCGCATCAGAACGCCAGCATCGCCAACAGCATCCTCTTCGGCGCGCTGGATTTCAGTGATCCGCGCCGCGACAAAGTGGTCATCACCGAGCTGGATTTCCCCAGCGATGTCTACGCGCTGCGCAGCTGGCTGCCGGATCACATGCGGATCCAGATGATCCGCTCGCGCGACGGCATCCATATCGATATCGACGAGCTGCTGGATGCCATCGATGAATCGACCCGTTTGGTCAGCACCTCGCACGTGCTCTTCCGCAGCGCTTTCATCATGCCGGCGCGAGCGATTATGGAAAAGGCGCATCGCGTCGGCGCGCAAGTCGTCTTCAATGGCTATCACAGCGTCGGCGTGATTCCAGTGGATGTGGGCGCTTGGGATGTCGATTATTACATCGGCGGCGTGCTCAAATGGCTCTGCGGCGGACCGGG
>JAAXID010000237.1 GCA_012270545.1 Anaerolineae bacterium | reverse complement strand
TTGGCGTAGAACAGCGAGGTCATGCCCTTCGACAAGCTCGCCGGGAACAAGCCGATATACAGCAAACCGATAGCGACCAGCCCATCGCTGCTGATCGCTTCGGCGCCCGAGCTCTGCCATAGCAGCATGACGCCCGCCAGCAGAGGCGCGCCCATCAGGCTCAGCGCCAGGCGGAAGAATGACGTGTTGTACAAGTAATAGCCGGCGCGCGCGCGTTGCCGCGACGCCTCACGGATCAGAAACAGGTCCAGCCCGAAGTTGGTGAAAATGTCGAAGGCGACGAAGAGTACGATGGCGAAGTTGTAAATGCCCACGTCCACAGGCAGCAGCAGCCGATACATCACAATCGCGAAAGTCAGATCGATGCCCCGATTAAACAGGTTGAGGATGATCGGCGCGACGCTGTTGCGCGCCACTCTAGCCAGCCCAGAAGACGCCTCCGTATTCAAGCCGATATAAGCCCGCCAGAACCAGGCGCCCAGCATAAACAGTATGACCGCGGCGCTGATCGACGAGCTGAACATGCCCAGCTGCACGCTCGCCGGGCTGTAAATCAGCCGCACAGTCCAATCCCCCGCCGGCAATTCGACACCTTGCAAGTTTGCCAGCACCAGCCGCAGGCCCAAGCCAAATTCGGCCTCTTCACCGCTGCCGTAGGGACGGGCGAAGGCGCGCCAGCCGGGCATGAAGCTCTCGCTGATCACCAGCCAACTGTCGTTCTCGAGGCTGACATCGATGAACTTCTCCCGTCCGCTGTCTCGGCTGATTGCAGCGGCTTCATAGCGCGGGACATGCAGTCCGCCACCCAGTATGTCGAGTTCAGCGAACTTGAACCCGCCCCCCTCTTCCGCCAGCCAGCGTGGATCCCAATCGGCTTTGTCCACCACAAAGGCGCGCGGCATAACCGACTGATTCTCCCAAATCGCCACTTCTTGACGGTAGACATCCTCCCAGCCCGGCAGATACATCTCAAAATCGGGCGCCGTCAGCACATAGCGCACATTGAGCAGGCTCAGCAAGTCGGATTGCAGCAGGCGCTGATAACCGGCGGGACTGCGCCCTTCATCGGTATACAGCGGCGCAATCTGGTTGTGATCCAACAGATGCTGCGGTTGCAGCGCCCGCATCGTCGCCACGTAGCCGGCCGGAATGATGCTGTCGTAGCCCCGTATGTCGTCCAAGCCATAGCGCATGCCCACGTTCGGATGCAGAATCCGCTCATCGCCCGGCCGTTCCAGGCTCGTCACCCGGAAGCGGCCCGCCTGCCCGCCCAGGAATTCAAGCGCCGGTGGCTTGAAATCCAGCAGCAGCGGATCACTCGCCGGATTGAAACCATAGGATGCGAGCAGCAAGTCGACCGCCGTCACAATCAGCGCCAGCGCGGCCCAGCGCCACGAACGACTCCAGCCCGCCCACAGAAACAGCAAGCCGCTAAGCACGAGCAGCGCGCCCAGCGTCAACAGTTGCGGCAGCTGATAACTGAAGAACATCCGCCCGTCGCTGAAGGCGCTATCCGCCCCGGCCAGCTCCGCCACGAGCCGGTTCATCATGGGCTCGAAGCGGGCGAAATTGGCATGGATCGCCCCGACGCCGAAACATAGCGCCAGTCCCGCAATCAGCGAAAGAAGTCCGAATAGCAGCGCTGTACCCCGTCTTCGACCACGACCTTCGCATAGCAGATGCAGCCCAATACCCGCCATCGCCGCGATCGCCAGCGTCAGCGCAAAAACCCAACGAAACGGCGAATTGAGTTGATTCATCCCCGGCAAATTAAAAACCAGCGAATAGGTCGCTGTACCGAACATGAACGACAAAGCCGTCAATGCCAACAGCCCAAACAGAAGGAGATAAGGCGCCAGCTCCCGCCGCCAGACGCAGCGGACCACCCCATAGAGCGCCAGCAGCAGCGGCAGCAGGCCCACATAGAGCGCGCCTTCCACATAGTTCTTAATGCCCCAATAGATGTAGTCCCGCGGCAGACCTGTGGTCCGGCGCAAGTCGCTGATCAGCTCGCCGCTGAAGGCGTCCACATAGCTGTGATGCGCCGGACTGCCATAGAAATTCGGCAGCAGAAATTGCAGGACATCACGAGGCGGGTGCGCGTAACTGAGCACCGTCTCCAAGCTCGAGCGTTCCGCCCGCCAGTTGCTCCCTACAAATTCGTAAAGCGGGATGACTTGCAGCGCCGCCAATCCGATGCCGAGCGCAACAAGCGCGACCAGCCACAAAGACGATGCCGCCGCCCACCTGAACGGAGGTCCACCCGTCTCGCGCCAGCCCCGCGCAAAGCCCCAAATTAGCCGAAATGCCGCGTAGTAGCCCGCGATCAACAGCGTGTAGATCGTCAGCTCGATGTGCCCCGCCAGGATATTGCAGCCGACCGCCAGCGCCCCGATGACGACCCAGAGCAGCGCTGTGCCGCGAAATATCCACAAGCTGCGCCCACGCAGGATATTCTCGATCATCCACAGAATCAGCGGCAGCCAGGCAGCCGCCGCCACGATCATCGGGAAAACCGCGCTGGCGACCGAGAAACCCGATAGCTGATAGACGATTCCCGCCAGCCCCGCGCCCGCGCGGTTGACGCCCAAAGCGCGCAGGAAGCCGGCCATGAACATGCCCGCCAGCCAAAGATTGAGCAGGATGAACCAGCCATAAGCCGCGCTAAGGGGCAGAACATAATAGATGATGCTGAGCGGATACAGCGCCGAATGCTGCCCTGCGGCGAAAAAGGGAACCCCGGCGAATTGGTGCGGATTCCAAAGCGGGATCTCGCCCTGCGCGATCTGCGCCCGTACGAAGCTCTTCCACTGCAGGTTCTGGGTGACCATATCCGAGAGCAGGTGGTTATGCGGGAGGGCCGGCGCCCGAACGACGTCGCGGTAGGCGGAATATGGCAAATGCTGATACAGGTTCTCGCTCGGCAGCAGCGTGCGGCCGCCCAAGGTCTGCTGATGGAACATCACCAGCGGCGCGATCAGCAGAATCAGTATCAGGGCGAGGTCAGGCGCGACCCGGCGGCGCAACGGCATCTGCATTGATATTCACCAGTTCTCGCAATGGAGCGGCGGCGCTCCTCAGGAAGATACTTTTGTTATACACAGACGCGGGTGATTTGCCTAGTCGAGTGGACACTATAACAATATCCCAAATGACGGCGCTTTTATCCCAATATTTCTGCGATATATCCCTTGCGCGCCCATCGAATCGGTCTAGAATTATATGTAGCTACGCATCCGATCCCGCTCGGACGGTCGTGAACAAGGCGGTTTTGCGTTTGCGTTCCTGGCGATCGCGAGTCGCTTCGTGAGTA
The DNA here is from genome assembly GCA_012270545.1 of Anaerolineae bacterium. Lineage (GTDB taxonomy): Bacteria > Chloroflexota > Anaerolineae > Aggregatilineales > Phototrophicaceae > UBA6055. Next base: position 1,591 of record JAAXID010000237.1, on the reverse strand, counting down.
GCGGTCGGTATTGAAATAGAAGCGGAAATGAACATGTTTGTTAACACGGGAGCAGACTCATTACTACGCGACAGGCAGAACTCAAGCAGTATCCCCTGAGGGAAACCATCATGGCGAACAGCATGTTCGACAACCGCTACCGATACAACTACATCTACCCCCGTGGTCGCTCTGGCGAGACCCTGCGCGCGGTCGATACCGCCGCCGATGATCGCCCTGTGGTCATCAAGCGTCCCAATCCCAATGACGCGCCGCCCATTCGCGCGGGCCAGGAAGTCAGCATCATCAACGAGCGCGAAGCATTGAAGCGGCTCGCTGGGCATCCCGTCTTGACCGAACTGCTGGGCAGCGGACAGTTCTTCGTCGGCGGCATCCCCCAGCAATACATCGCGATGGAACGCGCGGAGGGCCTGATCATCGAGGATGAAGTCGTCCGCCTCGCCGGGCAGCATCAGCGCCTGCCCGAGCTCGAGATGCTGGAGATCCTCGACCGCCTCATCGACCTGCTGCGGAGCGCCCACGACCGGGACATTGTCTATAACGATGTCGATGCCAAACACCTGTTTTGGAATCGTGAACGCTACGAACTCAAAGTGATCGACTGGGGAAACGCCGTCTTTCTCGAAGGCGACGAAGTCACCCTTCAAGGCATCAGCCGTCAGACCGATATCTACCAGATGGGCGAGCTAATCTATTTCATCTTGTCCGGCGGCTATCGCATCGAGGTGCCACGCGATGCCGACGCCGATTTCCGCGTTGACTTCCACCGGGACAGCGAGTCCATCGATCCGCGCTTGCAAGCCATCGTCACCCGCGCCGTGCATCCCAATCTGCGTTATCGCTATGCCTCGCTCAGCGAGCTAAACGCCGACCTGCTGCGTTATCGCAGGCCGCTGGAGCAAGACCGCAACTCGATCGTCTCCCGCGCAATCGATAAGCTGCGCGCGCCGGATTTAAGTCGCAACGAGTTACAAACCCTGCAGAGCAATCTCCAAATCGCCCTGCGCCAGAACCCGGCCTACCCGGCGGCGCGCAATGCCCACAAAGAAATCGTCGACCGCCTGCGCGATCTCGAGGTTTCGGCCGATCTCGACGCCGTCAAAATCTATATGCGGAGCCATAACTGGGGGAGCGCCGCCGAACTGCTTTCGGAACTTCGCGCGCGCGCCGGCAGCAAAACCGGCGGGCTTGTGCATCTGCTGCTCGATTGGTGCCTGATGCTGGCGGACAGCCAGCTCAGCCAGGCGCCAGCCTCGGTCACAGACGCCGCCAGCCTGCTATTTGAGTACAAAGCGGATAAAGCCGCCAACACGCTCTTAGCCGGGGTCGCGGAAAACGAGGACGATCTGCTGCTACAATGGCGCCTGGCCGAGCGCATCTCGGCGCATTTCCCCGATGTGCTGCTCCTTCGACCCAACCTCTATCGGCTCGATAGCGCCATCCAGCAGCTGGAAGCGGAAGGCATCCCGATTGACGAGCCGCGGGGCATCCTGGCTGGCACCAGCCGCGCGCTTGACGGCGCTGCAAAGATGGAGGCGCCCGGCGCCGGGCAGCTGCGCGATATATTTCGCGATGTGGTCGAAAGTCTGTC
>JAAXID010000005.1 GCA_012270545.1 Anaerolineae bacterium | reverse complement strand
GCGCGTGGCGTAGAAGATGCCGCCACCGGTCTTGATATGCTCAGCGCCCTGAATCTTGCGCATGTCGTCCGGCGGGACGTGGTGTTTGACCGACCGATCCAAATGCACCAACTCTGGATGTGTGACCAGGATGCGGGCGGTCTCGCCTTCGCCCCCGTGGCCTTCCTGCTTACTGGAAGTCTGAATGGTGTGATATACCTTGCTGAGTGGCGTCAGCCAGTTGAGCACGATCGCCTGCGCGTCGGCGGTATTGTCAACGACGTCTTGCGCCGCGACCATCATGACGGGCAGATTGCCGTCGTGGCCATGCACGAGGGCGAACTTGCGGAATCCGGTCTCGTACAGGCTCAGGCATACTTCCTTCAACAGGTTGATCATCGTGCGCGAGCTCAAGCTGACCGTGCCGGCGAAACCCATATGAAAGCTGGAAGTGCCGAAGGGAATGACGGGACCAATGACAGCTGGGCAATCCAGCGCCTCGAGGCGCATCGCCGCCCGGCGGCAATTCTCCCGCGCTTCGAAAGAATCGGTTCCGAGCGGGAGGTGCGCGCCATGCGCTTCGGTGGCGCCTACGGGCAGCAGCAATACATCCGTCTGTGCCAATGCCGCTTCGACCTCCGGTCCAGTCATTTCGTCGAGTGTGGGCGGACCCTTCTGTGAATAAAGTTTGTCGTCTTTCATACCGCGGTCAACGGACATATATTGCGCCGCCTCTTTACAGTTTGTATAATTCTTGGATATATTGTTTATCAAGATGCGCGCAATTGCAAATTTACCTTGGTAGCGACGGATACGAGTTGGTGCGACTCGCGAGATAGATGCCCCAATGAGAACCTATGAATCCATCCGTACAGTAGACAGAGCGACAGCCTTCGCTCTGCTCAAGCAATTGTCAGTGGGCATCGCCAAGCTCTTCGCGCCGCATTGCGAAGTGGTGATTCATGATTTTAGTGACCTCGAACGTTCGATCATCCACATAGACGGCAATATCAGCGGGCGAAAAGTAGGCGGCGGCGCCACAGATCTCCTACTGGCGCAAGCGCGCAACGGCGATACCGTACGCGACTTCCACAACTATCAGACGTTCTTGCCAAACGGCAAAAACATGAAGTCCTGCACGATGTTCCTCCGAGATGAAAACGGCGTGGCATACGGTGCCTTCTGCATCAATCTGGACGTCGGCGTCTTCGCTGGTATCCACCGAATCCTGGGCGACTTCTTGGCCCTGGACGTCGGATCGGAGGTTAGCGAGACGCTTTCCGACGATATTCAGCGGACCATCCACAGTATCTTTCGCGAAGCCGTCAACGAGATCGGTGCCGAACTGCCAATCATGTCCAAAGATGACAAGATTGATCTCATCGCGCGGCTTGACGTGAAGGGCGCATTTCAAGTTAAACGCGCTGTGCCGCTGATCGCGGAGGAATTGGGATTGAGCCGCTCGACCATCTACAACTATCTAGCGGAGGCGCGGGTAAAGACTGACGCCGATGCGCAAAATGGAGCATAAGCGATGGCGCGCTTGGATGTCATCCTGACGGACGAAGCGCCAATCCCCACTAGTGGCTATAGTCAAGCCCTGCGGCACGGTAACCTGCTGGTGACATCAGGTTATCTCGGCACAGCGGCTGACGGCTCGGGACTGGTGAGCGGCGGTTTCGAGACAGAAGCGAGGCAAGCGCTGGACAATATCGAAGTCGTGCTGCAAGAGGCCGGCTGCGCCTTGGCGGATGTCATCCGGGTCAATGTTTCGCTGACTGACATCAACCGCTTTGCTGAAATGGATGCTATCTACTGCGAATACTTCAGCGAACCCTATCCCACCCGCAATACCATTGGCGTCAGGGAGCTCTGGGGCGGCGCTCAAGTCGGCTTCGATGTTTGGGCGATCGTGGACGCTGAGTAGAGCTGATGTCCACGATCCTCGAGCATATTCAAGATCATGAAGCCATCGAACTGACGCAGCAGTTGATCCGTATCCCGTCGTTCTTGTGGCAGGAGACCGCGATCGGGCGCTGGCTCGCCGACTGGATGTCGGAGCGTGACTACGATGTCGAGCTTCAAGAAATACCCCTGCGTGACGGGAACTTTACCTATCAGGCGATAGGCCTGCTGCGCGGCGACGACAGCGGTCCCTCGCTGATGTTCTGTGGCCACACGGATACAAGCGACTGGAATGGTGATGTGTTCCGGCGCGACCAGTGGCGCTACGATCCATTCGGTGCTGAGATTGACGGCGGGATGATCTACGGTCTCGGCGCGCTGAATATGAAAGCTGGCTTGGCCTCGATGCTGATCGCAGCAGAGGCGATTCGCCGTTCGGGCAAGCTGCTCAGGGGCGACCTGATCGTGGCTTGCGTCGTCGCCGAGACCGGTGGGGGAGTGGGCGCGCTGCATCTGATCGAGAGCGGCTGCCATCCGGACTATTGCATCGTCACCGAAGCAGGAAACCTGGATGTCGGTGTGATTTCGGTTGGGTATGTACAAGGCAAAATACGGGTGTTGGGCGAATTCAAGCATCGCGTACCCTATGTGAATCCGATTGAGAAAGTGACCAAGGTCATTAATGCCTTGAGTCCCTCCTACGTACAGATCTCGCGCCCGCAAGATGGTGGCTGGCTACGTTATCAGCCGCATCCCCTGATCCCAGGGTATCCTTCAATGGCGATCCGCGACATCGAGCATTATCAGGATATGACGACTCTCACCTTTGACTTGCGGATCATACCAGGCATGACAGAAGGTACGGTGCGCGAGGATATGCGGGCACGTTTGGAGGTGATTAAGTCGGAAGATTCCGAGTTCGACTATGAACTACTGATCCCGCAGAGCGAACAGCAGCCGAACATGCCGGCGCGCGAGGCGACAGCGCTGGATGCGCCGGTGGTCACGCAGTTGATCGCGGCGCATAAACAAATCACTGGCGCTGAACCTCGCATCGGCGCGGGTCATCGCATCGGAGCCACCGCCGATAC
>JAAXID010000213.1 GCA_012270545.1 Anaerolineae bacterium | reverse complement strand
AGAAGTGTACGGCGACCCGCTGGCGCACCCGCAAAAAGAATCATACGCCGGCAATGTTGATCCGGTAGGCCCGCGAGGCGTTTATGACGAGGCCAAGCGCTACGCCGAAGCTCTCGTAATGGCCTATCACCGGCAACACCAGATGGATACGCGGATCATTCGTATCTTCAACACCTACGGTCCGCGAATGCGTCTCGACGACGGGCGCGTGGTGCCGAACTTTATTGGGCAGGCCATCCGAGGCGAGGCACTCACCGTGTATGGAGATGGCTCTCAGACGCGCAGTTTCCAATACATCGACGATCTGATTGAGGGCGTCGTCCGACTCTTGGGGAGCGATTTCGTCGAGCCGGTGAACATTTGCACGAGCAGGGAAATCAGCATCCTTGAATTTGCCAAAATCGTTAATCGCATGGCGAACAATCGCGCCGGCATCAATTTTGCTGACGGTTCCCGCATCGATGGCGATCCACAAACCCGCAGACCCGATACATCGCGTGCGCGCGAAGTCTTGAATTGGCGACCAAGAGTCGAACTTGAACATGGCCTCGAATGGACGCTTGAGTATTTTCGAACAGTCCTTTCCGCGGCCAACTAAGATGGCCTGGGCCTACGCTCGCAGTCACGTGACGTGGCTCTGCGTCATTGCCGCATTCGCTGCAGCGATCGCAATCAATGTATACCCCTTACTTGTTTTATTCTTGGCAACCGCCGCCGGTTTTTGCCTGCTGCTTATACCGCATACTCCTCTCACCATGTTGGTCATCCTGCTGGCGCTCTCGCCCTTGCGCACGCTGATCGCCACCGAAGCGGGCATTCAGCTGCCGTTTGACATTGGACAGATACTGCTGGCGCTATACCTAGGCTTTTGGCTCGCATACAGCATTGTGAAACGATCGCGCTTGCTAAGGTTCAGCCCGGAGCCAGTACTGCTGTCCGCCGTTGCGCTTTGCCTTGTATTTGCTTTTGGCGCCTGGACCAGCGATGGCATCGGCAATTGGCTAACGGAATGGCTGAAGTGGGTGGTTATCGCCTTAATGATTTGGCATCTATCCCAGACCGCGGGGCTTAACTGGCGCTGGCTGGTGTTTGCTGTGTTAGTAAGCGCCGTGGCAAACGCGATCGTCGGTCTGTATATTTTCTTTGGCGGGAGTGGCGCTGATCACTTGCTTATATTGGGGCGCTTCTTTCGCGCTTTCGGCACCTTCGGCCAGCCGAATCCCTTCGGAGGCTTCATGGGGATTGCCCTCCCGCTGGCTCTGATGTGCGCCGCGCTTAATGTCTATCAGATCGTGCTTTACCTTCGCGCCGGACGTCGCATTGCGCTATTACGAATACTTTTGCTTGGAGCAATAGCCTGTGCTACGGCGATCATTGCCGCCGCGCTCTTCGCGTCCTGGAGCCGGGGCGCCTGGCTGGGATGCGCCGTATCGTTGGTCGCCATGTTTGTCGCCCTGCCCAGGCGTCTGGTCACGGGGCTGTCCTACGCGATTGTGTTGATGGCGCTATTCTGGGCGATGTGGACAGCTGGACTGCTGCCACGTTCGGTCGTCAATCGGCTCACGACAGCGGCAGCCGATCTCTTTACGATCAGCGATGTGCGCGGAATTCATTTTACGCCAAGGAATTATGCCGTTGTTGAGAGGCTGGCGCACTGGCAGGCCGCCATCAGCATGGCGCAGGACCACCCTTTCTTTGGTGTTGGATTGGGCAACTATGCTAGCGTATACGATGACTATCGCTTGGTAAACTGGGAGGAACCCTTAGGCCATGCGCATAATCTGTACCTGAACTTCCTTGCTGAAACCGGTGCAGTGGGTCTGGCCGCCTATCTCGCTTTCTGGATCGTAATCTTGAGAGTTACCTGGAGAACGCGCAGCCATCCAGACCGGACCGCGCGCGCCATTGCTGTCGGCCTGTTTGGCTGCTGGACCTATATCGGAGTGCATAGCGTCTTTGATAATCTCTTTGTGAACAACCTGTTTCTACATATCGGTGTATTATTGGCTGTATTGGCGATTCTGCATCGTCAAGTTTTCTCATCGCTTGAACTGGAGTGACTATGTCCCGGGCGGTGAGGCCGGACGCACCCGACGCAACGCCGGCAAACCATCGCTTAAAGACCCCAGTTGACGGCTTCATTGTCGTCCTGTCTCAGAAGATCGGAGGCGGCAAGGCGAAGGAAGTTGAGCGCTTCATCAAGTTTGCCTTTGTCGGAACTTTGGGCTTCGTCATCGATATTGCTACGGTAATTATCCTGCAGAATACGCTGCTGCCGCCCGAGAACGATCAGAATGTGCTGCTGGCAAATAGCATCGCCTTTGTTTTGGCGGTCTGCAGCAATTTCATCTGGAATCGGGTTTGGACCTATCCCGATTCCCGAAGTTATTCAGTGCGTCGCCAATTGACACAGTTCGTGATCGTCAGTGTTATCGGGCTGATTATTCGCAACCTCTGGATCAACGGGTCATACGAGCAATTTGGACAACTGTCAACGACGGTTCTACAGGGCGCAATCTCTGATTATGCGCCGCAATTGATTGACCAGAACAAGCTGGGTACAACGATTGCCTTGGTATTTGGCGTGCTGATCGTGATGATTTGGAACTT
>JAAXID010000006.1 GCA_012270545.1 Anaerolineae bacterium | reverse complement strand
GCAGCCCACACCTGAAAGCCAATGCCAAAACTTAGCTGCAAGCTGTCCACCAGAGTGACCCGCTCCTCGCCAACCGCTTCCGCGCCCAGCCGCATCGCGTTCAGCGTACCGCTCAGCTTTTCCGGCACATGGATGGAAACGATGTGCTCGGCGCCATCGTTCAAGATGGCTCGATAGAAGGCTTCGGCATCGCCAGGAGATGGCGCCGCAGTCGAAGGCAGCGCAGGCATTGAAGGCAGTTCGCGGAAGAACCGCCCTCGATCCAGCGATGTGCCGTCATCGGGGATGCTTTCGCTGCCTATGTTCACATAAGTCGGGATGATGTGTACGTTAAGCAAGTCGACTAGATCAGCCGGCAAATCGCAGACGCTGTCGGCGGCGATGCGAATACGACTAGAAGTCATAACCGAAGTCATCCACCGCTTTTTCGAGCACGGCGACGCCGGTCGCTTCGGTGCCCAGATAACTCGCCATCGTGGCGCTGTACATTGTGAAGGGGAAATGCTGACCGGGAAATTCGAGCGCCAGGCGGTCTTGCATCACACGCGTCTCTTCAGTGATATGTTTCTGATCTTGTAGCACGACCGCGTCTTCCAATTCGGTGAATTCAACCAAAAACTCGACCAGTCTATCGATGACCTCAGCGCGCGTGCGCACCTTCTCGATAACGATGATATTGCCGTCTTCCAGGCTGATAAATGGTTTGATTCCCAGATGCGTGGACAGAACGGCGTGCGAAGGTTTCATGAATCCGTTGGCGCGCAGAAAATCAACATTGTCCACACAGTAGACGGAATAAATGCGATTTACTGCCTGCCGAACCGTTTGAACGACTTCCTCAGCGGTATCCTGTTCATTGGCCGCGCGCGCGGCGACGCGGATGAGCATGCCTTGCCCGGCGCAGAGGCTCTGCGAATCGACCACGGCTATCTCGCAGCTGCCGCTCACCTGCTGCGCAGCCAGCCGACCGTTTCGCCAACTGTCCGAAAGCTCGCGCGATGGATGTACAGAAATGACCGCATCGCAGACCTGTGACAGACGCGCGTACAGCTCGGCGTAATCGTTCTCCGAAGGCGGTTCGACAATGGGCGGGCGGCCCTGATCGGCTATCAGTTGAAAGGCCTGTTCACTATCGATATCGATGCCCTCGAGATAACGTGTGCCAGAGATTTTAATAACATTGGGCAGAATTGTTACGGGAAAATGACGGACAAGGCGCGGGTTGGAAAAGCGCGCTCCACTGTCGGTCACAATATGAATTCTTGGCATTATTCAACGCTTATTAAGAATGGATACAGCAATTGCCCACCGTAGACAGCTTCGAATTCTAATCCCTTAATGGTCTTTGTTAAACGCCGAATCAATTGATCCGATTCTAATTCGGAAACGCCGGCGCCATAATAGATCGTCGCCAACTCCAGGCTGCATCCCTCCAACTGCGCAAAGGCGTCTAGCGCAACCATTGCGAGGTCTGTCGAAGCCGAGCACATCTCCCCATCAACGACGGCGATGAAGTCATTCTGATTGATATCCAGATCGCGGAACCGGGTCCTGCGCGCGGCGCGTGTTATTTCAATTGAGCGTATCTCGGCGCCAGCCGTTGTCATTTGATTAACGATTGACTCGAGGTCGGCGCTGCCATCCGTCGCATCGCCAAAGGCCAGCATGGCGCTGATACCTTGCAGGACAGTTTCCGTCGCAATGACCGATACCAGCTTGTCCTCCACGAGATCGGCCGCCTGTTGCGCCGCTAATACAATATTGCGATCATTTGGCAGGATGATTACATGCCCGGAGGCCACCTGCTCGATAGCGGCGATAAAATCTTCTGTCGCTGGATTCTGGCCTGCGCCGCCCCTGATCACGACGCTGCAATTCAAGTCACAGAATACAGCGCGCAGGCCGTCGCCTTCTACCACCGCGATGATTGAAACATCTGACGTTTCGGCTTCACGCCGATCTTGATTGAGCGGAGCGCCTAATACGCTATGTCGATACTGCAGTTCCATGTTTTCAACGACGACGTCATCGAGAGCCGCGCCGGACTGTATGGCGTAATCAAGGGGGATGGCCGGGTTGTCAACATGAATATGGACCTTAATTGTTTCTCTGTCACCGACGACAATCACGGACCAGCCCAACTGCTCCAGATCGCGGCGCACTTGAGCCACATCGAGGTCCTCGCCAATCATCAGAAACTGCACATCGTAGCCATAGGATTCGGCGCCGTCGGCCAGCGAAGCTACGCTTGTGGTGGCCTGATTGCTCACGGCTTGAGGCCGCGACCGACCGCCTCGCATACCCTCCAGGAAGCAGACCAGCCCCATCGCGCCAGCGTCAACGACGCCCGCCTCTTTTAATAAAGGCAATAGATTAGGCGTGTTTTCGAGCGACGCATGCGCGGTGCCGATCAAGTTTTCCAGCATCCCTTTGAGCGATGATGATCCGTGTTCGCTCGGCTGCAGAGCCTCGATCGCTTCGCGCGCCACCGTCAAAATCGTGCCTTCGGTCGGTTGCGAGACGGACGCATAGCCCTGCTTCACCGC
>JAAXID010000081.1 GCA_012270545.1 Anaerolineae bacterium | reverse complement strand
ACCACAAAGACACAAAGAGCACAAAGTTTAAGTTTGAAATGGCTCTTCGCGTCCTCAAAGGGAGGAAATTAGGCTTTAGCCCCTCGCTGAATCTCATTTTGGAGTGATAAATTGGCCGATATCTTTCAATAAATGGCTTTCCCTTTGTGCTCTCTGTGTGTCCTCTGTTTCCTCTGTGGTTAAATTTCTGCTTGTTATTCTCGTCGCTGCGGATTTCAATTTTGAAACGATTGCCCTGAGTCGCAATTGGCTCAGCTGGGTGGACGTTGCTTTGGTCGTGTTCTGTCAGGATGTTGAGAGTAGCGCCGATGGGACTTGACAGGATGCGCTGAAGGCGATAAAGTAGCGGCGCAAATGCAGGCAAGCGGCATAGTGATGATTACGCAAGCAGTCGCCACGGCTACAACTACTAGCATGATGACTACGATGCGCATAGATGCGCGACGCGGAGGTTTCGGTTTGTTGTAGCAGGGCAGAGACGAGCAACAAACGGGCGTGTGGAAACCTCCACGCGCCTTTTTTATTTCATACGCACGAGGTGATACAGATGGCACGATTCACGATGAAATTCGGTGGCACATCGGTCGGTTCGCCCGAAGCAATCGCGCAAGTGGTCCAAATTGTCGGAGACCATTTGGCGGGTGGTCACCAGTTGGCAGTTGTGGTATCCGCGATGTCCGGTGTGACTGACTTGCTGCTCGAATCGGCCTCAGCGGCCGCCGCAGGCCATAAAGATATGTACACGGCGATAAACGCGACTATTGCGGAAAAGCATCATGCCGTCATTGATGCGCTGATCTCAGCGCAGCCCGGTCGTGCCGCGATTCGCGCCGAGGTGGAAGACCTGTTGCGCGGGCATCTCGAACTGTGTGAAGCGGTGAATATCCTCGGCGAAGCGACCCCGCGAATCTCGGACGCGCTTGTTTCATACGGCGAGCGACTGAGCAGCCGTGTCATCGCAGCGGTGATGATTGCCGAAGGGTTGTTGGTCAAACAGGTCGATTCCAATGATTTCATCGTGACGGATAATGTTTTTCAGAACGCCGACCCGCTCTGGGACGAGACCGAATCGCGTATTGCTGATGGGCTGCTGCCGGAATTGGATAAGGGCGTGACCCCCATCATCACCGGCTTCATCGGCGCCACGCCGGATGGCACATTGACCACTTTGGGGCGAGGCGGCAGCGATTTCAGCGCGGCGATAATCGCTGCCTATTTGGATAGTGACGAGTTGATTATCTGGACCGATGTCGATGGTGTGATGACAGCTGATCCCCGGCTTGATGAGCGGGCGCGCGTGCTTCCCTACGTGTCCTATCAAGAGATCGGCGAGCTCGCCTTTTATGGCGCGAAAGTGCTGCATCCCAAAACCGTGCAGCCCATCATCTCGCGCGATATCCCGCTGCGCGTCCGCAATACCTTTAATCCAGCGGGCGCGGGCACGGTAGTGGGTTCGCGCGCCCAGACCAGTGAAACCGTGATCAAGGCGGTCACCGGCATCCGCAATGTCTCCATGCTGACCGTCAGCGGACCGGGCATGCTGGGTGTGCCGGGGATCGCCGGCCGAACCTTCTTGGCGACGGCAAGGGCAGGCGCCAGCATCCTGATGATTTCGCAGGCGTCGTCGGAACAAAGCTTCTGCTTCACCGTGGTCGATCCGCTGGCGCAAAATGTAAAGGAAGCGGTTGAATCAGAGCTGCGGCGGGAGATTCTTCACAACGATATCGACAGCGTCGATGTGCTGAGTGATATCGTGATCATTACGGTCGTTGGCGCCGGAATGCGCGGCACGCCGGGTGTGGCCGGGCGCGTTTTCTCGCTGCTGGGCGAGCACAGAATCAACGTCTTGGCGATTGCTCAAGGTTCCTCCGAGTGCAGCATCTCTTTCATCGTCGCTGAAGATGACCTGGAGCGGGCCGTAGGCGAATTGCACACGCTGGCGCTTGAGACGGTGGAAAACGACCGCGTCAACGGTTTGGCCAGCCCCTATTGATGGAACAAGCTAGCTGGCGACAAGCTGCTGTAGAATGGATTGCCAATGTGAATACAGCATGAAATGACCGGCTTGCGGCTCAAGGCGAAACTGCGCCTGCGGGATCATCCCAGCCATGCGCTCGCCGACGCCCGGCGCGCAGAACACATCAGCTTCTCCCCACCAGATATCGACCGGCATGCCTATCGACTGCAAGCGGAAGCCCCATGGCTTTGTCAGTGTAACCATTTCATCGACGAGATTATCGCTACCGCCGCTCCGAATCTCCTCCCAGGTGTCCCGCCGGCTCTTAAACAGATTGATATTGCTCAACACCGCCTGATCGGCAGGGGACAGCAACCCGCCTAATTCGCGGATGTACTGGTCGGCGCCGCGCTGGCCATCAAACCAGATAAATCCGCGCATCAGCAGCCTGAAGAAGGATTCGTTGCCGCCTGCCAGCTGAAACAGCCGCCCATAGAAGGGATGCAGGGCGCCGAAGCCTTGCGCGTGATCCAAGGGAGGCAAAGGCGCGACGACGGCGCAGCGCGTCACAATCTGCGGGAAACGATAGGCGCAGGCCAAGGCATAGGGTCCACCGGCGGAAAAGCCCAGGACGGCGAATCGCTCGAGCTTAAGCGCCTTGCTGAGCAGCATGACATCGTCGACGACATCCATCAGACTGCGGCCGCTTTTGCGCGTTGACATGCCATAGCCGGGGCGATCCACGCCGATCAAGCGGATGCCGAGGCGCGCAAGGATCGAGTCGTCTGGATGCCGAATATTGCGATTGCCCCAGAGGTCGTGGAAGGTGATCACGGGTGTACCGTCAGCAGCGCCAAACTGCGCGAAGCCCAATCGGCGTCCGTCTTGCAGTTGCGCCTGCCGCGCCGTAGCGACTTGTGCCAGCCTCGCCATCACCAATCCTTCGTCCCGCGAGCTTCCGCGAGCTTAGCTGAGTTTATGCTTTCGGCAAAGACCAAGTCGCCCATGTCAGCCGGTCGCGCGCGGATAGACGGCGAGGATGATCGGCGCCGGGTCCAGCGATGGCTGGAAATAGTCAGCGACCGGGAGCGCGATCATGGTGGAGCCGCCGCCATCCAGATTGAAGGCGGTATCAATCTCCAGATCGGTTCCCGGCAAGTATGCGCTCAAGTCCGCAAGAGACAATCCCAGGAAGGGCGCTACCATGATCAGAACGTTCCCGTGTTTGTCGATGCCGATGATTGTCCGGCGCGTCCTTTCGCCGCTGCCTGCCGCGAAGTACGCTTGCCTCCCATTTTCCACCAGCAGCGGAAAGCCCTGCACCGCTTGCTCAATGCCTTCGCTGTTCTGCAGGTTCTGCGAACGATAAGTGACGATGGCCGGCTCGCCATTCCGAATCAGAAAAGTTCCGCCGCGGTCTCTGTAAGCGCTGCCGCTGGCCGCTCCGTCGCTGACAACCAGGCCCAGCGCTACATCGTTCGTATCGAAGAAGTTGGCATTGATGATGACGCTTGCGTCGGGTTCCAGCGCCCGCCAGCTGGCCAGACTCTCCGCTTGCCCCGCGCGGTAGATTGCGCGGAATCGATGCTCCCTTGGATCGACGCGCACGACGATGAGTTGAGCCAGTTCATCGCCATGGGGCAGTAAGCGGCGCCATTGCAGTCCTTCGTAAATGGTTTGCCAATGGGACTCTGCCGTAGCCGTGGGTGCGGGTGAAGGTTTGGTGGTTGGCGGGGGCTGAAGCGGAAGATTGCAGGCGGCGATCGCGTAGGCGATAACGATGAGGAGAAAAAGGCGACAGAATACGATGATTCTCCCCATCGTGCGGAAACCGTCAGTTGGCAATGGCTACGCGAGCTTGTGCGCCATTGCGCGGATGCGATCGACGGCCTCGGTGAGCTTGCTCATGTCTTCGGCGAAGGAGAAGCGGATGTGCGCGTCTTTGCTTATGCCGAAAGCGCTGCCGGGCACGCCAACGACGACGGCTTCGTCCAAGATGATATTCGCCACTTCCTCGCTCGTCTTGCTCGTTTCGTCCACTTTGGGGAAGGCGTAGAAGGCGCCTTCAATATCGGGGTGGGACATGTTCGGTATGCTGTTGAACGCGTCCACGATGAAGTCGCGCCGCTCCTGGTACGATTGCCGCATAACCTCAACACAATCTTGCGGTCCGTTCAAGGCGGCGACGGCGGCGACCTGGGTGAAGGTGGCGGCTGATGTAGCCGTTTGCGAATTGAACTTGCCGGCGACGCCAATTAGCTCAGTAGGTCCCGCCAGCCAGCCCAGGCGCCAGCCGGTCATGGCGTAGGCTTTTGACATGCC
>JAAXID010000269.1 GCA_012270545.1 Anaerolineae bacterium | reverse complement strand
TCCAGCAAGCGCTCGTAATTGCGCAAGCCGATGTAACGCGGTGGGCGCGGGCTGGTATAAGACAAGGACGATGTGCTCAAGTACAGCGTGAACAGCATGGGCAAAATCGTCAGTACCAGTAACAGCACGATAGACGGCGCCAGGTACTTGTAATGAGCGCGACTTGGTCCCGTGTCCTCGGGACCGCCGCCGCGTCTCGGGGCTCTGGCTGCAAGCGACACAATTCTATCCTCGCCAATCCTGCCCGCGTGCGGCAGGAGCCTGGGTGTCAGAGATTCATAAATGACCCTCGAGCGCTCAAATGCTCCCGAGGGTCAGTAGCTTGCGACCCGCCTTTAGGGGAGATAGCCCTCGTCTTCCAGGTACTGAGTCATCAGGCGGTTGGCATCGTTGAGCGCTTGTTCCGGCGTCTTGATACCGATTTCGGCCTCCTGTATCGCTTGGCCCATGATTTCGCTGAGTAGGGGCCAGGCCGCGAAGGGCGGGAAATGATCCGCTGGCGCGGCATTCAGGCTCTGCTGATAGGCTTTGATGAAGGAACCGGCGCCGTAGTTGTAGTCATACTTGGCGATGAAGTCCGGATCTTCCCACAGCGAGTTGCGCGACACGGCGACGTGCGGCGAGCCCAGCGAGATCTTCTTCATCGTGTCGAAGCTCAAAGCCCACTCGAGGAACTTGTAAGCCGCTTCCTGTTTGTCCGAATTGGCGACGACGCAAAGCCCATGCGCGGCGAAACCGGGTTTAGGTCCTGCGGCCCCGCCGGGCATCACGGCGAAACCAAGATTGCCCGCTACCTTCGACTTCTCGGGATCAAGAATCCGACCGGCTAAGGGCGCGCCGTCGATGACCATCACGACAGTGCCTTGCTGCATTGACGTCACGACATCATCATAAACAAAGGCGGCAACCCCTTCGGGTCCGTAATTGTTCTTGACCGTGACGAAGTTCGTCAGCGCGCGGATGGCTTCCGGCGAATTGACCGTCGGCGTCAAGTCATCCGGGAAGTCCGCGAAATACTGCGCGCCTTCGCCATGAAAGAAGGAGTTGAAGATCCACACATTGCCGGCCGCCGTCGGCAGGTCTCGTCTTGTCTCATGGCGGCCGAGCGCCGGCCGTGTAATGCGTATAGGAAATGGGCTAAGCAACTGGTTCAGTTTATTAACCCGATAGAAAGACGGATATATATCGCAATATATTTTCGAAGTCTGTCGGAAATCCGAAACGGCAGACACCGCCATCCGCCCTACTATGACGGCTGCCTTACTTTCGCGTCAGTTAGTTGATACCGTCAAACAACATGACGTCGCGCGCCTCAGCGGCTCTGTCTATCGGGTCCTATACTTTCACAGCGTCAACATCTTTCCCTGCCAGCTCTACCGGCTGTCGGCAATAGGTAGCGGACAGCACTCTCGGGATTTACAATTCAAATTGCATGTAACAAGTAGGTGCTGGCGCATATGTTTCATTTGAAATGCATGACCTGTGGACGAACCTGCAGCGATTTGAGCGTGGCGAACTGCCCGCATGATGGGGGTGTCCTGGATGTCCGTTACGAATCTCTCGATATCCCGCTGCGGCCGCAACTGCCCGGCATTTGGTGTTACGCCACCCACCTGCCATTGACCGACGCCAAGTACATCGTCAGCTTGGGAGAAGGCGATACGCCACTATTGCCTTCTGCGCGGCTGGGCGCCGACATCACGCTTCCAGAGCTCTACTTCAAGAACGAAGGGCTAAATCCGACCGGCTCGTACAAGGACCGCATAGCCTCGGTCGGCATCACCTACCTGCGGCAGCTGGGACGGCGGGCCTGGGCTGCCACCTCATCGGGCAATGCCGGCGCCTCCTTGGCCGCCTATGGCGCGCGCGCCGCTGTTGACGGTTATCTTTTCACGCTGGAGCGGGCGCCGCGGGCGAAGATTGCGCAGATCATGTCCTACGGCCCGCGAGTGATGTCTGTCAAAAGATTGGGTTATGACCCGGCCGCCGAGCGAGCGACCTGGTCCAACATCGCCGCCCTGTGCGACGCCAACGACTGGCTGATGTTGATCACCGCGCGCAGCAACAGCCCACATGCAATGGAAGGCGCCAAAACGATTGCGTATGAAATCTGCCAGCAGCTGCATGGTGAAGCGCCCGATGTCGTCTATGTGCCAGTCGGCGGCGGCGGCTTGCTGAGTTCGATTTGGAAGGGATTCAAAGAGTGGCGCCGGGCTGGACGCATCGCGAGCCTCCCGCGTATGGTCTCCGTGCAACCGCTGGGCTGCGATCCGGTGACGCAAGCCTGGCAGGCGGGCCGCCCCATTAAACCACTAGACGACTGTACCAGTGCCGTTTCCGGCATTATTTTGACATCGCCACCGGACGGCGACCTGGTATTGCAAGATCTGCGCGAATCGGATGGCTGGGCGCTTTCGATCCCCGATGAGGTTACCTACCAGGCGCAATCGGAACTGGCCAGCGGCGAAGGTCTGTTCGTTGAGCCGGCGGCCGCCATTGTCTGGGCGGCGATTAAGGCGGATCGGCGGAACGGACGTCTGAACGCCGATGAAAAGGTTGTTGGCATTTTGACCGGCATCGGATTTAAGGACAGCGCGGCGCTGCAAAGAATGACAGACGACAGGCCGTTGCCCCTGATAGAAGCGAACGATATTCTTCATATCAAGCCGGACTGATTTCGTCAGCATATATGTTGCCGAGAATCGAAATGCGCGGGAGTTCTTCAAGGACATGAAGCGATGAACGGGCGAGATCTTCACCGAGGCGAACGCGGACATCGTCGATGAAGTTACGAAGGCCGGCAGGAGCGGTCGCTTCTTCCGTCATTGACGATTAGGACGTCGCGGCAGCGTGGGCGAGATTGGTGATGTCATGGCTTTCCTGGTAAGTGACGAAGCGAGCTTTCTAACAGACGCCACCTGGCGCATCGATGGCGGCTTCCTGAGTTAGTGAGGCGGTAAATGCACATTCGCGACTTTGAACTCGACGAGTTGCCGGGAGCCGGAAAGCGATCCACTTGGCTGGATATCGCTGCGCGGGCCGACGGGGGCAATTGGCGGCTGCCACTTCTGACTGTCACCGGCGCCGAAGATGGACCGACTCTGCTGGTAATCGCCGGTGTGCACGGTGATGAATACGAAGGGATCGCTGCCATCCCGCAGGTTTACAGCGCGACCGAGCCGCAGGATCTGCGCGGCAGACTGGTCATGGCGCCAGTCTGCAATGTGCCTGCATACGAAGCGGCACAGCGCAGCAGCCCGATCGACGATCTCAACCTTGCACGGGTTTTTCCCGGCGACAAGGAAGGCACGATCACGAGGCAGATTGCGGCATGGCTATGCCAGAAGCTGTTGACACATGCCGACTTTCTGATGGATTTGCATACGGGCGGTATCGCCTATGATTTGCCGACGCTGATCGGGTACGTGTATGATGACGGTGAACTGGGCCGAGCCTCGCTTCAGGCAGCAGCGGCTTTTGGCGCGCCAATTATGTGGGGGCATCCACTGCCACTGCCAAGCGGCCGCAGCGTCTCAGCCGCCACGTCTATGGGAATTCCGTCGCTTTATACCGAAGCACCCGGCGGTGGATGCGATCCTGATGTGGTCGGCTGCTTTCGCGAGGGCGTAATGAACGTCATGAAGCATCTTGACATGATTAGCGGAGACTTGCACCGTCAACAACTGACACATCATCTGGTCGGCGATGGGAACCTGGATACAGTCATTCACGCGCGGGCAGATGGGTTATTCCAGCGCGAAGTATCCTTGCTCGAGAATGTGGAGGCTGGCCAGCGCCTCGGCGCAATCCGGGACGCAGCCGGCGCGGAACTGGCGCCGGTCCATGCGGATCAGGCGGGTATGATAATTATGTTGCGTAGCATCCCGCGAGTGAGAGCCGGTGACGGCATCGCGCATATCACGCAGCCGATACGCTCGCGGTTGTAAAACTCAAGGTTCGCAACAGTATGTCAAGTGAAACCACTTCATCCAGAGCGTGTGTCGCCATCGGCGGCATCCTTCACGAAACCCACACCTTTATGGAACAACGGACGGTGTTGGCGGATTTCGCGGCACAATCGCTGCATTTCGGTGCAGACATACTCTCGTCCATGCACGGTTCGCGCAGCGGTATCGGCGGGATGATCGACCGCGCCACTGAATACAATTGGCAGCTTCTGCCGACCCTGTACGCCGCCGCCATGCCCGCTGGCCTTGTCACCGAGGCCGCTTATCGCGAGCTCCTTAGGGAACTAACTGATCGACTTGCGCAGTGCGTGCCGGTCGATGGCGTGCTACTGGCTTTGCATGGCGCGATGGTGGCGGAGGGCGAGCTGGACGCAGAGGCGGATATTGTGGTGCGGGTTCGCGCTTTTGTCGGCGACGCAGTGCCGATTGTCGTCCTGCTAGATATGCACGGCAATATCAGCCCGCGCCTGGTCGAATTAGCGGATGTGCTGTTGGCATACGATACGAATCCGCATATTGATGCCTATGCACGTGGCCTTGAAGCCGCGGAGATTATGGCGCGCTTGCTGAGGCGAGAGATCCGGCCAACGCCCGCGTATGCCCGCCCTGCCCTGCTATTGCCAGCCCAAAGCACCGGCACTGAAGCAGCTCCCCTCAAGCTGGTTCATGAGTGTGCCGCTGAAATCGAGTCGGAAAATGAGGTGATATGTATAGCAGTGATGGCTGGCTTCGCTTATGCCGACACACCGTTCACGGGTCCCTGTATCATTGTTACCACCGATGGGCGGCCGGAGCTGGCTGCCGCCTACGCGGACGAATTGAGCGCAATCCTGTTTGAGCAGCGGACCGGGGCGCTGCCGCGCTTTCTCTCGCCGGCCGAGGCTGTCGCGCTAGCCAAGAACCAGGAACAGGGTCCAGTCATCCTGGTTGATTCAGCTGATAATATCGGCGGCGGTACAACGGGCGATGGCACCGATTCGCTGGGCGCGATGTTGGCTCAAGACGTCCGCGAAGGGACAATTGTACTGGCCGATCCGGAAGCGGTCGCCCTTTGCTGGGATGCGGAAAAAGGGGCGGAAGTCACACTAGCGGTAGGCGGCAAAGCCGATGACTGGCACGGGCAGCCGGTGAGGGTGACCGGAACCGTGCGCGCGTTATCTGATGGGGTATTCAAGTGTGAATTGCCCGACAATCACTTCGCCTCGTTTTACGGCGACACAGTCAATATGGGTCGGTGTGTCTGGCTCCGCGTTGCGGGCATCAATATCCTCTTGACTGAGCGCAAGACGCCCCCGCTAGATCTCGCCCAACTGCGCCACATCGGCATCATACCGGAAACGCAGAGCATGATTGTCGTCAAATCCGCGGTTGCCTATCGCGCCGCCTACATGCCCATCGCGTCCGCCGTAATCGAGATGGATACAGCCGGCTTGTGCAGCGCGAATCTGTCTCGCTTTCCCTATCGGCATCTCAAGCGCCCGGTTTATCCGCTGGATTGACCGGCACACGGACCCAGCCCGGCTAGCCAAGGCGGAATCCTGCTGATTCCCTTTACTCCACGACCGCAATTGTATGATCAGTTTTGCCGAATCCAACTACTCAAGTTATAGTCTCCCGTATAAATATGCAAGGTTTGCGCGAGTTGGTGCCGTATTTTGGGATATCCGTCCTGGTTCATGGGTTGGGGCCAGTGTTTCACCTGGCGTCACAGAGCGCGATTCGATCGTCGGTTACCACACAGCTAAGAGGATTAGCCTATGACATATGAAGCGGCAAGTATCGCCAGGTTATTCGAGAAATCTTAAATGGAGAGACCAATATGAACCGTAAACAAGAGAAGGAAATTCGCAATACGTCCAGGATGTTGGCGGGCAACTCGCTTTCGCGCAGGCGCTTTTTGCAGACCATGCTCACGACAGGGGCCGGCGCGCTCGTCTATTCGGCGAGCCCCTTGGCATCGGTGGTGGCGCAGGGCGGCTCAGCAGCCACAATTGATATCGCCAACAGCTTCGGCCGCCTGAATCCCGTGCTGTCCACTGCCATCGGTGAATTGACGATCAACAACGCCGTCTTCAACAAGGTACCAGATCTCTTGGCGGAGCCGCCTACGCAAGAGGATGACCTGACTTGGACGCTGAACTTTCGCCAGGGCGTGATGTTCCACGACGGCACGGAGATGAAGGCGTCCGACTTTGAATTCACCCTGAATTTGATTCAGAATCCAGATACCGCGTCTCTCTTCGCAAACTTCCTGACACCCATAGACAGCGCGGAAGCGACGGGTGACTACAGCGCCACAATCCACCTTAACGAGCCCTTTGGTTTGTTGCCGGAGCGCCTCTTTGTCATGTCGGTGCTGCCCGAAGCGACCTTTAATGACAAGGGCATGGATCGCTTCAATTTGGAACCGGTCGGGACGGGTCCCTTTGTCTTCCAAAATATGATCGCGCAAGATCGCGTCGAGCTCTCGCGCAATGCGGACTACTTCGTCGAGGGTTTGCCGCTCCTTGATAGCCTGACCTATCGTGAAGTGCCGGAAGCCAGCGTGCGCATGGCGAATCTGGTCGCGAGCCAATCCGATGTTATGGAGCAGGTGCCGCCCGAAAGCTTTGACATATTCGGTCGCGCGCCAGGCATTGTCGCCGGTTCCGGACCCAGCACCCGTCGAGCCTTTATCGCCTACAATTGCACAAAGCCGCCGTTGGACGATGCACGCGTGCGTCAGGCTCTTTCCTATGCCATCGACCGCCAAGCTATCATCGACACGGTATTGAGCGGCAAGGGCCTGCCCGGCAACGGCTCCAGCATCCCGCCCTCGATGGACAATTTCAACGCCGATGCCGACAAGTACAACTACGACCCAGATATGGCGCGGGCGCTGCTAAGCGAGGCTGGCGCTGAGGGCATCAAACTTGAGCTGATGGCGGGCTCGCTTAAGTTCCTGGCCGACACTGTCACCTTGATTAAGCCGATGGTGGAAGCGGTTGGCATCGAGACCGAGATCCGCTTGATCGAAGTGGAGGCGGGCTATCAATTCGTCTTCGACCGCACCTTCGATACCTACACGACTTGGGGCAATACCAGCGCTCTCGGCGGTGACATCGATATCCACACGCGTTGGATCTATGGACCCTTCCTTGGCAGCGGCGAATCGTTGTTTGGCTGGGGGCCGGAAAATAGCGACAACTTCGAGCAGGCGCATAGCTTGATGAACGCCGGCGCCGCCAGCGCAGACGCCGATGATCGACACGCGAAATACGACCAGGTGCAGGACATTGTGGTGGACGAGGCAGTCGAGTTCGTCCTGTATTGGCCCGATAATCTCGGCGCCTGGCGGGATGACGTCACCGGATACGTGCCACCGATAGACGATGTCATCGACGCGTCTGAAATTGCCAAGGGCTAGCGGTCTTTCTGCTTGAACTGCAGCGGGTACCGTAAAAATACTGCGTCACCCGCCACTACATTAGAAGAGCTGATTGTGACTTAGTGAGACATGGCACGAT
>JAAXID010000248.1 GCA_012270545.1 Anaerolineae bacterium | reverse complement strand
TCAAAGCCAATTGCACAATCACGTTGATAATCGTGACAATAAGCGCGACGGTCAAGCCGATGCTCCAACGCATTGACTTCATTTCCGAACGCAGCCCTTCGAGATCGGTGCGCAAACTTTCGATATCTGCCTTCGTCGCCAGATGCTGATACACGCTTTCCAATGACGAGATGCGTCCTTCGTGATTTAGCAACTGTTCACTAGCCATATATTGATCAGTCCTTATCGCCTACGGCAATGTTGCGCTTCTATTATACCACTGCTTTGCCGGCATTCATTTGTACAGGATGATTAAGTGAAGGCCGGCTGCAGATAGACCTCGTTCACAGCGAAGAGCTCATCGACCATGGACTGAATCTCCCGCAGCGAACAGACCGCCGCCGAGAGTGGCGAATAAGCAACCGCTTGATAGATCAGCCGCTTGTCGCCCTTGAGGATGCCCTCAACCGCCATCTCCTCGATTTGCGAGTAGAGGTTGGTCAGTGGCGCAACCGATTGAGGCAGGGGACCGACCGCTACCGCTTCCAGCCCATCGCGCGAGGCCCAAACCGGCACCTCGACGCAGGCGCTGTCCGGCAGGTTGTCGACCAAGCCGGCGTTCGGCACGTTGCCGTTGAACTTGAAGGGCCTGCCGCCTTCCATCGCGTTGATAATATAGGCGGCGTATTCATGCCCGCGCTCCAGGTCGATCTCGTCCTGCTCGAACCAGTCGTGGATGTCATCGCGCCAGTCGTGCTCGCGCCGGCGATACTCCTTGAGGATGTAGGCGTGATGCCCCGGGTTCCAATTGCTGCCGTGCGTGGCGTATTTCTCGATCAGGTCGGGCCGCTTGCGGAACCACCAATTGTATTCCGAGTTGTGCCCGCTCGATTCGGTGACGTAATAATCCAACGCCAGGTACATCTCGTTGCGCACCTGCTCGGCATTGTAGATGTCATCGTTCTCCCTGATCGCGCGCTGAATCAGCGGATATGCGTCTTCGCCCTTCCAGGTGTACTCGATGAACCAGGCGGTGTGATTGATGCCGGCGCAGGTATAGTTGATCTCGTCGTAGGGCGCGCCGATCCAGTTTGCCAGCATCTTTGAGGTGCCCTGCACGCTGTGGCACAAGCCGGTGACGTTGATGTCGGTTTCGATGTCCATCGCCCGGCAGAGCATCGCCATCGGATTGGTGTAATTGAGCATCAGCGCCTTCGGGCAATAGCGCTCCATATCGCGCGCGATATCGACCAGAACGGGAATGGTGCGCAGCGAACGGAATATGCCGGAGACGCCGCGCGTATCGCCGACGTTCATATCGACGCCGTATTTCATCGGGATCTCGATATCATGCCGCCAGACCTCGGTCGCGCCGACCAGAATCGTCACAACCACGTAATCGGCGCCGCGCAGCGCTTCGACGCGGTCCATCGTGGCGGTCACTCTAGCGGGATACTCGCCGGCTTCGACGATGCGGGTCACGGCGCGCTGGGCAAAGTCGAGGCGCTCGGCATCGATATCCATCAGCGCGATCTCGCTGCCCTCGAGCAGGGGAAAGGTCAATATGTCCTTAACAAGCTTGCGCGTGAAGCCGAAGCTGCCAGCGCCGATGAATGTGATTTTGGGCATGCGATGGGGTCTCCGATTGAGGTTGATTTCGTGGAAATATAGTTCTTTTCCGCGGAGTAACAACAAGGCCAATATTTGCGGCTTGCTTGATGTCCTACGGTACAGTTTCCGTTCCATCCAGAAAGCCGAGCGCGCCACAATAGACGCCGACTCCGTTGTCATCAACGTATCCAACGCGGCAAAACTCCAGATCGTCCCGCTGCAATTCTCCTAGCAACTGGAGAAAATTGTCGCGATCCGGTGATTTTATGTCCGTCGGCACGACCTCTATATAGCGGGTTTCAACTAACTGGCCACCGTCGTACCCACGGATCTTCCGTCCACCGGGTTCATATAGCACATACTGCTTTGGTCTCATACTATAGGTCTCTTTCATGCCAGTGAATAACTAAAGACCAGAACACTGCCGGTGAAAACAGCAATGCGTGCTCGTCGTCCGTAATCTTATCCACATCGTAAAGGAATCCGACATCTCGGTCAATCGCGGAGGTTACGAAGCCAACTCTAACTATCTTCACTGTCTTTCGTGATTTCCGGTTGATTAGTTGTGGTCTATCCAGCTCGAGCCCGTGGTCAATCCAATTCCTGATTGCCCGGGCTAAGCAGTCAAATTGCCAGCCGTGAACAGTTTCATTGACAGCCAATTGAGGCGCGATACGTTGGAAGCCGTCTACGAAACGATCGACGCTTGTCTCGCCTTCCCCGACCAATTCAAACAGATTGGAGACGATAAGCGTCAAAGCCCAATAATGCTTTTCATCGCCTTCGTCATAAAGCTGATTGCCAGTGTATACTGCCATAGCAATAGCGGTGTCTTGGTCGATTTGCGTTAGGTTTGGTTGCATTTTCCGCTACTCTAACAGCCCCTCCAGCCGATCCACCAGCCCCTCCAACACCTTAAACGTCTCCTCCACCGCCAGCGGCGTCGACATATCCACGCCGGCCGCCTTCAGCACGGGCATCGAATAATCGCTGCTGCCCGCGCGCAGCAACGCCAGATAGCGATCAACCGCGCCGTCGTCATCGCCCGCCAGAATCGCGTTCGCCAGCGCATGCGCCGCCGATATCCCGGTGGCATACTGGAAAGTGTAATAGGCCTCGTACAAGTGGCCGAACTGCGCCCAGGTGATGCCGGTCCGGCGCCGGTCATCGCTCATCGTCTCGCCATAACCTTCGGCGTAGAAGCCGGACATGATCTCGTTGAGTGTCTCCGGCGTCAGCGGCTCATCGTTTTCCATGCGCGTATGCACCTCGAATTCGAAGCGCGCCAGCGTCGGCATGATGAAGAAGTAGCGGTGGATATTGTCCATCGCCTCCTGGATCAAAGCCAACTGAAAATCGCGGTCGGCCTGCCTGGCAAAGAGATGCGCCCGCACCATCGCTTGATTGAAATTTGAGGCGACCTCGGCCACGAACATTGAGTAATTGCTGTAGACGAAGGGCTGATGCGCGCGCGTGTAGTGGCTGTGCATCGAGTGCCCCAGCTCATGCGCCAAGGTGCTCATCGAGCTCAAATTGCCATCGAAGCTCATCATGATGAAGGGGTGGCTGTCATAAGTGCCGAAGGAAAAAGCGCCCTCGGATTTGCCCTCGTTGATGGCGTAATCGACCCAGCGCTCCTCGAGGCAGCCGCGCCGCATCGTCGCCACATAGTCCTCGCCCAGCGGCGCCATGCCAGCGGCGATCATATCCACCGCTTCGGGATACGTTAGTTCGGGGTCAGCGGCTGTCAGCGGCGCCCAGATATCCCAGGGATGAATCGTCTTGTAACCCAGCGCCCGCCGCCGCACATCCCAATAACGCTGCCAGGTGGGGATATGCTTCTTGTAGGTTTCGATCAGATTGTGGAAGACCTCCACCGGAATGTTGTTTGGAGAGAGCTTGGCCTGCAGGACGCTCTCGTAACCGCGCAGGCGCGCCATCACCACATTGCGCTTCACCGATGCCAGATAGGTCGTGGCGAAGGTATTCTGGAATTTCAAGTAGCTGTCGGCATAATTCTGCCAGGCGTTCTGGCGCGTTTCGCGGTCGCTGCTCGCCAGGAGTTTGTTGACTGTACTCTGCACGAGCGGCTGAGGCGCACCGTCGCTGTCCTTCGCCGGCTCGAATTTCAAGTCCATGTCATTGAGCGCGCTGCGGATGCTCTCGATGCGGCTGAGCGGATCGCTCAATAAGCCCAACACCGACTCGACCTCGCCGGAAAGCACATGCTTCTTCTTCCGCAGCAAGTCGTCAATATGCTGCTGATA
>JAAXID010000282.1 GCA_012270545.1 Anaerolineae bacterium | reverse complement strand
AGGAGCAGGCGCGGCCGAATGCGTTTACCGCCGGCGCTCAAAATATGACGACTGGCTTCCCGCAAAACCTGCACGTCGCTATCCGTCACATCGAGCATCGCGCGCTCAACAGCTTCCATCCCCTCGTCCAGCGATTCATTCAACTCCACTTGATCAATTAACGCGCCAGACATGTTGGACTCCAACTCAATAATTGTGAAGTTCAGAACTATCTAAACGTATTGTATAGTAAGTACGTCATTAGTCAACGCGAATCGTTAATGGGTCGGACGCGCATAGTGCCAACGGATAATCCTCTCAAGCGACTGCCAATAGCGGAGCCCGCTGCCAGCTTATGCGTTGCCCCGACCTTCATTCGGCGCATTTGCCCAAGGTCTGACAGAGCTGTGTGATGTGCAGGCGGTCGTGCTGCGCCGTAAAATGAGCCATCTCCAAAATAGTTGTCAAGCCAAATATGCTGTGTCGCGCCGAGCGGTCCCATTGCGTCAGCGTCAACTCCGATAGCAAGCGAATGGTCTGCTCGCGCTCGCGCTGAAAGCAGTAGAGTACTTCTTTACCATCTTCGTGGCATAGCGGAATATCGGGACCGGGCGGCGGCGGCGCGGCAATGAAGGGATTATCCTGATCGAGGATCACCTGCAATCGCTCGCGATGCACAAGTTCCTCGGATTGCCACAGGTGGCAAAGAATCTGCAGAATTGACCATTCATGCGGGTCGGGACGCTGCAGCCATTGATGTGGCTTGACTTCCGCCAGCAGTCCGTGGAGCGCAGCAATATTGCCGATAAATTGCGGGAAAATCATGCTCGGCTGCAGATGGCGCGAAAGATAGTTTTCCCGCCAGCCGGATTCGCGGACATGATTGGAAAGGGAATCAAGCCTGTCGGCTGCGTCTACATACCATGTGTGGATGCCGATCGCCCTCGCCGGTTCGATATCGTTGTGTATGCTGTCGCCGATGAGCAGGGCCTCATCGGGTTCGACGCCGACGCGGGCAATGGTCTCGGCATAATAGGCTGGACTCGGTTTGGCAAAGTGCATATTCTCGCAATGAGTGATGAAAGCGAACCCCGATATGAAGTCGGCCAAGCCCGCCCAGCCGATTCGTTCGAGCGTTGCCGCTTCAGGGAAGAAAGGATTGGTAGCGATCGCAACGAGGAGATTCTGCCCCAACAAGGCTTCCACCAATTCGGCAGCTTTGGCGATTGGCGCAGTATTCTTTCTTAGGCGGTGGTAATTGCCCTGATAGAAGCTGGCGATAGCGGCGGAGAGCGCGGCGTCCGTCATTGGCATCTCCAATGAAAGCGCGTCAAGAATGATGTCGGCGTTCTTGCGGTAAGTTGCCGGCTCGCGGTTCAAGCATCCAATGGCGTTTCGAAGGGCGCTGGACGCGTATTTGATTCCGTGGGACTCGGCAAAGTGCAGGTCCCATTGCTGGCGAAAGGCGGCGACCCATTCTCGATCGGGATTGTGCAGCAGCGTATTGTCCAGATCGAGCAGGACCGCCTTAATCATCGCTGCTTTCCAGTGCCTGGCGAAAGATATCAAGGCCGGGATGCTCATCCGGGCAGCCAACGTAGGGATCGACCTTTTCGCCATTTTTGAGGCAGATCGCTTCAACTTCCACCCGCCGGACAAAGCCAAGGAAACCGGCCTTGATTGTGAGGACGAGCTCTGTGTCCGGGCTGGCGTTGGCTAATACAATGTCGGGTACGGGACATTTGACGCAATCCTTCGGATGCCATTGCTCGGAATCGGGATTGCTTTTGGCCAGGCGGCATTCTTCGATGTCGCGCGTGTGGCGATTATAGTCGGCGTAGTAGTGGGGGCACTCGCGACCGGCAGGGGTTTTCATTTTCCGTTCTCAACTCTTATGGATCCAGTCAGAGGCGACATTTGGCAGATTCTCCAGTGAACCGTATTGTACTGTGCAATCGGGAAGCGATTCAAGAAAATCACCGCCGTATCGTTTGCTGATGACCCGGCTGTCAAATATGGCGACCACGCCTCGGTCGCTGCGGCGCCGAATCAAGCGGCCGAATCCCTGGCGAAAACGGAGGATGGCGTCAGGCACAGCGAATTGCTGAAATGGGTCGCTATAGGTTTCGGAGCGAGCGGAGAAGACGGGATCGGAGGGAACGGCAAATGGCAGCCGCGCTATGACAAGGGCGCTGAGGTCATCGCCAGGAATGTCAACGCCCTCCCAGAAGCTGCGCGTGCCCATCAGCACGGCTTTGTCCGCCTTCTTGAAGCTTTCGAGCAGCGCGTCCCGGCTGCCGCCGAAGCTCTGATCGTAGACGGTGATGTCGCCAAGCGCGAGACGCGGCGTAACGGCGCGGGATGTTTCTCGCAGCTGAGCATAGCTGGTGAAGAGCACCATCACGCGTCCCTGAAGCTCAGCCGCCAATTCGATGACGCCGCGCTCAACCATTCGCTGGTAATCGTGCCGCTGGCTCGGCTCGGGCATGTCTGTCGGGACGTATAGCAAGGTTGACGCTTTGTAGTTGAACGGCGAACCCAGCGCCACTTTCTGATAATCCTCGGTGTATAGCCGTTCCGCGATATGTTCAAAGTTGCCCCGCGTCGTTAATGTCGCGCTGGTGAGGACGATGCTTTCCATCCTTTGATTGAGGTATTCCTCCATCATAGGTCCAACGTGCAGGGGCGATATATGTATCTGCAAACGATCGGGGCTGTCCCTGGCGGTTATGGCGTAAATGGCGTTGCTCTCCGGATCGTTCGTAAAGTGTTCCAGCTGCTCGTGAATCTCCGCCAGGAAGCGCCAATTTGCCCGGATTTCGCTGCTGTAGCCGCTGAAGTCCGGCATCTGGAATCGCTCATAGCGCGGCAGCGCCTTGCACAGATGCTCCATGGAATC
>JAAXID010000265.1 GCA_012270545.1 Anaerolineae bacterium | reverse complement strand
TCGGCGAAATTCTCGATGATGAGCTCGTGCCCATGCGTGGTCTTAGGCTCATACGCGATCACCTCGCGTCTATTGGGCACCGCCTCAAAACCCGCTTCTGATTCGCGTATTTGCTTGATCGATGACCATTCGTTGCGGTAAAAGAGAAGCTCACCGTTGGACTTTGCCCCCCCTCCCACACTCCCCCTCTCTCCAGGGGAGGACGCATCATATACCAGCTTGCCATTTTCGCCGGCGATTTCCAGCCGGTTGGTGCCGGGTGATTCGCCAGTCGTAGTGATGAAATGACCGACCATGCCGTTCTCGTGCTCGAAGTAGGCGGTCACCTCATCCTCCACCTCAATCTGGTGATGCTTGCCAAAACTGACGAAGCCCTGCGCCCGCGCCGGCATGCCCACGATCCACTGATACAGATCCAGATTGTGCGGGCACTGGTTCATCAGCACGCCGCCGCCTTCGCCACGCCAGGTCGCGCGCCAGCCGCCACTGTCGTAATAGCTCTGCGTGCGGAACCAATCGGTAATGAGCCAGCTGCAGCGAATGAGCTGCCCCAACTCGCCGCCAGCGATCATCGACTTGATCTTGCGCCAATGGCCCCAGGTGCGCTGCATAAACATCGCGGCGAACACCAGGTCCTGGCGCGTCTCCCGGGCGGCGCGATAGCCGTCGATCATGCGCTGCGCTTCTTTGGCCTGCACCGCGATTGGCTTCTCCACCAATACGTGAATACCGCGTTCGAAGGCTAGCAAGCTCATGTCGGGATGATCGTAATGCGGCGTCGCGATGATCACACCATCCAGCTCGACCGCGTCAAGCATCTCCTGGTAATCGGTGAATTGCGCCGTATCTGCAAGGATCTGGGCATAATCGGGACGAACTTCTCCGGTAGCTTCAGGCCCGTCGTCCTCGGACGCCTTTACTTCCGGCGGATCCTCAGCGGCAAAGACCGTCTCGAACCGTTCCGCCTTTCGATCGCAGACGGCGGCGAGCTCCGTATTCGGCAAGTCAATGACGTGTTTCACATGCGCTGTGCCCATGTTGCCGATGCCGACGATCCCGATTCTGACTTTGTCGTACCCCATGTGCCCTGCTTTCACTTGCGCGCCCTTCATCTTTGCCGTTCAAGCGGCCCGCCATCGGCTCGATCGGCGCCAAATCCCGCGTCGATGTCGACCGCTTCATGCGCTCTCAACGGTGATCCTGAAACAAGTCCCGCGTCTGAATCGTACTCTCCAGCCGCCAGTTGAGCAGCGCCTCCAGCAACTCCCGCTTCACCGCCGCCAGCGCCGCGTCATCCCAGCGGTTGTCAACCTCGCCCGGATCCGCCTCCAGGTCGAAGAGC
Source organism: Anaerolineae bacterium (assembly GCA_012270545.1). Taxonomy (GTDB): domain Bacteria; phylum Chloroflexota; class Anaerolineae; order Aggregatilineales; family Phototrophicaceae; genus UBA6055. The sequence continues at coordinate 2,160 of JAAXID010000265.1, read as the reverse complement.
TGTCCGTACGCCTCGCCCATGAAGTGCACCAGCTTGTAACGCTCGCTCCGAATCATCGTCTGATACGGACCCTCGTAATTACCATCAGCCGGATGCTCGGCGAAGACGTATTCGCGCCCGCGCCAATCCTCGCCCCGCAGCGCCGGCAGCAGCGAGACCGCCTGCATATCCTCCGCCGGCCTCACGCCAGCTAGCTCAAGCAGTGTCCGCCCGATGTCCATCCACTGGCAGAGCGCGCCGATGCGCCCGCCAGCGGGGAAACGCCCGGGCGCCCAGAATATCGCCGGGACGCGCGTGATAATATCGTACATCGTCCACTTCTGGATCTGACCGTGATCGCCCAGGCAATCGCCGTGATCGCTGGTGAAAATGACGATGCTGTTCTCCAGGTAGCCTTGCGCCTCCAGCGCCTCCATGATCTGCCCGACCTGCTTGTCGATCATGCTGACGTTGGCGGCGTAATAGGCGCGCAGACGCTGCAATTGGATGCGCGCTGGCTCCAGCAAGTGCACCACCGAATCGTGATCGACCTCGGTGTTGTGCTGCCGATAGCGCCGATAGGGCGGCGGCTGCCCGTCGAGCTCCGCCTGCGTCACAGTCGGCAGTGGCAGATCGCGGTCGATGTACTCGGCGGCCGCCTCCGGCGTCGGATCATAGGGCGGGTGCGGACCCGGAAAGCCGATCTGCAAGAAGAGCGGCTCAGTCTTGGGATAGGTGTTCAGCCACCACTGCGCCAGCCCGCCGACGAAATTATCCGAATGCGTCTCCGGCGGCAGGTCCCAGCTGAAGGCGCCCATCCGCTCGCGATAATCGTCCCGCTGCCGATAGAATTCGCGCTGCTGCTTGACCAGACCGCGCGCCTGTAATGCCTTGTCCCATTCATCGAAATAATAGCGCCCTTGCAGGTAGCGATCTTTGTTCTCCACTACATAGCGCTCATGAAAGCCCAGCTGCGTCTCAAATGGATTACTGTGCATCTTGCCGATGTTGACGCAGTGATAGCCGGCCGCGTTCAAATCCTCGACCCAGGAGTGCCGCCAGCGGTCGCCATTGCGCATGATGCCGGTGACGTGAGGATAGTAGCCGGTGAACAGGCTGGCTCGCGCCGGCGCGCAAGAGGGCGCCGTCACATGACAATTATCGAAGCTGACCCCTTCGTTCACCAGCCGGTCGAGATTGGGACTGTCCATATAGGGGAAGCCCAAGGCGTTAATCGTGTCGTAGCGCTGCTGATCGGTGATGATGAGGATGATATTGGGCTGGGTCATGCCATGTCCTCGTGTCAGTCAGCTGTAATTCGGATTCTCAAGCACCGCCGGCTTGCCATTGCGCAGCAGCACCAACTTGCGGAAGCCAGCGCGCTCGATCGCGCCATAGTCATGACTGGCGCGCGCTTCCCAGGCCGAGAAGAAAACGAAATCCTCAGCGCCGACATTGACCGTGCGATGCGCCCAATACGGCGGCACGTAGGCGGCGCTGCCGGCGACCATCTCGACGACGCTCGTCTCGCCGGTCTCGGTCTGCATGACCAGGTAGCCCCGCCCGGACAAGCCGAAGTAGACCTCGCCCTGCTCGCGCCGCGCGTGATAGTGCCCTTTGGTCATGTGATACTCCTCGCCGATGCGCCCCGCTAGAATCCGCGTCGTGCAATGCGGAATCTGTCCCTCTTCGGCCGGCAGCGCCACGCCCTGCACCTCGTAGATCAGGCGGTCGCCCTCCTCCGCCAGGATTCGCCTCGCGGCCGCTTCGTCAATGTACATCGTCGCCATGTCACTGAGCTTCCGCTGAATGACATAACCCGGCGCCGAGAGCTCGCCGGAATTCATGTCGATTTCGGTGACGAAGGGGACGATATGTGGCATGGTTCCAGCTTCCCTCGCCTCAATCCCAGACACTCCGCATCCGCCAGGCATCGAAGCGATTGAGCGTCGCCGCCCGTCCCTGCGCCCGCAGCGAGACGCCGAGGCTGTCTTCCCGCGCCGGATAGACACGTACCGCGACGCACTGCACCCCGTTGGCGTAGACCTCTACCACGCTGCGATCGATGAAGACGCGCAACTGCAGCGGCTCGTCATCCTCCAGAAACACTGGCGCTGTTTCCGGCGCGCGCGAGAGCGCTTCCGGCAGCGTCGAACTGTAAGACGTATCGATGGAAATCAA